>JAYWAO010000061.1:0-42948 GCA_043782365.1 Deltaproteobacteria bacterium
CACCGAGGTGGATCCGGCGGCACCGATCGAGCCCCCCCGCGCGTCGCTGCGGCCCGCCCGCCTGCGCGGCACCTGGGACGCGGCGAAGCAGACCGCCGAGGCCGCGCCCGAGCCCGTGTTCTCGGCGCCAAAGGGCACCTACCTGAACGACGCGGTGGAGGAGGGTCCGCCCGACCCGCTCGCCGAGGCCCGCAGGTCGCTCGACGACCTCGGCGTCTTCTTCCGCACGCTGCCCCCCGCCGACCGGGTGGCCGCGGGCGCGTCGCTGCTGATGCTCTTGACGATGGCGATGCCGTGGCGCTGGACGAAGCTCGACGAGGAGGTCATCGGCCTCTTCGCCGCGGTGCCGGCGGCGGTGCTGGCCGCGGGCGTGCCGGTGCTGGTCTACCTGCGCGCGCGGCTCGCGTCGGGCAAGCTCGGGCGGCCGCTCGCGCTCGCGCAGGTGGTGGCGGCGGCGATCAACGCGGGCTACTGCCTCTGGTTCGTGCGCGCGGTGACCGACGTGCGGACGCAGCGGGTGGCGGGCAAGATGATCGCCTTGCCGCTCTCGACCGCGGAGCCGGGGGCGTATGCGGGGCTGTTGTGTGCGGCGGTGGCGGCGGTGGCGTCGCTGGCCCTTCTGGGGGGCAGGAGGTAGCGCCTCAGTTGCTCTTCGGCCCGCTCGCGCGCCTGGCGCCCAGCTCCGCCAGGAGGGCGAACATCGACGGCTCCATCCAGTTGCGCGGCCCGACGAACTTGACCCGCTGCTTCCCGCTGGCGTCCACGAGGTAGCTCTCGGGGAACTTGCTGGTCCCGAACTTCAGCGAGGTCTTGCCACCCTCGTCCCAGAGCACGCTGTAGGCGGGCTTGCGGCCGGCGAAGTACTTCTCGATCGGGTCCCACGCGTCGTCCACCGAGATGGCGACGACCTGCAGCGAGCCGGGGTCGAACGCCTTGGACAGCTGGTCGAGGCTGGGCTCCTCCTCGCGGCACGGCGCGCACCAGGAGGCCCAGAAGTTCACCAGCGTCAGCTTTCCCTTGAGCTGGTCGCTCGAGATCTCGCCGCCACCGCGCAGCGGCAGCTTGAACTGGGGCGCGAGGCTGCCGTCGAGGTCATCGGCGTCGACCGCCGCCTTGGCCCGCTCGAGCGCGCCGCCCCAGTGCTGGTTGGCCTTGCTCGCCACCACCGTCAGGACGCAGAGCGCAGAGAAGGCGACGAACGCCTCCTTCAGCCACTTCGGCACCACCCAGTTGCGCCGGTTCTCCAGCGGGATGCCCGAGTAGGCCTTCGAGTCGAGCTTCTCGGCGAGCGCACCGACTGGGTTGATCACCGAGCCGGCAGCGGGCACGGCGTCGGTGGCCACGGCGTCGGTGGGCACGGCGTCGGTGGGCCCGGCATCGGCGGAGGCGGCCGCGACGGGGCCGCTGCCCGGGGCGGAAGCGGAGACCGTGGTCGCGAGCGACTCGGGCGGGACGGGCCTGTCTGACTGCGGAAGTTCGCTCATCGCTGTAGGCGCTCCAGAAGGGCTTCGGGCGCGACGCGCAGCTTGAACGCAGTGCGGCCGTCGATCTCGATCACCGGGATGTCCCACTTGAGCTCTTCGAAGAGCTCCGGATCGCTGCTGATGTCGATCTCCTGCAGGTCGAACGCCACCCGCGCGCGGGTCTGCGCGAGGACCGCCTTGGCGTCCTCGCAGAGGTGACAACCTGGGCGCGAGTACAGGACGACTTGGCGGGAGGTCATATCAGCAGGCGCGTTTCTACTCGGGAACGGCGCGCCGCGCCAACCAAAACCCTTCCGGGCGGCGCTTCAGGGAGGGCCGCCCCTGGCAGCGCGGGGCGCGGTTGACCGCGACCTCCTGGGTGGGCGGCCGCTCGCACACGCCGTGCGGAGAGCCCTCCGCGCGTGCACAACAACAGTACGACGCACCAACAGGGGAGCTACCTTCGCCGCGCCGGGCGCTTCTTGTGCTTGACCGCGCGCGCTGCCGGCGGCGTGCCCAGCTGGCCGCCCATCAGGTAGACCCGCAGCGCTTCGCGGGCCACGTACGGCGCGTGGATCTTCCACTTGAGGCCGTTGACCACCACGGCAGCCACCGCGATCTGCGGGTCGGCGGCGGGCGCGAACCCGACGAACCAGGAGTAGTCCTTGAACGGCTTCTTGTGGCTCGAGAGCGAGCCGGTCTTCCCGGCCACCTCGATGTCGCCGAGGACCATCCGGCGGCGCTCCTTGAACGAGTGGGTCGCGGTGCCCTGCGAGACGGTGAGCTTCATCATCTCGGTGAGCGCGGCCGCAGTCTCGGGGCGCAGCAGCCGGCGGCTCCCCGTGGGCGCCGCCTGCGCGCCGTCGAGGGAGTCGATCAGCGTGGGGTTGGGCGCGACGCCCCCGTTGCCCACCGCGCCGGCGATCAGCGCCGCGTGAAGCGGGGAGAGCTTGACGTCGCCGAAGCCGGCCGCGCTCTTGGCGAAGTCGAGCCCGCTGTCGGGGATGGCGGCGGTGGACGTCTCGACGGAGGGGTCCGCCCAGATGGGCCGGTTGAAGAGGAACTTCTCGGCGGTCTCCCGCAGCGACCGGGCGTCGAGGTGCTTGACCGCCATCTTGGCGAAGACCACGTTGGCGCTCTTGGCGAGCGCCATCGAGAGCGAGAGGCAGCGGCGGTCGAGGCGGGGCTTGTCCTGCAGGAGCTTCCCGACCAGCCCGTGCATGCCGCCGTGGTAGCAGGTCTCGGTCTCGGGTGAGACGCCCTTCTCGAGCAGCGCGGCGCCCGTGATGATCTTGAACACCGAGGCGGCCGGGTAGAGCGGCCGCGTGGCCATGCCCGCCGACTTGCCGTCGGCCGAGTATTCGACCAGCGCCAGCACCCTGCCCGTCTTCGGCTCGACCGCGACCAGCGCGGCGCCGTCGGGCCTGTAGGTGGCGAGGAGCTTCTGCATCTGCGCCTGCAGCTCGGCGTGGAGGGTGAGGCGCGCGGTCTTGCCCTCGGCGGTCTGCGCGGTGAAGACGCCGCCCTCCCCGAGGCGGGCCTTCTTGAGCAGCGAGAGCCCCGGCAGCGGCGAGATCTGCGCCACCGCGTTGGCAGCGGCGGCCGGCACCTGGTGCAGCTCCGCGCTGCTCTCCACGCTTTTTTCGGTGGCGGCGGTCTCTGGCGGGCCCGCGCCAGACTGCGCGGCGGCCTCGGCCTCCTCGGCGGCGCCGATGGCGGTCTCGATCTGCTCGTCGGTCATCGGCGCGCCCTGCACGGCGCGGGCGCCAGCGTCGGCCACCGGCTCGGGCTGCGCGTCCTGCTCGGGCGTCTGCTGCGCGACGGCGGCGAAGCCGATCAGCGCCGCGGCCAGCGCGCCGCACGCAAGCCAGAGAGGCCGGCGCCGCTGCACGCGGCGGGGGCCCATCGAGACGGGTGCGTCCTGGGCCGCTCCTGGCGCGGCTTGGCGGCGTTCGGTGGCGGGCATCGTACGAAGAGCATCGTAGCCCGACCGCGGCCACCTGCAAGATACTGTCTTCAGATCGCGACCGGCCGACGGCTCCGGGGGATGCGAGGTGAGAGGCTACAAGTTGAAGCCCAGCGCGGCGCGCGCGAAGACCTGCTCGTTGTCGCCCAGGCCGAACCCCGCGCCGAGCTGCAGCCAGACCTTGCCCGTGGCGAGACTCACCGACGGGCCCAGGTAGTGGCGGGTCTCGAGCGCCTGCCCGGGCGCCGACTCAATGGTGACGAAGTACTCCACTCCCACCCGCAGCGCCGGGACGAACTCCCAGCGGGCCCCGACGTCGATCTCGAACTTGTGTCCCGCGCTGTCGCCCGAGGCGAGCTTCTGCTCGGCCACCAGGTTGGTCACCAGCCCGAGGCGGCCGAGGTCCTTGGCAAGGATGATCTTCTCCTCCAGCTCCCAGGGCGCGCGGAAGTCGGCCGGGCGCTCGGCCTCCAGGTAGAACATCACGTCGATCGGCAGCTCGCCCTTCTCCAGCAGGCGGTAGCGCGTCTCCAGGCGCCAGCTGTCGAGGGAGAAGCCCTGCTTGTCGCCGTCGAGCTTGCTCTCGAAGACGTGGTAGAGCGCCATGTCCCAGTGGTCGGTGAGGCCCACCTCCAGCTCGACGCGCGGGGTGGCGACGATGCCGGCGGCGTTGCCCCTCGGGATCGCCAGGTCGTTCCAGATCTCCAGCTCCAGGTTGCCCTCGGGCTGCGTCGCGTATTCGTAGGCGCGGATGAACGAGCGGCGGTCGGCGCGGGCGGCGGGCGCGGGCGCGAGGACCAGCAGCGCGGCGAGGGCGGTGAAGGCGGCGCCGGCGGGGACCCGCGCGCGCCGCGACGAGAGCGCGCGCAGCGAGAAGCAGGCGCGGGGCTCGAACGGCGCTGGCTGCGCAGCGGGGCGGGACGAGCGCGGGGCGGGGGCGGCGCGCGAGGTGCGGGGGACGCGGGAGGGGCTGGCCATTTGAGGGACTCCGGTGGAGGCGCGGCGTGTTGAGATTGAGAATGAATCTCAATATCGACAAGGTAGCGCAAGCCGAGCGGCCAGGCAAGCGACACGATGCCGCGGGGTCGGCGCCTGCCGGGCCTGCCGCATGCGGGCGCCTCGGAGCGACCGACTCGATGGCTGGCGGCGCCGCCTCGGCCGTCAACGGCCTGACTCGGTCCCCTGCCCGATGGGGCCGCTGGGGACCCGGTGCTACCCAACTCCCATGTCCGTCGCCCTGCCCGGCCCGCGCCGCTCCTCGCTCCTCGCGCGCAGCCTGCTCCCGATCCCGCTCTTCCTCCTGCTCTCGGCGGCGGTGCTGCTGCTCGACTGCGGCGGCCAAGGCCTCGCCGAGACGCAGGCGGAGCTCGCCGCCACCACCACCGTCCGCGTCCACTACCCCGCGGGCAGCCACATCGTGGCCCTCCGCGGCGACGCGGCGAAGCTCACCTGGAGCCGCGGCGTCGCGCTGCCCTCGGCGGGCCCGGGCAGCGACACCTGGGTCTTCACCACCCGGGCGCTCGCCAGGAACGCCCGCCTCGACTTCAAGCCGCTGCTCGACGACCAGACCTGGAGCCGGGGCCCGAACTACGCAGTCAGCGCGGGCGGCACGGTGGACGTCTGGCCGCGCTTCACCCACGACCAGGGCGCGGTCACCCGCATCGACCAGTGGTGGTCGAACGGGCTCGCCAACACGCGGCCGATCTGGGTCTACACGCCGCCCTCCTACCAGGAGCAGCCCGCCGAGCGGTTCCCGGTGGTCTACCTGCACGACGGGCAGAACCTCTTCGACGCCGCGTGGTCCTTCGGCGGCGTCACCTGGCAGGTGGCCCCGGCGATGGACGCGGGCGCGGCCGACGGCACCGTCCGCGAGGCGATCGTCATCGGCATCGGCAATACTCCCAATCGGATGTGGGAATACACCGCCTCCTCTGATCCTGATTACGCCGGCGGCGGCGCGCGCGATTACCTCACGTTCGTCGCGGTGGAGCTCAAGGGGGAGGTCGACCGGCTCTACCGGACCAGCCCGGGCCGGCTCGACACCGGCGTTCTCGGCTCGTCGCTCGGCGGGCTGGCGTCGGCCTATGCGGGGCTGTGGCGGGCCGACACCTTCGGGCTGGTCGGGGTGATGAGCCCCAGCACCTGGTGGAACGACGACGAGCTGGTCGGGCTGGTGGCGGCCGCGGGTGCGAACGCCGTGCAGCCGGCGCGGGTGTACGTCGACTCGGGCGACAGCGGGCCGGCCAGCGACGACGTCACGCAGACCGCCGCGCTCGCCGCTGGTTATCGAAAGCTACCGAACGTCCAGGTCCAGTACGTGGTGGGACGCGGCGACACGCACACCGAGTCGTCGTGGGCGCGGCGGCTGCCGGGAGCGCTGCGGTTCCTGCTCGGGGCGCGCCCGGCGCAGTAGAGAAGCGGTCCGTCAGACCAACGTCCTGCCGGGCCCGGCCGTCGAGCGAGGGGGCGTTACGTCGAGCAGCGCAGCGAAGAGGCTGCCCGGCGCAGACCTCCGGTCCGTCGCCGGAGGTGGCTGGGGTTTGAGGACAGGCCCTAGTTGAACCACGCCGACTTCTGCACGGACAGCCCCCTCCGGATGCGCAGCGCCTGCCGCCAGGTGGGCACGTCCGCCTGCCACGCCGGGAGGATGAAGGCGATGGCGACGATCTCCGCGTTGGCCGCCAGGCCAAGTGTAATGCACACGAAGAGCGGGACCCCCGCGACCCCGAAAGAGAGCGCCGCGGTGAGCGCCGCGAAGAGCGAAAGGCCGAACACCTTGGCGAGGAGCGCGTGGGTGCTCATCGGCTTGCCGAAGCGCCAGAGGCCCACCAGGTAGGTGCTCGCCTCGCTGGCGAGCAGCGCGGAGATCCAGCCGGCGTGCGCGCGGAGGATCTCCGGGTGGGCGCGCCAGACGGCCGCGGCGGTGCAGAGCCAGAAGACGAGATCGGCGCGGCTGTCCCAGACCCGCAGCGCCACCGAGGCCACGCCCAGCTTGCGCGCGGTGATGCCGTCGAAGATGTCCGAGAGCAGGCCCGCGAGCAACAGCGAGAGGAAGAGCCAGGGCCGCGGCCCGGACCCGGCGAGCCACACCAGGAGCGGCCCGAGGACGAAGCGGGAGAGGCACAGGGTCCACGGGAGCGCGAGGCGCGCCGTCCGGTTCAACCTGGCTCCCCAGCCTCGGCGCCGTCCTCCGCGCCGCCCCGCGCAGCCGCCGCGCCTTGCGCGCCCACCGCACGGTCCCTCCACCACAGCACCAGGAGCAGCCCCGCGGCGTGCAGCGACGCCACCCCCCAGGCCCAGCCACGGTGGAGCCCCTGGCCGAGCAGCGCGCCCGTCAAGAGCGCCCCGGCGAGCTGCGCTGCGCTCTGCAGCGACTGGAGCAGGCCCATCACCTCGCCCTGTCGCGAGGCCGGCGTCGCGCGCGAGAGCCACGCGGTCAGCGCGGGCCGGGAGAGCGCGGTGCCCAGGGCGGTCACGGCGATGGCCCAGGAGAGCGACGCCCCCGGAGTGGCGAGCGGCAGCGCGGCGAAGCCCAGCGCCGCCGCCGCGAACCCCAGCGCCACCGTGGCGCGCTCGCCGATGCGGGTCAGGGCCCGCGGGTAGAGCCAGAGCTGCGTCGCCACCACGACCACCCCGGCCAAGGCGAAGCTCTCCGCCACCTCTTGCGCTCCAAACGGAACGAGGCCGCGCTGGTACCAGCTCGAGCCGAACAGGCTCCAACCCGAGGAGAAGAGGTGGTGCGCGGTGAAGAAGAGGGCGAGCAGCAGCGCGCTGCGCAGCGCGGGCGCCGGCAGGCTGAGGAGCAGCGCGGGCTCCTGCGGAGCGCCCGGTGCCCGCGGCTCGTCCGTCGCCTGGGGGGCGGGCAGCACCTCGGGCAGGGCGAGGGCCAGCAGCAGGCTGGCGGCCGAGACGCCCGCCGCGCCCCAGAGCGGGGCCGCCGCGCCGTAGCGGAGCAGCGCGATGCAGAGGACCGGGCCGAGCACGAGGCCCGTGCCGGCGGCGATGCCGAGGTGGCCGAAGACGCGGGCCCGCGCAGGACCGTCGGTGAGCCTGGCCGCGATGGCGGCGGCGATCGAGAGGTTGCCCGCGGTGGCCCCGTCGAGCAGGCGCGAGGCGAGGATGGACGGGTAGCCCTGCGCCAGCGCGAGCCAGACGAACGAGGCGCAGGAGCCCGCGAGGCAGAAGAGTAATACACGCCTGGCGCCGAGGCGGTCGGCGAGCCTGCCGAGCAGCGGGCTGGCGACCAGCTGCACCCCGGCGTAGGCCCCGAAGAGGAGCGCCACGCCCTCGGGGCCTGCGCCGCGGGCCTGCGCCCACGAGGGGAGCACGGGCAGCACCGTCGCCCAGGAGAGCACGTCGAGGAGGACCACGAAGAGGAGCGCGACGGGCAAGGTTGTCCCCGGAGGCCACCGGCCACTACCGCTAGCACGCGCGGCGAATCGATTGGTAATTGCGGGTATCCCACCCAACCAGACCCCGTGGTAGGAGTGCGCGCCGTGTCCGACGCCCCCGTGAACATCACCGACGAGCTGAAGTCGCTCCGCATCGACCGCAGCGCCCGAAAGCGCGGCCTGCCCGGCTGGGCGAAGGGCCTGCTCACCGTCGCCGTGCTGGCCGCGCTCGCCTGGTGGGCCTGGGGCGCGCTCGAAGGCCGCCTGCTGGTGCCCACCGTGGAGACCACCGCGGTGGCGCTGGTCAGCCCCACCCAGGCGCAGCAGCTCCTGGTGGCCACGGGCTATGTGGTCCCGCAGCGCAAGGCCAACGTGGCCCCGCGCATCGGCGGCCGGGTGCTGCGCATCCTGGTCGAGGACGGCACCGAGGTGAAGGCGGGCCAGCTCCTGGCCGAGCTGGAGAGCGCCGACTACCGCGCGCAGCTCCTCCAGGCCGAGGCCAACGCGCGGCAGGCCGAGGCGCGGCTGGTGCGGTCCGAGGTCGACCTCAAGGACGCGCAGCGGGCCTTCGAGCGCGAGACGCTGGTGCAGCAGAAGGGGGTCTCCACCGGCGCGGCGCTCGACACCGCCACCGCCCGGCTCGACGGCGCCAAGGCGCAGCTCACCGCCTCGAAGGCCGACGTGGGCGCCAGCCGGGCGGTGGTGGCGCTCGCCAACGTCAACCTCGACAACTGCTACGTGCGCGCCCCTTTCGCCGGACGTATTACACAAAAGCTGGCCGACGTCGGCGAGATCGTCTTCGGCGCGGTGGGCGGCAGCGCGGGCGGCAACGGCGGCATCGCCTCGCTCGCCGACTTCTCCTCGCTGATGGTGGAGGCCGACGTCTCCGAGTCGCAGGTGGCCAGGCTCCAGCCCGGGATGCCGGCGGAGATCGCGCTCGACGCCTTCGCCGGCCGGACCTTCCGCGCCAAGGTCCACCAGGTGCGGCCGCGCGTCGACCGCGCCAAGGCCACCGTCACCGTCAAGGTCGCCTTCATCGACCCGACCACCGATGTCCTGCCCGACATGGGCGCGAAGGTGACCTTCCTCGCCAAGGAGCTGCAGGCGGGCGAAGCGAAGCAGCCGCCCACGCCGGCGGTGCAGGCCGACGCCATCGTGGAGCGCGGCGAGCACAAGGTGCTCTTCGTGGTGGACGCCGCCGAGGTGGTCACCAGCGCCAACGTGGTCACCGGGCCCGCCATCGGCGGCCTCATCTCACTGAAGAGCGGCCCGCCGCCGGGCACGAAAGTCGTCCAGCGGCCCTCGGCCGACCTCAAGTCCGGAATGCACGTCAAGGAGAAGCAACCGTGAGCGAAGCAGCGTCCAAGTCGGGGCCGATCGTCGAGATCCGCAACCTCCGCAAAGTGTATGCGCGCAACGATCAGGAGGTGGTGGTCCTCGACGGGCTCAACCTCGACATCGCGGCGGGCGCGTTCGAGGCGCTGATGGGCCCGTCGGGCTCGGGCAAGAGCACGCTGCTCAACCTGATCGCGGGCATCGACGAGCCCACCTCGGGGTCGCTCAAAGTCGCCGGCGAAGAAGTCGCGCGGCTCTCCGAGTCGCAGCGCGCGCCCTGGCGCTCGCGGCACATCGGGTTCATCTTCCAGTTCTACAACCTGATGCCGGTGCTGACCGCGTTCGAGAACGTCGAGCTGCCGCTCTTGTTAACCAACTTATCGAAGGCCGAGCGCAAGCAGCGGGTCGAGACCGCGCTCAAGCTGGTGAATCTCCAAGACCGCCTCGATCACACGCCCAAGCAGCTCTCGGGCGGGCAGCAGCAGCGCGTCGCCATCGCGCGGGCGATCGTCGCCGACCCGACCATCATCGTCGCCGACGAGCCCACCGGCGACCTCGACCGCAAGAGCGCCGAAGAGGTGCTCGCGCTCCTCACCACGCTCAACGAGGTGCTGGGCAAGACCATCGTGATGGTGACGCACGACCCGCACGCGGCGGAGGCGGCCTCGATCGTGCGCAAGCTCGACAAGGGGCTGCTCACGTGAACCTCGGGACCCTCGCGCTGCGCAACGCGCTCCTGCGCAACCGCACCCGCTCGGCGCTCACCGTGCTCGCCACCATGGCGGCGGCGTTCTGCTTCATCTTCCTGCGGACGATCCTGGGCGCCTGGTACGCCAACAGCGAGGCGTCGTCGTCCGACCGGGTGGTGACCCGCAACGCCATCGCCATCACCCAGCCGCTGCCGCTCGCCTACGTCGAGAAGGTGAAGAACATCCCGGGCGTCACCGCGGTCACCTTCTCCAACTGGTTCGGCGGCGTCTACAAGGACCCGAAGAACTTCTTCGCGCGGTTCGCGGTGGACGCCAAGACCGCCACCGACGTCTTCGAGATCCGCTACCTCGCCGGCGACCGCGCGGCGTTCGAGGCCGACCGCAGCGGCTGCCTGGTCGGCAAGCAGCTGGCCGAGAAGTACGGCTTCAAGCTGGGCGACGAGGTCCCGCTGAGAGGCGACATCTACCCGGGCGACTACCGCTTCAAGGTGGACGGGATCGTCGAGGCCGAAGACGCCGCGGTGTCGAACACCATGTACTTCCACTGGGCCCGGCTCAACGAGGCGATGCCCGAGGGGCGCAAGAACCAGATCGGCGTCATCACCTCCAAGGTGGCCAAGGCCGACGACTCGCCCAAGGTGATCAAGGCGATCGACGACTTCTTCGCCAACTCCGACAACGAGACGCACACCGAGACGGAGAAGTCGTTCCGCCTCAGCTTCGTCTCCGGCTCGGCGGCGATCCTGGGGGCGCTCGAGGCGCTCAGCGTGGTGATCCTCCTCATCATGGCGCTGATCCTCGGCAACACCCTGGCGATGGGCCTGCGCGAGCGCACCGGCGAGCTGGGCGCGATGCGGGCGATCGGCTTTCTCCCCAAGCACGTGGCGCTGCTCGCGCTCAGCGAGGGGGCCATCCTCGGCCTGCTGGGCGGGCTCGCGGGCGTCCTGGTGGCGAAGCCGCTGCTCACCGGCTTCGGCAAGTTCATGAGCAACCTGGGCTTCCTCTCCGGGGTGGGCTTCTCGGCCGGGACCGCGCTGCTCACCGTTTCTGTAACACTCCTCCTCGGCGCGCTAGCGGCTGCGTGGCCTGCCTGGACGGCCTCTCAGCTGGGCGTGGTCGAAGCGCTCAGGCGGCAGGAGTAGCGATGATCCCGCTCTCGTACAGCTTCCGCTCCATCTTCCGGCGCAAGTTCACCGCCTTCGCGACCGCCTTCGGCCTGGGCCTGGTGGTCTTCGTCTTCGCCGCCGTGTTGATGGTGGCGGGCGGCGTGCAGAAGACGCTCAAGTCCACCGGCTCGCCGAAGAACGCCATCCTGCTGCGCAAGGGGAGCACCTCCGAGCTGGTCTCGGGGCTCTCCCGCGAGGCGGCCAAGACGTTCGCCGCCGACCCGAGCGTGGCACAAGCGGGCGGCAAGCCCGTCGCCTCGCCGGAGCTCTTCGTCATCCAGCAGCTGGAGAAGAGCGACAAGTCGGGCCCGGCCAACGTGGCGTTCCGCGGCTATACCCAGGACGGCTATGACCTCCTCCGCAAGGAGACCATCAAGCTGGTGGCGGGCCGCCTGCCCCAGCCAGGCACCAGCGAGGTGATGATCGGGTCGGGCGCGCGGGGTCGGTATCTGGGCGCCGAGCTGGGCCAGAGCATCCACAAGGCGCGCCGGGACTGGTCGGTGGTGGGCGTCTTCACCTCGGGCGGGAGCGCCTCCGAGAGCGAGGTCTGGGGCGACGTCGAGCAGCTCGGCCAGGCGATGAACCGGCCGGGCTTCTCCTCGATGACGGTGCAGCTGCGCAGCCCCTCGGACCTGGCGCAGCTCAAGGCCACCGTGGACGCCGACACCCGCTTCAACCTCGAGGCCAAGCGCGAGGATGTGTATTACGAGGAGAGCTCCGGCACGCTGGCGGCGTTCATCACCGCGCTCGGCTCGGTGGTGGCGGTCTTCTTCGCGCTCGGCGCGACGGTGGGCGCGATGATCACCATGTTCACCCAGGTGGCCACCCGGCTGCGCGAGATCGGCACGCTGCGGGCGCTCGGGTTCACCCGGCGCTCGGTCTTGCTGGCGTTCGTCGTCGAGAGCCTGCTCCTCTCGCTCTCGGGCGCGGTGGTGGGCTGCCTGCTGGCGGCGCTGCTCGGTAACTTTTCGTTTACCACGATCAACTTCGGGACCTTCACCGAGACGAAGTTCCAGCTCGCCTTCTCGGCGCGGGTGGCGATCACGGCGAGCGTCTTCGCGGTGGCGATGGGGCTGGTGGGCGGGATCCTGCCGGCCATCCAGGCGGCGCGCAGGCCGATCGCCGAGGCGAGCAAGGGGTAGCGCCGGGGCGGCGAGAGAGCACGCCGCCACCGGCTGCCGTCCGCCCGGCGGGTCCTACTTCTTGACGCCCTTCGCCCCTTCGCTCTCGACGAACTCGCTCTCGGTGGGCGCGATTGTGGGCTCGTCCTGGGTCGCCACGTCCGAGGGGCCGGTCCAGAAGTAGGGGGCGTGGTTGAAGTCGTGCTCGCCAGCCTTGCCGAGCCGCCCGCTGTACTTGAGGCAGGCGTCCTTCGCCTTGGTGCGCGGACCCTCCTTCTGCAGGCGGGCCGCCGCGTCGAGCGACTTGCCGCCGCAGGCGGGCCGGTGGAGCTTCTCGTTCTCCGGCTTGCCCGGGTAGCTGATGGTCATCGACAGGGTCATCCACTTGTCGAGGAACTGCTTGAGCGCGCCGGCGTCCACCCGCTTGCCGGCGTGGTCGGCCTCGAAGCGCTGGTAGAGATCGACGGTCGCGTCGTACGCCGCCTTGGCGAACGGCTTGAGGTCGCCCACCGGCGCTTTGTAGGTCTCATCCCGCTGCTTGTACGGCTTCCAGATCAGGTCGCCGGTGATGTCCATGTTCCCGGGGGTCAAGCCCGGCCCCCAAATCGGGTGCGCGTGCTGGTAGGTGCCGGGGGCGCAGTCCCAGTCCTTGATGTCGACGATCTGCTGGTAGTCCGCCTCGCTGCTGTCTTTGGTGTAATACGGCGGGTCGAGGACGATGCGGGCCTTCTGGTCCTTCCCGCCCGGCGTGGCGCGGATGGTGTGCTCCGGGCTGAAGGAGTCCTGCATCAGGTGCATGGCGCGGCCCAGCAGCAGATAGGGCTTGTTGACGAGGTAGAAGCGCCCGCCGCCGAGGGTGCCATCGCGCAGCGGGACGAGGCCGTCGTCCGCGGCGACCGCGGCCGCGTAGTAGGCCTTGAAGCGGTCGATGCCCTCGTTGTACGCGGCCGCCAGGCCCGACTTGTTCTGCTCGTCGCCGCGGCGCATGAAGTGGTCAGCCATGTTCTCCTCGGGCTCCTGCGCGACCGCGTTGAAGCAGAAGTAGCCCTTGACCGCGCCGGCGGTGGCGAACCCCATCTCGTCGACCCAGCGCTGTCCCACCGCCACCGAGAAGGCGTTGAGGCTCGGCCCGCCGGCCACCATCTTGCCAGCGGCGTCGAGCGAGTACTTGAGCACCTCCTCGTGCTTGGTCTGCAATCCCCAGCCGTACCAGAGCTTCTGCGCCTTGGCCGAGAGGCCGCTCTTCGACCAGCCCATCTTCTCCAGCGTGCCGTCCTTGTCGAGCTGGTCGAGCGCGGCGGCGTACTTCTTCGCCAGCGCCGCGGGGTCGCCGTCGTTCTTGTAGCTGGCGGCGCCGCTGTCGAGCGCGCCGCGGACGCAGAGATATTCGTGGCCGATCGGCGAGGCGAGTCCGCCCATCGAGCCCTTCTGCGAAAACGCGGCGGCGCCGGACGAGATGCCTGCGCTGGCGCAAAGGGCGAGCGCGACCGCCGTGGTGCGGGGGTTGGTCATGGTTCCTCTGGGGTGGGGGTTCGTCGGCTCCACTCTATCGGACTGGGACCGCCGAGCCTGAGTCGAAGGTCGACCCTTTGCTGATTGACCCCGGACCCGGCGGGCCTACGATGGCGCATGGCCCTCCCGGCGACCGAGCCCACCTGGTTCAGCTTCCTCGACCGCTCGCTGCGCTACGACTGCATCTCCTGCGGCTCGTTCGGCGACGCGGCCGCCGCCCTGGAGGACGTCCCGGCGGCGCTGCGCGCGATGGCGCTGACCCAGTTCGACCAGGCCGAGGCCGAGCTCGAGTTCGCATGAGCTCCTCGCCAGACGCCCCGGCCTACCGCCAACGCCACCGCGAGCGCGGCCCCGGCGTGCTCAGCGACGGCGCGCTCTTCCTCCTGCTCGCGGTGGCCTACGGCTGGCTGTTCGTCTTCTTCCCAGCCATCAACAACCCCAACGAGCTGGTGCGCCTCTACACGGCGCGGGCCCTCGCGCAGGAGCACACCTATTCGATCGGCGTCCGCGCGCGCTTGCCCGACGGCCCCCTCGACGACCGCGGCCCGATCTACTCCGCCTGGGGCTACGTCAACGACAAGTCGCTGGTGTGCGACGACCCGCGCGCTGCGCCGCCCGACTGCTCGGGGCGCCTCTACGCGGCCAAGGCCCCGGCCACCTCCTGGCTGGAGGTGCCGGTGGTGGTGGCGGTGGACGCGGCCTTCTCGCGCCTGGGCCGCGCGCCCTCGAAGGACGACTACATCTTCTGGTGCCGCTGGTGCGTCGTCATCCTGCCCACCCTCTGCTTCTGGCTCCTCCTGCGGCGC
The DNA here is from genome assembly GCA_043782365.1 of Deltaproteobacteria bacterium. Lineage (GTDB taxonomy): Bacteria > Myxococcota > Myxococcia > Myxococcales > 40CM-4-68-19 > CAIWCD01. The sequence goes on from JAYWAO010000061.1 coordinate 14,471, forward strand.
TTCCTCGAGGGGCTCTCGGTGGAGCCCGCGCTGGCGCAGGCGGCGGTGCTGGCGGGGGCGCTCGGCTCGCTCTCGCTCACCTACGGGCAGATGGCGGCCGGGCACCAGCTGGCCGGGCTCTCGCTCGGCTTCGCGCTGCTCGCGGGGTTCGCGCGCAGGGTCAGGGGACGCGCCGGCGAGGACGCCGGAGGGGTCGCGCAGCGGGGCGACCTGCGCAGCTTCGCGCTGGGCCTCTTCCTCGCGCTCTCGGTGGCGTGCGAGTACACCTCGGCTCCGGCGGCGGTGATCCTCGGGCTCGGCTGGCTCTTCTTGCGGCGGCCCTCCTGGCGCGATCTGCTGGCGGCCGCCCTGGGCGCGGCCCTCCCGACGCTGCTCCTGCTCCACTTCCACCGCGCCGCCTTCGGCTCGGCCTTCTCCACGCCCTACAACCACCTCGAGAACCAGGGCTTCGCGCGCGACCTGGCGCCGGGCCTGATGGGCGTCTCGCTGCCTACCTTGGAGAAGCTCTGGGGCGGCTTCTTCTCGCCCACGCTCGGCCTCTTCTTCTGGTCGCCCTGGTGCGCGCTCGCCATCCCCGCCGGTCTCTCGCTGCTCTCGGGCGCGCGCAGCGAGCGGCGGCGCACCGGGACCGATCCCGGCTCGAGCCCGCCCGCGCCCGCGGTGGCGATCGGCGCCCTCTGCGCGCTGGTGGTCGGGTATTACTTCCTCTTCCAGCTCAGCCACGCGCTCTGGCGCAGCGGCTGGACGGTGGGCCCCCGCTACGTCACGCCGCTGGTGCCCTTCGCCGCCGTCTCGGTGGCGCTCTGGGCGCAGCGGTTCCCAGCCCACGCACGGCCGATCGCGGCGGCGCTGCTCGGCGGCACCGGCGCTGCGGCGGTGCTGGCGACCGGGCTCGCCTCGGCCGTCTGCCAGGGGTTCCCGTTCGAGGCCTACAACCCGCTGCCGGAGATCGTCCTCCCGCTGCTCACGCACGGGTGGCTGCCGCGCAACCCGCTGCAGTCCCTCGGGGTGCCGGGGCTCTTGAGCGGCCTGCCCTACTTCGGCGCGCTCGGCGTGGCCTGCGCGCTGCTCCTCTGGACGCCGCTGCTGGCTGGGACGCCGGGGAAGGGGCCCGGGCAAGCGCCGCCCGGGACGCCGGCGTGGCAGACCGGACCGGACGCCTTCACGGGCCACGTCGCGGAGGCGCGCCGCGCCGGCCTGTGGCGCGGCATTGTATTACTTTTCCTGCTCGCGCTAGGCCAGTGGACCGCGAGCGCGGGGACCACCGCGGAGGGGCCGAAGGGGGCGGCGTTCCTCTCCACCCAGTGGTCGCCGCGGCACCCGCCGGGGGCGCGCGAGTTCTAGCCGCACCCTGTGCGGGGCAGGCGCCGGCGACTTGTCCACCTGTTCCATGCTGGAACGGGCGCGAGACAACGTCCAGCGACGATGGAGCTGCGACGGATTGTCTCGATTCTCCGAGTGGCCGCAGCGAGGTTGCAGCCTCGCGAGACGGCTCGGCTGCTGGCGCGTCGGTTGCACGCGGGGGACCTGCGTCCACATCCGTGGCCCGAGGACCCATGAACCCGACCCCGAGACGATTCCCGGCGACCCTGGCTGCGTTCGCCGCCCTGCTCGCCGCCTCCGCCTGCACCGCGCCCTCCGGGCCTGGACAGGCCACGCCAAGCACCCAGTCCGCAGCGGCCGGCGGCAGCGCCGTGGCGAAGATCATGCACGACCGCGGGCTCTCCGAGGCCGACGTGACGGCGGCGCTGAAGACCTATACGCCGTCGGGCAAGAAGGACGAGTATTACACCTTCGCCTCGGGCGGCCACGGCGGCAACCTGATCGTCATCGGCGTCCCGTCGATGCGGATCTTGAAGTACATCGCCGTCTTCACGCCAGAGCCCTGGCAGGGCTACGGCTACGGGGACGAGGCCACCAAGAAGATCCTCGCGGGCGGCCGCCGCCACGACAAGGACATCACCTGGGGCGACATGCACCACCCCGCTCTTTCGGAGACCAAGGGCGAGTACGACGGCCAGTACATCTTCGTCAACGACAAGGCGAACCCGCGCATCGCGGTGATCGACCTGAAGGACTTCACCACCGTGCAGATCGTCGCCTCGCCGCTGATCGAGTCGGAGCACGGCGCGACCTTCGTCACGCCCGACACCGAATACGTCATCGAGACTTCGCAATATGCCGCGCCCCTGGGCGGCGCATATGCCGATATCAAGGAGTACAACGAGAAGTACCGGGGCGCGATGATCTTCCACAAGTTCGACCGGACCAAGGGGCGCATCGTCCCCGAGGAGTCGTTCGCCATCGAGCTGCCGCCGTACATGCAGGACCTCGCCGACGCCGGCAAGCTGACGTCTGATGGCTGGGCGTTCTGCAACTCGATCAACACCGAGCGCGCCACCGGCGGCATCCTCGAGGGCAACCCGCCGCTCGAGAGCGGCTCCACCAAGAACGACATGGACTACCTGCACGTGATCAACTGGCGCGCCGCCGCCGCGGTCGCCAAGGCCGGCAAGACCACCACCATCGCCGGGATGAAGGTGATCTCGCTGAAGACGGCCATCGAGGAAGGGCTGCTCTACTTCATCCCCGAGCCGAAGAGCCCGCACGGCAACGACGTCACCCCGGACGGCGAGGACATCGTGGTGGGCGGAAAGCTCGACACCCGCGCCACCGTCTTCAACTTCAAGAAGATCAAGGCGCTGATCGACGCGAAGAAGTTCGAGGCGAAGGACCCGTACGGGGTGCCGATCCTCAACTTCGAGGCGTCGATCCGCGGCCAGGTGGAGCTGGGCCTGGGCCCGCTGCACAACCAGTTCGACGGCGACGGCAACGTCTACACCTCGCTCTTCATCGAGACCAAGGTGGCGAAGTGGAACCTCAAGGAGCTGAAGCTGATCGAGAAGATCTCGACCAACTACAACATCGGCCACCTGGTGGCGGCCGAGGGCGACACCGTCGCGCCCAAGGGCAAGTACCTCATCGCGATGAACAAGTGGGCGCTCGACCGGTTCCTCCCGGTGGGCCCGCTGCTCCCGCAGAACTTCCAGCTGATCGACCTCACCGGTGACACCAACGGCGGCAAGATGCAGCTGCTCTACGACATGCCGATCGGGCTCGGCGAGCCGCACAACGCGCAGATGATCCTGGCGAGCCGGCTCAAGCCGATGGACATCTACAAGCCCGGCACCGACCCGGCCACCAAGGAGAAGGACCCCTTCGCGGTGGAGGGCGGCAAGGAGCGCATCGAGAAGAAGGGCGACACCGTCCACGTCTACATGACGGCGATCCGCAGCCACTTCACGCCCGACATCATCCGCGTCAAGGAGGGCGACAAGGTCGCGCTGCACATCACCAGCCTGGAGCAGGCGCACGACGCGACCCACGGCTTCACCATCGACTCGTACAACCTGCACGCCTCGCTCGAGCCAGGCAAGCACGTCAACATGGAGTTCGTCGCCGACCGCGCCGGCGTCTTCCCGCTCTACTGCACAGAGTTCTGCTCGGCGCTGCACCTGGAGATGGCCGGCTACTTCCTCGTCGAGCCGAAGAAGAAGTAGCGCGGGCCCCACACCACGGACGACGCCGATGCGCTCCCTCTCCAGCAGCCACAGCGCAGTCAGGGCCGCCCTCGCCCTGCTGGCGATGGGAGCCTTGGCCTGCACCGAGACCGCGCGAGACGAAGGCCCGGCCTTCCACGCGCGGGCGGCGCCGCTCCGGCCGCGGGGTTGTGTCGAATTGAGCCAGCAAGCTGGGCTGGCGGAGAAGCTGAAGGCCGGACGCGAGGGGGAGTCGTTCTGCCTTGCGCCCGGGCTCTACTTCGGGCCGCTGACGCTGGCCACCGGCGTCACCCTCTATGGACCGCCCAGCGCCGTCATCCGCTCGACCGGCGAGGGCACCACGCTGCTGCTCGCCTCGCGGACCCGGCTGCTCGGGCTCACCGTCGACGGCAGCGGGAGCCGCTTCGACGTGCTCGACGCCGCCATCAAGCTCGACCAGGGCGAGGACGTCCTGATCGAGGGCGTGACCATTGACCACGCCCTCTTCGGGATCCTGCTCAATCAATCAAAGCGCGTGCAGGTGCTGGGCAACCACGTCCGGGGGGTCGGCGGCCCCGCGCTGGGCCTGCGCGGCGACGGGATCCACCTCTGGGAGACCTACGATTCGCTGGTGGAGGCGAACCTGGTCGAGAACACCCGCGACGTGGTCGTCTGGTACTCGAGCCGCAACGTCCTGCGCGGCAACGAGGTGCGCGGCGGCCGCTATGGCACTCACTTCATGTACAGCCACCACAACCGGCTCGAAGGCTCGCGCTATCTCGGCAACGAGGTGGGCGTGTTCGTCATGTACAGCCGCGACCTCGAGGTGCTCGGCAACACCATCCTCGACTCCTCGGGCGCCGCCGGCATGGGCCTGGGCGTCAAGGAGTCGGGCAACCTCACCGTGCGCGGGAACCTCTTCGTGCACGACACCATCGGCCTCTTCCTCGACAACTCGCCGCTCGACCTCGGCGACAAGAACCTCTTCGAAGGGAACGTCATCCGGATGGGTGACGTGGGCGTGGCCTTCCTCTCGACCACGCACGACAACGTCTTCAAGCGCAACGCCTTCCGCGACAACCACCTGCCGGTGCGGGTGGAGTCGGGCGGCGACGCGATCGGCCTCACCTGGGACGGCAACGAGTTCGACGACTACGTCGGCTATGACCTCGACGGGGACGGCGTCGGCGACCTGCCCTATGAGCTCTCCGACTTGAGCAACGTGCTCGAATCCCGCAACGCCTCGCTCGCCTTCCTGCGCGGCACCCCGGCGCTGGCGCTGGTCTCGATGGCGGGCCACGTGGTGCCGCTCTTCGCGCCCAAGCCCGTGCTGCGCGATCCCCACCCGAGCATGAAGACCCTGGAGCGCTCCGATGCGCATTGAGATCAGGCAGGCCACCAAGCGCTTCGGCGGCGTGCAGGCGCTGCGCGGCGTCGATCTGGTGGTGCCCGAGGGCCGCAGGCTGGCGCTGGTGGGCCCCAACGGCTCGGGCAAGTCCACCCTGGTGCGCGCGCTGCTCGGCCTCATCGACGTGGGCGGCGCGGTGCTGCTCGACGGCCACTCGCCCTACGAGTCGCGCATCGAGGTCGCCCGCAAGCTCGCCTATGTCCCCCAGGTGGCGCCCGCGTTGGGCGCGACGGTGCGCGAGGTGGTAGATTTGGTGACGCTGACCCGCGGCCTCGCGGTGACCGAGGTGGAGAAGGTGGCCCGCTCGCTCGACCTCTCGCTCGAGAGCGTCGCGCGGCAGCCCTTCCGCAACCTCTCGGGCGGGATGAAGCAGAAGCTGCTGCTGGCCATCGCCTTCGCAGCCAGGCCCCAGCTCCTGGTGATGGACGAGCCGACCGCCAGCCTCGACGCCCGCACGCGCGAGCGCTTCTTCGGGCTCTGCGAGGAGCTGGGCAGCGAGGTGACGCTCATCCTCTGCTCGCACCGGGTGGAGGAGCTGCAGAAGCTGGCGCAGCACGTGGTCGCGCTCGAGGAGGGGCGCGTGGTCTTCGACGGGCCCGCCGTCGGGTACCTCGAATCGGCGATCCAGCCGCCGACCGCGCCGTTGCCCGGGGCCGCCGCGGTGGACGCGCGCGGCCTGCTCACCTTTGCGGGGGCGGCGCTGCCCTCGGGCGCCTAGAGGCCGACCATGGCGAACCCTGCCGTTCTCAGCGAAGTCCCCCGCGAGCGCCGCGGCGATTGGGGCCTCGCGGTGGGCCTCGCGCTCGGGCTCGCCGCGGCGGGCGCGTTCGTCCTCCTGCTCCTGCGGGCGCAAGCGCTCCCGACCGGCCCCGTCCCCGTGGCGTGGGACAAGGAGGCGTGCGCCCACTGCCGCATGCACGTGGGTGAGGCCCGCTTCGCCGCGCAGCTCCAGCTCGCCGACGGCCGCGTGCTGAACTTCGACGACCCCGGCTGCCTCTTCTCGTTCCGCGCCAAGGACCAGTCGCCGGTCCACGCGACCTACTTCCACCACTACCGCCAGGACCGCTGGCTGACCCCGGCCGAGGCAGGCTTCGTCCCGGTGATGCCGACGCCGATGGGCTTCGGGCTCGCCGCGGTCGACGCCGCCACCCCGGACGCGCTGTCCGAAGACCAGGCAGCAGCGCGCGTGCGCGCGAAAGAGGGCCCCCGATGACGCCCCTCAACCCCACGGCCCGCGAGCTCTTCGCGGTGGCGCGGCTCGACTTCGCCGACGTGCGCCGCTCGCGCTGGATGGTCTTCTGCGGCGCGCTCTATGCCCTGCTCGGGGGCGCCTTCGTCTTCGTCGGCATGCGCGAGTCGAGCGTGCTCGGCTTCTCCGGCATGGGCCGCGCGCTGATGTCGATGATCCACGCGCTCATCCTGGTGCTGCCGCTCCTGGCGCTCACCGCCACCGGGCAGGTGATCAACCGCTCCCGCGACGACGGCACCCTGGAGCTGCTCTTCAGCCACCCCGTGCGCCGCGGGGTCTACTTCACGGCGGTGACCCTGACGCGCTACGCGGTGCTCACCGTCCCGTTGCTCGCGCTGCTGCTCGGCATGGCGCTGCTCGGCAAGGTGGTCTTCCGCGACGACGTCAACTGGGCCTTCCTCGCGCAGTCGCTCCTCATCAGCTGCTCGCTGCTCGCCGCCTATGTGGGCATCGGCGTCGCCGTCTCCACCCTGGTGCGCAGCCAGGCCCGCGCGGTGATCTGGCTGCTCTTCCTCTGGGCGCTCGGCGCCGCCCTGCTCGACTTCGGCCTCGTCGCGCTGCTCTTGCGCTTCCGCGTCAACGCGCAGACGGTCTTCCTGCTCGCCTCGCTCAACCCCGTGCAGGCGGCCCGCATGGCGCTCCTGGCCGGGGCTTCGCACGAGCTCTCGGTGCTCGGCCCGGTCGGCTTCTATCTCTCCAACCAGGTGGGCGCCGCCGGGCTCTTCGCGCTCGGCGTCGTCTGGCCCGCCGTGGTGGGCCTCGGGGCCTTCTTGCTCGCGCTGCGCAGCTTCCGCCGCTCCGACATCGTCTGAGGCAGCGTCTTTCCGAAGCACGCCGTTCCAAGCGCCACCGCGGAGCACGCCATGCAACTGATGATGAACAAGTTCTACGAGTTCCTCAACCGGCCCCTCTTCATGCGCGCGCGCTTCGCGCTCGCCGTGCTGGTGGTGCCGCTGGCGCTCTCGTTCACCGCGCCGCTCTGGCGCATCTCGATGACGGCCCCGCAGTACCTCAAGGGCCTGACCATGGACGTCTACGCCTACAAGCTCGAGGGCGGAAACGACGGCCAGCACATCACCGAGATCAACACGCTCAACCACTACATCGGCATGCACCACCTCGACCGGACGGCGGCCGCCGACCTCGACTGGATCCCCTTCGCCCTCGGCGCGCTGGCGGTGATGGCCCTGCGGGTGGCCGCGGTGGGCGCGGTCAAGGACCTCGTCGACCTGGTGGTGATGACCGGCTACGTGTCGGCCTTTGCGTTCGGCCGCTTCGTCTATCGGCTCTATGTCTTCGGCCACGACCTCGCGCCCGACGCGCCGGTCAAGGTGAAGCCGTTCATGCCGGTGGTGCTGGGACACAAGACGGTGGCCAACTTCGAGACCTACTCGTATCCGCAGGCGGGCAGCTACTACCTGGGCGCCTTCGTCACCGGCGTGGTCGTGCTGCTCCTCTGGCACCTGGTGGTGGGGCGGCGGCAGGCGGTGAAGAGCCGGCCTGCGGCCTGAGCCCCGGGCGGCAGCTGCGGCTCTGCTAGAGCGCCGCGGCGCACGGGGCCGCAGCGGCGCCCGGCTCCTGCACGGTGCAGGTGACCTTTGCCTGCGCCGATCCGCAGAGCTGCACGATCTTCGTCACCACCGCGACCATCCGCAGCTCCAGCTCGGGCTGGATGTCCTTGTCCTTGCGCCCGCCCGGCCAGGTGGCGGTGACCTTGATCGCGGACGCCTTCTCGCCTTTGTCGAACCGCACTCCAAAGGTGCCGCCCGTCATTACCGCGGAGTGGAGGTATTGCGGGCCGATCACCCAGCGCCGCTCGGTCTCCACCTTCTTCGCCGACATCCCGAGCTCCTTGACCGAGTGGTCGAGGCACGAGTCCATCGCGGCGGGCACCTCGGCGCTGGCCGAGAGCGTGGTCGCCGGTGCGTCGGCAGCGGCCGCCGCTTGGGTGAGGAGGGCTGCTGCGAGGAGGGACGCGCGAAGGGGGTTTGCCATTGGGCGGAGCACAGCAATTGTCGCGCCGGATTGGCTGGCTGGTCGGACGACCCTGCGGGCCAGCCGCGCCCACGAGCGGAGGCGGAGCCGCGGGGTTTGGGGGCTGCTCCAGCCGTTCCAGAATGGCACAGCGGATTGAGCCTCGCCGGTCGGCCTGGCCTGTCGTCAGAAAGAGCCAACACGGTGGCTTGCAGCGTGCATTCCGCCTAAGCTCACTCTTCGAGGTCCTATGCGCATCGCCACCGTCCTCCCCGCAGCCTTTGGCCTCCTGGTCGCCCTCTCCGGCTGCAAGGCCGCCGACCCGTTCGCCAACATCACCCCCGCTGCGCGCGGCGAGGCCACCACCATCTTCGCCACTCGCTGCACGCCCTGTCACGGCGCGGGCGGCCGCGGCGACGGCCCCGCCTCCGCCGGCCTCACCCCCAAGCCGCGCAACTTCACCGACCCGAAGTGGCAGGGTGGCGTGACCGACGAGCACCTCGAGAAGATCATCCAGTACGGCGGCAGCGCCGTTGGCAAGAGCCCGGCGATGCCGTCCAACCCGGATCTCATGAGCAAGCCCGAGGTGGTCAGCGCGCTGCGGGCCCACGTGCGCAGCCTCAAGCAGGAGTAGTCAGCACCGAGGGTGCAGCACGTTGAGCTCGAGGTGCGCGTGCCGCACCAGGTCCTGGTCCAGCGCGGCCAGCTCCGCGTAGAGCGAGCGCTGGCTCCGGCAGGCGTCGGCCGGCGGCGAGTAATACTCGGCCACCGGCCGCAGCCGCCCCAGGAGCTGCACCACCTGCTCATGGTCCTTGCGCGAGGCCGCGAGCAGCTGCGCCAGCCCGGGAGCGGACTCGCCCGACTGGAGCAGTGGAAAGAGGTGCGCCTCCTCCCGCTCCAGCTGCGCGGTGACGAGCCGCGAGAGCAGCGTCACCCCCGAGGCCAGCTCGATCAAGTGCCGATGACCGTGCACCTCGGCCACCTTGGCGGAGAGGTCCACCACCACCCGCAGCGCGCTCCTCGCGTAGGCGTGGTGACGCGCCTGCAGCTCGACGAGCAGGTCTGGCGTCGGGAGGTCGCGCGCGTCGAGGACCATCGGGTCGGGACCGAGCGCGGCCGCCGCGGCGAGGGCGGCCTGGGCCTGGGCGAGCGGAACTCCGCGCGCAGCGCAGGCCGCCTCGAGCGACGACGCCCCTGCGCAGGCGTAGTCGAGCCCGAGCGCGCGCAGGGCCTCCTCGCACTCCGGGTGTTCGAGGGCGAGGGCGGCGAGCGCTTGGTCGGGTGCGAACATGGGCGGCCTCAGCGGCTGGCGGAGAGAGCAGAACCATAGAGCAGCCGCCGTGCCAGCCACGAGCGAAGAGGGGCTGGACAGCGCGAGGCCAAAGTGTTCAACCGTGGAACGCGTGGAACAAAAACCGCCCTCCCATGCCGAGCTCTGCGACGTCTGCGGGCTGATGCAGAACGTCCAGGCGCTGCGCGCGCCCATCCGCCTCGTCGCCGAGAGCAAGGCGATGCGCGCCCTGCTGCAGCGCGCCGCGCGCTTCGCCAGCAACGACGCGCCCGTCATCGTCCTCGGCGAGAGCGGCACCGGCAAGGAGGTGGTGGCCCGCGCGCTGCACGGCAACGGCCTGCGGCGCGCGCGCCCGTTCGTCGCGGTCAACGTGGCCGCCCTGCCAGCCGACCTGCTCGAATCGGAGCTGTTCGGCCACGCCCGCGGCGCCTTCACGGGCGCCGACCGCCAGAAGGTGGGCCTGCTCGAGGAGGCCGAGGGCGGCACCCTCTTCCTCGACGAGATCGGCGAGATGCCGCTCTCGCTGCAGGCGAAGCTCCTGCGGGCGCTGCAGGACGGCGAGGTGCGCCGGGTCGGCGACGCGCGCTCGTTCTCGGTGGACGTGCGGATCATCTGCGCCACCCACCGCGACCTGCGGACGATGGTGGCGGCCGGCGCTTTCCGCGAGGACCTCTACTTCCGCCTCCGCGTGCTCAGCCTCCAAGTCCCGCCCCTGCGCGAGCGGCCCGAGGACATCCTCCCGCTGGCCCGGCAGTTCCTTACGCGGGAGGACCTGCCGGAGGCGCCGAAGAAGACGCTCTCACCCGAGGCCGAGGCGCTCCTCTGCGCCTACGCCTGGCCCGGCAACGTGCGCGAGCTGCAGAGCGCGATGCGCCACGGCGCGGCGCTGGCGCTCTCCGGGCAGCAGATCGGTCCCCTCGATCTCCCCGAGGAGCTGCGCGAGGCGCCCTCCGCCGGCCCGCGCGCACAGGCCCCTTTGCAAGCGCCGCGCGCCCAGGCCGACGCCGGCGCGCTCCTGCCGCTGGCCGACGTCGAGCGGGCCCACATCCTCAAGGTGCTCGACGCGTGCGGCGGCTCGCAGGCCGAGGCGGCGCGGGTGCTGGGGATCGCCCGCAACACGCTCTGGCGGAAGCTGCGCAGCTACGGCGGCGAGTAGCGCGACCGGAGTCCGGCGCTACCCGTCGATCCACCGCTGCCAGGCGCGGAAGTCGGTCTCGCGGCCGAGGAACTCCTTCACCAGCGCGGCGGCGGGCCTGCTCCCGCCAGGCTCGAGGATGGCGCGGCGGTAGCGGCGCGCGGGCCCCTCGGCGAGCAGGTCGCCGCCGAAGCCGGTGAGCAGGTCCTTGGCGATGACGAGGCTCCACATATACGTGTAATAGATCGCCGAATATCCCTCCAGGTGCCCGAACGACTCCTGGAAGTAGGTCCCGGGCACGTATTGGAACGGCGTATAGCGGCCCTGCAGCGCGGCGGTCAGCGCCGTGGTGTCGAGCCCGTCCGGGTCGCGGTCGTGGAGGGCGAGCGAGAGCGCCGCGTAGAACATCTGCTGCCTGACCCCGAGCCCCTTGCCGAACTCGGCGGCTGCTCGCAGCTTCCGCGCCAGCTCCGCGGGGAGCGCCTCGCCGGTGGAGTGGTGGCGCGCGAAGGTCGCCAGGACGTCGGGGTCCCAGCACCACTCCTCCAAGAGCTGCGAGGGGGCCTCGACGAAGTCCCACTCGGTGCGCACGCCCGAGAGCCCGGCCCAGCGCGCGCGGCCGCCGAGCAGGTGGTGCAGGAGGTGGCCGAACTCGTGGAAGAAGGTCACCACCTCGGAGTGCTCGAGCAGCGCGGGGCCTCCAGAGGCGGTGACCGGGCCGGGGAAGTTGCAGATCAGCGCCGCCTCCGGAAGCCGCGCGCCGGCCTTGCCGGAGGCGAGCGTGAACTGCGCCGCGTGCTTGTACTTCCCCTCGCGCGGGTGGAGATCGAGGTAGAAGCGGCCGACGCGCTCGCCCGCTTCGAAGACGTCGAAGCAGGTGACCTGGGGATGCCAGACAGGCGCGTCCTCAATCTTCCGGTAATCGATGCCGAACAGCCGGGAGGTGAGGCCGAGCAGCCCCTCCTGCACGCGGCCGAACTCGAACCAGGGGCGCACCGACTGCGCGTCGAACCCGTGGGTGCGCCGCCGCACGCGCTCCTTGAGCAGCTCCGCGTCCCACGGCTTCAGCGGGCCCGCGTCGGCAACGCCGCCGAAGGCTTCGTCGCCGCGCGCCAGCGCAGCGTCGCGCTCGGCCACCAGCGCGGCCTGGTCGCGTGCGGCCCGGTTCGCGGCGGCCTCGGCGATCTTCTCGATGAAGGCCTGCGCCGCCTCGGCGCTGCCGATCATCTTGTCCTCGGTGACGTGCGCCGCCCAGCTGCGGTGGCCGAGCAGCCCCGCCAGCTGGTGGCGGCAGGAGAGCAGCCTTCCGAGCACCTCGAGGTTCTTCGGGTGGGCGCGCTGCCGGTACACCCGCCAGAGCGCCTCGCGGGCGGGGCGCGACTCGCTGTAGGTGATGAAGGGGACGTAGTCGGGCGTGTCGGTGCTGATCCGGACCAGGCCGTCCGCTCCGGGCGGGTGGGCGCGCCGGTAGTCCTCGGGCAGCCCGGCGAGCTCCGCGGGCGCGACCCGCACGTGGCGCACGTCCTCGCGGATGTTGCGGCTGAACTCCTGCCCGATGCGGACCAGCTCCTCGGAGAGCGCCTGGATGCGCGCCCGGGAGGGCTCGTCGCGGTCGACCCCGCCGCGCCGGAAGTCGCGCAGGGTGCGGGTGAGGTAGTGGCGCGAGGCCGCGTCGAGCGGGAGCGGGCCGGCCGCCTGGTCGGCACGCAGGAGCACGTCGTAGATGGCGCGGTCGAGCGAGAGCGCGGTGGCGAGGGCGTCGAGCGCCTGCTCGCACTCCTCGGCGGCAGAGCGCATCGCCCGGTCTGGGTGGGCGTTGCGGGCCACGCTCGCCTGCGCGCTGGCGTCGCCGAGGGAGGCGGTGGCCTCGTCCCAGAGCGAGAGGGCCTGCTCGGCGGTGGCCCCTTGCGGCAGCGCCTCGAGCCGCGCGGCCGCCCCGCGGGCCCGCTCCATCGCCTCCTGCGCGGCCGCGGTGAACCGGGCCGGTGTGGCGGTGAGCAGCCGGGCCGCCTCGGGCGCTGGCGCCCCCGAGAAGTGAAGGCCTTTCACTTCTTGCCTCCGCGCAGGCTGATCGGCAGCAGCGTCCTGGAGATGTTGCCGCCGAGGCCGGGCTTTCCCCCGAGCTTCTCCTGGAACACCTGCCAGGCCTCCAGCGTCGCCTGCACGGTGACGCGGTCTCCGGCGGCGAGCGGCTCGCGGTCGTCGGGCTCGAAGATCGAGGCGCCGCCCACCCGGACGAGGTGCAGCACCGTCAGCCGCTCGCTGGCGTGCAGTTCGCCCACGGTGCGTCCGGCGAGCGCCGCGCCAGCCGGCCACTCGGCGATCACCATCAGCCGGCCGCCGACCTCGAACGAGTTCTGGATGCGCGCGTCGAGCGCGGCGACGGCGAGGGCGGGCGCGGCGAGGGCCGAGGTGGAGAACGCCTCGACCTCGAACGCCTCGCGGGTCTTCTGCACCAGGTCGTCGTCGAACAGCCGCATCACCACCCGGATGCCGGGCTTGAGGCGCCGGGCGTCGAGGGCGATGTTGAGGTTGGCGAGGTCGTCGTCGGTGGCGCAGACGATGGCGCGGGCCCTGGCGAGGTTGCACTGCTCGAGGGCGCGGCTGGAGCGGACGTCTTCGATCAACACCGGCACGCCCGCGTCGCGGATGGCGGTGACGAACGGCGCGTCGGCCTTGCGCTCGATGACCACCATCGGGACGCCCAGCTTCTGGAACTGCTCGAACAGGCGGAACCCGACGCGGCCGGCGCCGCAGACGATGACGTGATCTTCGAGGGTCTGGGCGAGCACGATGAACCACTCCTTGTCCTCGCGCTGGCGCGCGAAGAGCAACAGCGCGAACTGCACGAGGCCTTGCGCGACGGTGACGATGCCGAGCGGCGGGATGATCGCGTAGACGGCCTCCAGCAGCCCGTTGTCCGGCAGCGTCGCGACCTGGGCGAAGAGCAGGAAGTAGGCGGTCAGCAGCGCGTTGTCGTAGCCGATCGGGCTGCCGGCCCGCCGCTGCAGCCACCAGATCAGCGTGCCGCCGCCCGCCACCAGCAGCAAGAGCATGGCGAAGGTCCCGCGGAAGCGGTGCAGCAGGGCGCGCAGGTAGAGCGCCTGGGCGTGGAGGCTGCGGGGGCGCCGGCTGCGCGCGCGGGAGGACGGGAACGCCACGGGGGGTCGGTAGCACGGAGGGGGCGATGCGGGAAGGAGCGTCCCAGCCCCTCGAGACGCGCGCCGTCCGTGGCCTTCACTGCGCTCCTGGGAGACGAAACCTTCTACCTCCGCGAGAGGCGCGCGAGCCTGAGGCCCTCGGCGAGCCCCGGCCCGTCGGGCAGCAGGCGGGGCGCCTCCGCGAGGGCGAGGCGGGCGAGCGCGAGCGTCTCGGCGGCGCGGGCCACCTCGTCCTCGGCGGCGCGGAGCGTGCGCAGCCGGGCCTCCTGCGCAGCTTCGCTCCTGGTGCCGCGCAGCGCCTCCCGCGCCCGCGCCAGCTCCGCGGGGGAGGGCGAGAGCCCGGCGGCGCGCGCCAGCCCCGCCAAGAGCAGGGTCCGCAGGCCCTCCTCGGCCAGCGCCTGCTCGCCAGGCGAGTCCGGCGCCGCGGCGCCCACCGCGAGCAAGCGCCGGTGCCGCACCAGCGCGGAGGAGGGCTGCGGCCTGGGCCGCGCCGGTGGCCGCGCGCCCGTGCCCTGCGCCGCGAGCGCGGCCTCCCGCAGGCAGCGGCGCGCGTCGTCGGCTTTGAGGTCGGGGAGGCCGCGCCTCGCGAAGGCCTCCCAGGTCTCGCGGGCGGCGGACGCCAGCTTCGCCGACCCGAGCACCGCCTCCCAGTTGCGCTCCTGGTAGTGGAGCGCGCGGGCCGCCTTCAGGCAGCGGCCGTGCGCGGCCCGGCTGAGCGCGCCCGCGTCCAGCGCGGCCCGGAGCGCGTGCTCGGCGTTGACCAGGGGGACGGTGAGGGGCGCGAAGCCCTGCTCCGCGGGGGCGTGCAGGAGGGCGACGGCGGCGTCGTCGTTGGACCCGGGGGCGCGCACGGTGGAGTGGGCGGTGGCGCCCGCCCTGCCACGCGCCCGCGCCGCGTACCGCTGGAAGATCGCCCCCACGCCGATCATCCCCCGCCCTTGCAGCTCCGCGGCCCGCAGCGCGCCCATGCTGGCCGCGCCGAAGACGAGCACGCCCGCGTCGAGCGCGTCGAGCAGCTCGTGGTGCCAGACGCTGGGGGCCGATTCGAAGAGGCCGTCGATGAGCACGAGCGCGCGCGGCCGCTCCCCGAGCGCGCGCCAGACGTCGCCTTGCCGCGCGGGGCCCCAGACCGCGGCGCGGAGGCGCGGCGCAGCTTGGTGTAATACCTGCTCGGCGGCGAGGCGCGGGAGCGAAGGGCCGAGGAAGGCGATCAGCGCGGGCCCGGGCTTCACAAGAGCCCCGAGACGAGCAGGCCGGGGGCCACCACCCGCACCACCGCCACCGGAAAGCCCGCGGGCTCGAGCCGCAGCGCCGCCACCCCGAGCCCCGCGGGCCCGCCGCCGATCGCGCGCAGGAGCCCCGCCAGATCGCGCGGGCCCTTGCGGTAGCCGATTCGATCACCATCCTCGCGCGGAGCCGCTGCCAGCGCGGCCCGTGCGAGCCCGCGCGCAGCCTCTGGCTCGGCGGCGGTGATGTCCTCGCGGGCCCCGTGCACGTCGGTGAGCCGCGACTGCGCGGCCTCCAGCAGCGCGGCGTGGAGCGCGCCGTCGAGCGTCAGCCTGCAGGCGTAGCCCGCGGTGAGCGGGATCGGGCCGTGCTCTTGGTCGAGCAGGAGCGCGCCTGCCAGCGGGATCGGCAGCCAGGCCGCGCCCTCCACAGTAGGGTGGAGATCGAGCAGCACCGCGCGCAGACCCGCCGCGGCGAGCCGCTCGACGAGCGCCCAGCTCTGCGGCGCCGAGCGCGAGAGCAGCCGGGGCGAGAGGATCCGCGAGCGCAGCGCGCGCGGCGTGAAGCCCTCCGGGAGCGCGCGGGCGAGGCCATCGCGCTCGCAGGCCTCGAGCAGCGCGTGGAGCAAGGCGGCCTCGGCGTCGGGACCGGCGCCGAGACCGTTGGAGGTCCAGCGATGCGCCGCGGGCCCCAGCCACGGCCCGGTGGAGGGCGGGCAGAACACCGCCGCGGCGGGCACCAGCACCTCGCCGCCGCGCGCAGGCCCGCAGAGCACCTCGGCAGCGACCCAAGCGCGGCGCACTTCCTCTCCGCCGAGGCGCGGCGCGCAGACGAGCTCCGGCAGCGCCCACGCGCGTCGATCAGCCGCGAAGAGGTCGCGCGCGCTCGCGTGCACCAGCCGGTCGGGCGCGGGCCGCTCGCTCGCCCACAGCTCCGCCGCCTCGAGCAGCGCGCCCGCCTCGGCCGCCTCCCAGCGCTCCCCCTTGCCGTTGGACACCTGGAGGATGTGCCCGCCGGGCCGCACCGCGCAGGCCACCTCCACGCCCGCGCGATCGAGCCCGGTCACCCGCGCCACGCGCGTCACGCCGAGTGCGGCAGAGAGCCGCGGTGCAGCGAGGAGGGGCCTTGCCATGCGATTCCAAGTTATCAGGGAAACCCTGGCGCGGTAGCTTGTCCGTGCCCGAAGGCACCCACGGACAAGGAGCGGCTTTGGTCAACCGGATCGCACCAGCAGCGCTGATCAACCTCCGCTGGATCGTCCGGCTGCGCTGGCTGGCGGTGCTGGGCCAGCTGGCGACCATCGTCGTCGGGGTGCAGATGATCGCCTCGCCGCTGCCCGTGCGCTGGCTACTGGTGGTGTGCGCGATGGTCGCGCTCTTCAACGGCGCGGTGCAGCTGTGGCTGCTGCGCGGCGGCCAGCCCACCGACCGGACCTCGGGGCTCAACCTGCTGGCCGACATCGCCGCGCTCACCGCCCTGCTCGCGCTCTCCGGCGGCGTCTCCAACCCGTTCTCGGTGCTCTACCTCGTGCACATCACCATCGCCGCGGTGGTGCTGCCGTCGCGCTGGACGCAGCTCCTGGCGGTCGCGAGCGCGCTCGCGTACTCGGGGCTCGCGCTCGGCCACGGCCGGCTGCCCGAGCTGGTGCTGGTCGGCCACGACCGCCTCGGCGCCCACGCCTGGGCCTCGTGGGTGGCGTTCGTGGTGGGCGTCGCCTTCGTCTCGACCTTCTCCTACCGGATGTCGCGCGCGCTGCGCCGCCGCGAAGCCGAGCTGCAGAAGTCGCGCGCCGACGCCGAGGCGAGCGAGCGACTGGTGGCCCTCGGCACGCTGGCGGCCGGCACCGCGCACGAGCTCAACACGCCGCTCGGGACCATCGCCATCCTCGCCGCCGAGCTCTCCGACCAGCTGCGCGGGCCTGACCAGATCGGCCGGCGCGCCGAAGCCGAGGAGATCCGCAAGCAGGTGCGCCGCTGCAAGGGGATCATCACCAGCATGCTCGCGCCGCCCGGCAGCCACGCCGCCGAGGAGCCCGAGGAGATCAAGGTCGCTGCCACGCTGGAGGCGGCGGTGCTGCGCTGGCGCGAGGGCAGGCCCGGCCCGGCGCCCGAGGTGGCGATCGACCCCGCGGTGGTCAACGCCGAGGCGCGGCTCCCCAAGGAGGCCTTCGTGCGCGCGCTGGAGAACCTGCTCGACAACGCCTACGAGGCCACCGCCAGCCGGCCCGGGCGCAGCGTCCGCGTCGAGCTGGGGCGTGGCAGGGACGGCGAGCTGACGTTGGCGGTGGTGGACAACGGGGTGGGAGTGCCCGAGGAGCTGGAGGGCCGCATCGGCGAGCCCTTCTTCACCACCAAGGGACCTGGCGCGGGGAGCGGCCTCGGGCTGTATCTGGCGCGGCACGTCGTCGAGCGCCAGGGGGGGTCGATGCAGGTCGTCTCCCGAGAGGGAAAGGGCACCCGGGTCGTCCTGACGATGCTCGAGAGCTGAATCGGCACCTGCGATATACGGTCGCACTCGCGGTATCAGGTCACATGTCAGGTTATACGGTGGGCCTGGAGAGGTGAACAGCGATGCGCATCCTGATCGTCGACGACGATGAGCCCTTCCGCCTGGCGCTTCGAAATGCCTTCTTGCGCCGGGGCTATGAAGTCCTCCTGGCCGGCAGCTACGACGAGGCGGTGGTCGCCGCCCACTCGCAGCCGCCCGACTACGCGGTGATCGACCTGCGCATGCCCGGCAAGGGCGGCCTCGAGGTGGTGCGCGAGCTGCGCGCGCTGCCGCGGCCACCGGTGGTGGTCGTGCTCACCGGATATGGCACCATCGGCACCGCGGTGGAGGCGGTGCGGATCGGCGCCATCAACTACCTGAGCAAGCCCGCCGACGCCGAGGAGATCGAGGCGGCGCTGCAGGGCCAGAAGCCCACCATCCCTGTCGACGCGGTGCCGTCGCTCGACCGGCAGGAGTGGGAGTACCTCAACAAGATCCTCGCCGACTGCAACGGCAACATCTCCGAGGCGGCGCGCCGCTTGAAGATGCACCGGCGGACCCTGCAGCGGAAGCTGCAGAAGCACCCGCCGAAGGCGTAGGCGGAGGAGGCCCTGCGCGCTCTGCGGGGCCGGCCTTGTGAACTCCCGCGCGGCTGGCAGGTCGGGTGTGAGACGGGCGGCTAGACCGCGTGTCTTTCGGATGTGGCCTTGAAGCGTCGGCCACCTTTTCTTGCGGTAGGCTGCTGCGCCGCCACACTTGGAGGTCACCATGAAGTCGATCGTCGCTCCGCTCGTCGCGCTCGCTGCCTCGTTCGCCCTCGCGGTCCACGGGTGCGGAGGCGACCCCGGCCCCACCACGGGCTCGGGCACCGTCACCGGGACCGTCAACGGCGGCGCCTTCACGGTGCGCGACGCCATCACCGGGGCATATACGCTCTTCGGGCAGCCGGTCACGCTGATCGCGCTGACCGACTTCGCGGGCGCGTGCGGCATCGCCAAGACCAACGCCAACGTGAAGAACTCCGGGCTGGTCGGGTTCTTCCTCTGGAACAACGACGGCAACGGCCACCTCACCCCGGTGACGACGCCGGGGACCTACACGGTGGACGACCCGAACGACCCGAACTTCCCCACCACGGGGAGGGTCGGCATCGGCACCGTCGTCAAGAACGACGCCACCTGCCAGGACACCTCGGTCTACTTCAAGAGCGGCACGGTCACCGTCACCACGGTGGACTCGTTCGGCGGCTTCACCGGCACCTTCGACGGAACCACCACCGCGAACATCCACCTCACGGGGACGTTCACCACCCCTGCCTGCACGCTCCCTGCGCCCTCCGACGGCGGCACCTCGGCCTGCAACTAGAGCACCGCGAATGACCCGCACGCCACTCGCAGTGATCTCGATCGGCGGGACCAGCGGGGAGAGTTCGGCGCCGGCGGCGCAGGGCCGGGGGTGCAGGCGGCGCTCGACTACCTCGCCGGGAACGGCAACGCGGGGGCGCGGGCGGTGATCGGCAGCCCCGACGACCTCGCCGGGCTCATCGAGGGCACCGCCGGGACGCGGCTCGTGCCCTGAGCAGGCCCGCACGCGCGGCGCGGAGGCCTCCTCCCTTCCACCCCAGCCCCGCCCCGTGCTACATCGCGCCGCCTCGCAGAAAGCCCCGGCCTCTCGCCCGGGCACCAGCAGCCGAGATTGAACCGATGATCCAGGTCACCAACGTCACGAAGGCCTTTGCCGGCAAGAAGCTGTTCGAAGAGGTCAACACCTCGTTCCCGCCCGGGCGCCGCTACGGCCTGACCGGGCCCAACGGGGCCGGCAAGTCCACCCTGATGAAGATCCTCGCCGGCGATCTCGAGCCCGACAGCGGCACCATCTCGCGCCCCAAGCGGTTCTCGGTGCTCAAGCAGGACCAGTTCGCCTTCGAGGAGTGGAAGGTCCTCGACGTGGTCGTCAGCGGCAACAAGCTGCTCTGGGCCGCCATGCAGGAGAAGGACAGGCTGCTCGCGAGCGAGACCCTCTCCGACGCCGAAGGCGCGCGGCTCGGCGAGCTCGAGGGCGTGATCGCCGAGGAGGACGGCTACTCGGCCGAGGCGGAGGCCGCCGTGCTGCTCGAGGGCCTCGGCATCCCCGAGAGCGAGCAGTCGCGGAAGATGTCCGAGATCACCGGCGGCGACAAGGTGCGCGCGCTGCTCGCGCAGGCGCTCTTCGGCAAGCCCACCGCGCTCTTGCTCGACGAGCCCACCAACTCGCTCGACCTCGACTCGATCCACTGGCTGGAGGACTTCCTCCTCGCGTTCGAGGGCGTGCTGATCGTCATCAGCCACGACCGGCACTTCTTGAACGCGATCTGCACGCACATCGCCGACATCGACTACGAGACCATCATCACCTACCCGGGCAACTACGACGACATGGTCCGGGGCAAGTCGCAGGTGCGCTCGCGCATCGAGGGCGAGAACGCCGACAAGTCCAAGCGCCGCGAGCAGCTACAAGACTTCATCGCCCGCTTCGCCGCCGGCACGCGCGCCAGCCAGGTGCAGAGCCGCAAGAAGCAGCTGGAGAAGCTCTCGCTCGCCGAGATGAAGAAGTCGAACATCGCGCGCCCGTTCATCAAGATCGAGCAGAAGCGGCCGAGCGGGCGGCAGACGCTGACGATCGACAAGCTCACCAAGTCGTTCGACGGCCAAAGGCCGCTCTTCAAGAACTTCTCCGCGCTGATCACGCGGGGCGAGCGGGTCGCCATCGTCGGCAAGAACGGCGTCGGCAAGACCACGCTCTTGCGCACGCTCCTCGGCGAGCTGCAGCCCGACAGCGGCACCGCGGTGTGGGGCCACGAAGCGCAGATCGGCTACCTGCCCGACGACGCCAAGCTGGTGATCCCGAAGGGCACCACCTGCTTCGACTACCTGCACGACATCGACGCGCGCGCCGGCAACGAGGAGCTGCGCGGGCTGCTCGGTCGGATGCTCTTCCGCGGCGACGAGGGCATCAAGCCCACCCACGCGCTCTCGGGTGGAGAAGCCGTCCGCTTGCTCTTCTGCAAGCTGATGCTCACCCAGCCCAACGTGCTGGTGCTCGACGAGCCGAACAACCACCTCGACCTCGAGGCGATCAGCGCCCTCGGCGAGGGGCTCGCCAGCTACCCGGGCACGGTGCTGATGGTGGCCCATGACCGCGACCTGATCGCCACCACCGCGACGCGCATCTTCGCCTTCCACTCCAACGGCGTGCTCGAGGACTTCGCCGGCGACTACGAGATGTTCCTCGACCGCCACGGCGGCTTCATCGACGAGCGCAAGTAAGGCGGGCGCTGCCACCGCGCGGTCGGCTATCCTCGGAGGCCGATGCGCGGCCGACGCCTGCCTGCCTGTGGAATGGTCCTGCACCGCGCCCTGGCCGCGTGCGCCGCAACGCTGTGCGTGGCCGGGGCCGCGCAGGCCGCCACGCACTACTGGACCTGGAACAAGCAGCCCTCTCCCGAGTCGCTGGAGGCCTGCGCCGCCACCTTGCGCAAGGTGGCCGCGGCGAGGACCCTCGTGCTCAGCCTCGACGGACCGGCTGCGCTGGCGGCCCAGGCCACCGACCTCGGGCCGGCGCTCCTCTCGCTCAACGGGCAGGGAGACTTCCGACAGGAGCAGTTCCGCTGGCCTGGACGGCGCGGCTTCAACTTCTGCAAGACCGGCGGCTTCCCCTACGACGCGGTGGTCACGGCCGCGCTGATCGCGGCGCGCGACTGCTTCGCGCCCGCGGTGCTCGCCATCGGCTCCGACGGCGAGTGGGACGATTGGGCGCCGGGCGCGAAGCTCTACCAGTCGGTCACGGGCCGCACCGCGGTGAGCCCGCTCGGCGGCGAGGTGCAGGAGCCGGCCCCGGGGGAAAGCGGGGCTGGCGGCGGAGAGAAGGACCCGTGGGTGGTCAAGCGAGGGACCCTCGACCGCTTGCCGGCCGGCCTGCTGGCGCTGTTTCTCGCGCTGTTTTTTTTGGACCGATTCCGGCCGCGGCGCACCTAAGCGTCGTTTGTCCTTCGCCTGGTGTCTGTGGACTTGAATGCCCTGGAATCGACGGATGACAAGCTCTAGCGCGCCCCCGGTCTACCTGCTGCACCTCTGCGCCCTGCTCTCGCTCTCTGCGCTGGGGGCGCGCGCGCAGGCGGTGCCCGACCCCGTACAGAAGAAGACGGAGGCCCCCGCGCCGGCGCCGCTGCCGATCACGCCGCCCGCGCTCGCAGGCGAGATGCCGCAGGCCGACTACCCGCAGGCCGCGCTCGCCGAGCGGCGCGCCGCGCGGGTGGTGCTCGAGCTCGACGTCACCGAGCAGGGCCTCGGCCAGAACGCCAAGGTGGTCTCGCCGCCGCAGCCCGGGTTCGACGAGAGCGCGCTGGCCGTGGTGCCCAAGCTGCGCTTCACCCCGGCAACCCAGACGACGGCGCAGGGCGAGCTGCCGCTCGCGGTGCGGCTCCAGTTTGCCATCAACTTCACGCCGCCCCCGGTCGCCCGCGCACCCGAGGACGCGGTGCAGAGGCCCGTCAACCTCGCCGGCCAGGTGCGCGAGCGCGGCACACGGCGCAGGCTGGGCGGGCTGGAGGTGGCGGTGCCGACGGCGAAGCTCGCGGCCTACACCGACGCGCAGGGCCGGTTCGAGCTGCGCGGGGTGCCCGAGGGCAAGCAGGAGATCGTCATCGCCGCCCCCGGTTACCAAAGATTGTCGATCACCGAGACCATCGAGCCCGGCCGGAAGCTGGAGGTGCAGTATCTCCTGCAGGCGCTCTACACGAGCCCGTTCGAGGCGGTGGTCTCGGGCGACAAGGAGCGCAAGGAGATCAGCAAGACGACCATCTCCATCGAGGAGGTGAACCGCATCCCGGGCACCCAGGGCGACGCGCTCAAGGTGATCGAGGACCTCCCGGGCGCGAACCGCTCCAGCCCCGCGGGCGGCGGCCTCCTGGTGATCCGCGGCTCCAACCCGGGCGACTCGCTGGTCTTCCTCGACGGGCTCAACCTGCCGCTGCTCTACCACTTCGGCGCGCTCTCCAGCACCTTCAACCCCGACCTGCTCGGCAGCATCGACTACGTCCCGGGCAACTTCTCGGTGGCCTACGGGGACATGATCGGCGGGCTCGTCTCGGTGAACACGCGGCCACTGCGTGAGGAGCTGCACGGGTACGCGAACCTCAACCTGCTCGAGTCGAGCGTGCTGCTCGAGGGGCAGGTCCCCGGGGACAGCGGCGTGCGGCTCTCGGTGTCGGGCCGCAAGAGCTACGTCGGCGAGGTGCTCAAGGCGGTGATCCCCGACGGCGCGGTGGGCCTGGTCGCGGCCCCCAGCTACTACGACGCGCAGGTGCGGCTCGACTGGAAGCCCAAGGGGACGAACCACACGCTGCAGCTCCTCGCGCTCACCAGCGACGACTCGCTCAGCCTGCTCTTCAAGCGGCCGTTCGCCACCGATCCCAACGTCTCGGGCGACCTCGACGTGGAGACGGGGTTCTCGCAGCTGCGCCTGAAGGACGGCTGGCGGTCGGGCGCGTGGACGGTCGCCACGGTGGCGATGTACGAGCACCTGCTGCTGCGGTTCGGGATCGGCGCGACCCACTTCTCGCTCTACGGCAACGACCTCTACCTGCGCTCGGTCGCCGGGTACGAGGTGGGCGACGACCTCGAGCTCACCTTCGGCTTCGAGGCGACCAACCGGCACGTCAACGTGGCCGCGGACCTGCCCGGGTCGGCGCTCTTCCGCGAGGGCGACCCCAACCAGGCGAACGGCCCGCGCGGCGACGACACCTCGAAGATCCGCGTCGCCGCCCTGCCGTTCAACCGCTACTCGCCGGCGCTCTTCCTCGAGGCGCGCTGGAGGCCGCTCGCGAACCTCACCCTGACGCCGGGCCTGCGCCTCGACTCGTACGTCTACACCGGCCAGCCCGCCGCCACCCGCACGCTGGGGCCGCGCCTCACCGCGCGCTATGAGCTGGACGACGCGCTCGCGTTCAAGGCCGGCGCGGGCCTCTACTCGCAGGGCGCCCGCAACGGCGACGCGGCGGCGCAGTTCGGCAACCCGGCCATCCTGCCGCAGCGGGCGCTGCAGCTCACCGCGGGCGCCGAGTGGCGGCCGCTGGGGGGCGTCTTCACCTCGCTGGAGGGCTTCTACAAGAAGATCGACGACATCATCGTCTCCAGCAGCGGCGCGGCCTCGAGCAGCTCGCTCGACAACGCGGGCACCGGGCGCGTCTTCGGCCTCGAGGTGCTGGTGCGCAAGGAGCTGACTGACCGGCTCTTCGGCTGGATCGCCTACACGCTCTCGCGCTCCGACCGCATCGACCGGCCCGGACAGGCCCGGCGGCTCTTCGACTTCGACCAGACCCACAACCTCACCGTCGTCGCCAGCTACCAGCTCCCCAAGGGCTGGCAGCTGGGCGCGCGGCTGCGGCTCATCTCCGGCAACCCCGACACGCCGGTGATCGGCGCGCGCTACCTGAACGCGACCGACTCCTATCTGCCCATCTATGGCCCGACCAACTCGACGCGGCTGCCGCTCTTCCACCAGCTCGACGTGCGGCTCGACAAGGTCTGGACCTTCGACGCGTGGACCCTCGACCTCTACCTCGACGTGCTCAACACCTACAATCACCGCTCCATCGAGGGGACCCAATACAGCTATGACTTCTCGCAATCGTCGTATATCGGCGGGCTGCCCTTCTTCCCCAGCCTCGGCCTGAAGGGGGCGTTCTGATGGACCCGCGATTCGAGCCGCTGCGCGCGCTGCCGGCCGCCCTGCTCTCTTGCACGCTCGCGCTCGCTGCGGCGGGCTGCGCCAGCGACTTCGAGAAGCAGTCGCAGGTCACCAAGCTGCGGGTGCTCGGCGTGCAGGCGGAGCCCGCCGAGCTCTTGCTCACGCCCGACGGCGGCCTGCCCAGGACCACGCTGACGGCGCTCGCCGTCGAGCCCTCGGGCGCGGCGATCACCACGCGCTTCTCGATCTGCCTGCAGCAGGGCACGCTCCCCGCGCCCGACCTCGCCTGCCCGGGCGACGCGGGCGTCGATCTGCCCGGCGCCGGTCCGCTGGCGGCGAGGCTCGACCTCACCGACCCCAACCTGCAAGCGGCCGCCGCGGTGTTCCTCTCTTCGAGCGCGGCGGACGGCGGCAGCGACGGCGGCCTCGAGGCGCTGCTCGCGCAAGGGGTGCCCGTGCTCTACGGCTTCGAGCTGCGCGCGCCGGCCTACGGCAACGTCGATGGTGGTCCGCCGCCCACCGATGGCTTCGACGTGCAGCGCCTGCTCGGCCTCGGCACGGTCACCCTGCGCACCGCGCCCGCCGGGAGCGCTCCCAACCAGAACCCGCGCCTGCGCGCGCTCTCCGCCGGCGGCGTGGAGCTGAAGGCCGACGGGAGCAGCACGCTCAAGGCTGGGGTAAAGGTAACACTCCTGCCCCTCCCCGAGAGCGACGCCAAGGAGCCCACCAACACCACCAGCGCAGGCGTCGAGAGCCTCAACTTCTCGTTCTACGCGACCGGCGGCGACCTCGACGCGCTGCGCTCCACCGACACCACCGCCACCGGGCAGCCCGGGATCTCCAGCGTCGACTACACCCCGCCCGCGCAGCCGACCGCGAAGCCCGTGCGCCTCTGGGTGGTGGTGCGCGACGGGCGCGGCGGCCTGGGCTGGCTGGAGCGGAGTTTCACGGTGGTGCCATAGGCGGCCGCCGCGCTCCAGCCGCCGGGCCGGAGCGGCGCTAGAGCACCGATCAGCTCGGTGCTCTGACGGTGCGCCGCGTCCGCGGTACAGTGCCCCCATGACGCCAGACGAACAGTTCGCCAAGGCCCAGGCCGAGGTGAAGACGCTCTCGCAGCGGCCCTCGAACGACACCCTGCTCGACCTCT
This sequence comes from Deltaproteobacteria bacterium, assembly GCA_043782365.1. Classification (GTDB taxonomy): domain Bacteria; phylum Myxococcota; class Myxococcia; order Myxococcales; family 40CM-4-68-19; genus CAIWCD01. The sequence continues at coordinate 39,815 of JAYWAO010000061.1, forward strand.
ACGCCCTCTACAAGCAGGGCACCGAGGGCGACACCTCCGGGAGCAGGCCCGGCATGTTCGACCCGGTGGGCCGCGCCAAGTTCGACGCCTGGGCGAAGAAGAAGGGCACTGCCAAGGACGCCGCCAAGGCTGCCTACGTGGTGCTGGCCGCCTCGCTGCTGAAGAAATGACGAGGCCCGCTCCCCGAAGACGGGGACGCGGGCCGCGGCAGCCGCTAAGTGTCTTACTTCCAGCTGGCGATGGTGGCGTTGATCCAGGTGCCGAAGGCGTCCACCCGGGCGTAGTGCTCGACCTTGTGGGCCGGCGCGTCGCCGTCGGTGTGGCACGAGGTGGCGCCGGCGAGCTTGCCGTTGCAGATGAGCGGCCCGCCCGAGTCGCCGTGGTCGGCGAGGCCCGTGCCGTACTTGACGGTGATGAAGCCCGCGGCGATGGCGGTGACGGGCGAGGTGGCCGAGCGCTTCTGCTCCAGGGTGGTGGCCGACCCGACGCCGTGCTGGCCGTAGCCGATGGCGGTGCAGTTGCCGCCGACGGTGGCGCTCGACTGCCCGGAGGCGAAGGCGACCGGCTTGATGTCGGTGATCGGCTGCGCGAGGTGGATGAGGCCGACGTCGCCCGAGGCGTTGGGGCAGGTGCCGCCCGCGTACTTGGTGTAGCCGGCCTGCTTGTCCACCGCGTGGGCCACCATGTTGCTCGGCACCACGACGTTGGAGGTCGCCTTGCCGGCGCCCGTGTAGAAGGTCGCGACCGTCTCGGAGACGCAGTGGGCCGCGGTGAGGACGACCGAGGGGGCGATCAGCGTGCCCGTGCAGAAGCCGCCCGAGGCGATCCAGACGAGGCCCACCGCGGGGTCGCCGCTGTCCACCTTGCCGCCCTGGATCTCGGCCTCGGACTCGTCGGTGACGTCGGCACCGCCGCAGGCAGCGAAGAGCGAGAGGGCGAGAGCGGCAGGGCCGAGCAGGGAGAGGCGGCGCATGAGACCTCGGGCTTGCCGGCGCTGGACGGGGGCCGGGAGGGCCTCGTAAGCGTTCGGCTGAAGAACCCTGAGGGAAAGGCGCGAGGGAAACCACCCGGCGTCTTACGTATGCCGCCCGCGGCGGGCCGGGGCTCGCTGATGGAATGGCACCCCAGAACCGAAGCTCAGGAGCCCTGCTCTGCCCTCCCGGCGGCCACCAGGAGATCTGCCAGCTGCCCGGCGAGCTGCGCGCGGCCCGGCATCACGGCGGCAATCCGCGCCCGGACCTGCGCCTCGCGCGAGAGGTCCACCGTGGGGATCGCCGACTGCTTCTTCACGCCGCCGAGGATGCGCGCGGTCTCCAGCCGCTGCACCAGCAGGCCGGCGAGCGCGGTGTCGAGGGCGTCGATGCGCGCGCGCAGCGCAGGGATGGTGGCCTCGGCGGCCGGCGCGGGCACGGGCAGCGCGCGGCGCAGCACCACGAAGCGGGTCAGGTTGGGCGGCCGGTCGGAGACGTCTTCGAGCAGCACGGTGAGCCCCGAAGAGCGGGCGGCGGCGGCCGGGCAGATCACCGCGTCGAACCGCGCTTGGGGGATGCCGAGCGCGAGCTCGCGCGCCAACTGGTGGGCGGCGCCCGCGGTGTCTTGCTCCTGCACGGGGGTGAGCAGGAGCTGCCGCAGCCGCTCCGCGGACTGGCGCAGCGCCGCGGGGTGCGAGCGGGCCCGCTTGAGCGCCTCCAGGGTCACCCCGGGCGCGGCGGCGAGCGCGAGCCGCACGGGCACCTCGATCGCTCCGGCGCCCTCGGCGGCGAGCCCGCGTCCGAGCGCCTCGGCCAGCGGGACCAGCGCCTCGCTGACGGGGCCGATCACCGCGTTGGTCACCGGCAGCACCACCGCGTCCACCTCGCCTGCGCCGAGTCCCTGCAGCAGCCGCTCGAAGGTGGCGAACGGCACGGGGACGCCGCGCGCGCGGGCAGCCCCTTCGCCGAAGGCGCCCTGCTCGCCTTGGTAACCGACCCGGATGCCGGTGGGTCCTGGGTCGAGATCGTCGAGGCCGCGCCTGGGTTCGTCCGCCATCGGCGCAGCTTACCCGAACGGGGATCCGGGAGGAGGTTTCATGCTACCGATCGGACATGCCCCGCGACCGCGACGATGAAGGCCCGCTGCCGAACCAGTCCTGGAGCGCCGATCTGGCGAAGGAGCCGTTCGCCGCCGTCTTCCGCAAGCACTTCCCGGCGCTGCGGGCCGCCTGGGGCGCGCAGAGCCACGAGGGGGTCCTGATCGCCGCGGTGGACGGCAACGGCCTCTTCGACGCGCACGCGCACCTGCGCCTGCCGCCCTCGGGGATCGCCCACCTGATCCTCGGCCGCCACGAGCGGTGCGACGTGGTGCTCTCGCGCGACACCGACGTGAGCCTGCGCCACCTGCTCGTGCGCGCCACCCGGGGGCCGGGGGGAGTGTTACACTTGCGGGCCATCGACCTGCGCTCGCGGGTGGGCCTGCTCAGCGAGGACGGGCGGCGCTGCGAGGCGATCGCCTCCCGCGGCCCGCTCTTCCTCCAGGTGGGCAGCTACGTGCTCTTCCTGCTGCCGACCGGCCCGCAGGTGAAGGCGTGGACCGACGACGCCGACAGCACCTGGCGCGGCTTCGCCCCGCGCGACCAGGAGATCCTGCCGCCGCCGCAGCCGCTCAAGTCGCGCGCCGCGCCCGGGCCGCAGGCGGTGAAGCTGGCGACCATCACCATCCAGAGCAGCTCTCCGCAGGCCGGCGATCTGACGAGCACGCACGCCGTCTGGAGCGACCAACTCGAGCGCGGCATCCTGGTGGGCCGCGACGACCGCTGCTCCCACGGGGGGCTCGAGGAGGGCAATCTGTCGCGCGTACACCTGGTGCTGCTCTCGGTGGACGACGAGGTGTGGGCCATCGACACCGCCTCGACGAACGGCACGCGGCAGTTGGGCGCGCAGCCGTTCCGGCAGCTGCGGCTCTCGGGTAACGGACAGCTGGTGCTGGCCGATGCGTTGACCCTGAAGTGGCAGCCCGCCGTGCTGGCGGCGCGCGCGTAGGAGAGAAGGGTCTACCCGCGTCAATCGGTTCGCATTTCAAGTAACAATCTCGTAACCGCTGGAATGCTGGCTCGGCGGCTGCAAACCCCCTGCCACCAATTTGTGACTGCCGCGTGA
>JAYWAO010000062.1:0-6968 GCA_043782365.1 Deltaproteobacteria bacterium
CCCTCGATCTTCCACGGCGCGCAGACGGGCTCGAACATGCCGATCATCAGCCCGCCGACCTCCTCGCGGTAGTAGCCATATGAGCCCGGGTCCTCGAGCACGGGCAGGTTGGAGGTCAGGCCCGGGATCTCCTCGGTAATGAGGTAATAATGCTCCGCCGCCTGCAGCGGGATGTTGACGCCGCTCAGCGCGCCCAGCTCCCGGCCCCACATGCCGGCGCAGTTCACCACGTAGTCGCAGGCGATCTCGCCGGCGGTGGTGCGCACGCCGGTGACGCGGCCGTTCTTGGTGACGACGCCCAGCGCGGCCACGTTCTCGACGATGCGGGCGCCCTGCATGCGCGCGCCCTTGGCCATCGCCATCGTCACGTCCACCGGGTTGGCGCGGCCGTCGTCCTTCACGTAGAAGCCCGCGAGGAGGTCGTCGGTCCTGGCGAGCGGGAAGAGCTCGCCGACCTGCCGGGGCGAGATCTCCTGCACGTCGATGCCGCAGTGGCGGTTGAACGTCGAGACGCGCCGGTACTCCTCGAGACGGTCCTTGTCGGCGGCCACCTCGATGAAGCCGCACTGCTTGAGGCCGGTGTGCTGGCCGGTCTCGGCCTCGAGGCGCGCGTAGAGGTCGCGCGTGTACTTGCGCAGCTCGGTGGAGGTCTCCGAGGTGGAGCCGAACGTCACCATCAGCCCCGCTGCGTGCCAGGTGGTCCCGGAGGTGAGCCGGTCGCGCTCGAGCAGGACGGTGTCCTTCCAGCCCGCGTGCGCGAGGTGGTAGGCCACCGAGGCGCCGATGATGCCGCCGCCGATGACGACGACGCGGGCGTGAGAGGGCAGGACGGGGTCGGACACGGATCCTCCGGAGGGAGCAAGGCGGCTAAACCTAGGTAGCACGCGCGGGTGCCTCGCGGAGACGGTCGGCTGTCCGACTCCGTCCGGAGCGGAAGCCTACGCGGGCGAGGCTCCCAACAAAGAATGCCGCCATGTCGCTCCTCCAGCCTCAGGAGCAGGCGGACTTCGCGCCGAGTACGTGACCGTTCCTCGGTGCCTCGCCAATCTGCGTCAACCAGTGCGCCGGCCTACCTTCGGCCGCCTTATTGGGAGACGCCCATCAGTGGCAGAAGATCGAGGAGTGGCGCGCCGAATTGGGAGTTGGCTGAGGCGACGGGATCAGCAACATGCATCCGCGTGTCAGCGCCCGCGACGGTGCTATGTGCGGTACTGCGAACTCGCCGGCTTAGTGCTTGACGCCAAGCTGATAGCGAGCCCGTGGAGAAGGGCGGCTGCGCCGAGACCGGTCGCAAGCTCGCCCTGATACCTGTACTCGGTCCGCCCTTCGCGATCCGCGACCTCTGCCCCGTCAGTGAGAAGGATAGGCGGGGTATTGATCTGGAGCGTGCGCATGTAGCGCCGGGATTCACGGTCGACCGCATCGTCGTTTCGCCACTGCGCGAGGACGTAGTCGGGCGCAAGCGCAAGCCCGTCGAGCGAGACAGCGGAACGTAGCCCCCGTTCTGCGCCGGCGCCGACCGCCGCCACGATCGTCTTGATAAAACCGGAGAGCCGCTCCCGGGCAACACGCCTGTCCTCCGCCGCGACGAAGGATAGCTCGTTCGCCACAAGCACGCGCGGCATGGGTTAGCTTCCGCCCAGCTTCAGCAGCTCCTCGAGACTGCGGTCCCATTGATCGAAGAAGTCTTCAGGCCACTTGTCGAGGCGACCGTCGGCGAGCATACGCGGACTGATGAGGTCGTGAGTCCCGTCTTGCGAGCGCACAAAGAAATGCACGAGGGCGTCGGTCGCAGGCAGGCGCCCTTGAGCGACCGCAACGCGTACTCCGTTGAGCACGTGGTCGCTGTGCGTCTCGCACAGGACCTGAACACCGCCGGCTGCAGCTCGTGCCAACAATTCGCCAAACAGGACCTGTCCCCGGGGATGCAGGTGAGCCTCTGGGTTCTCTATGATGACGAGTGAATTTGCGGGCGCAGAGAGGAGCGCGACCAGAATCGGGAGCGTATAGGTGAGGCCGAATCCGACGTTCGTAGGTCGGAACGCGGCCGACACCTCTGCCGCGCGAGTGAAGCGAAACGCGAGCTGAACAACATCGAGTTCCGGAAACGCCTTGGCCTCGATTCGTACGCCGGGGCTCACGTGTGCAAGCCATGCTTCCGTCTGGTCGCGCAGCGAGGAGGAGGCCGCGCCTTTGTGTACAAGCTGTGGAACTGTGAGCTTCCTGTCCCCGAACATAGCCAGGAACTGAGCCGCGTACTCGCCGCGTATGCCCACGTTCATTTTCCGAAGTGCGGGCTCCGAGAGGGCGAACGATGTGCGCGGCCCTAGACGCTCGGCGCTCACATATCGAAGCCGTTCATTGAAGAGTGCCAAGTCCGAGAGGGTCGACGGCAACGGCTGGGCGGCCGTGCCCTGCAAGACTTCTGCTCCGTTCTCGTAATGAACCCGCAGCGAGTAGGCTTCAAAGCCATCGGCCGAAAGGCCAAGGGTAATGTCCTCCAATTCAGCCCGGTCGTAGAGGGCGTCAGAGGCTCGACCGAGTTGGACGAAATCGCCGTTGAGCGCGAGCCGGTTCTCAGCGAGGAGCCCCATATCATGGGATTGGCGCAAAACAAGAAGAGCCTGGATGAGAGAAGATTTCCCGGCCCCATTCACGCCTGTGAGGAGCGTTAAAGGCCCCAACGGGATACTCTTCTTCTCGAAGCACTTGAAGTTTACGAGCAATGCTTCTCGAATCATGAAAGAACTCCGTTCAGCAGCTTCTTGACGCGGAGAAATCGCTCTATGACCGTGCGGGCGTCGCCCGTGCCTGCGGTCACAGACCGCTCAAACTCGCGATCCCCCATGAGATGGATGAATCCCATCCGGATACTATCGGCTCTTTCCACGAGGAGCCTCGCCTTTCGGCCATCGAGCGCAGCGAGGTTCACGCTCCAGGTCTCGAAGAGGGCTTTGTTGATCGGCTTCCGCCCCGCATCGGCGCTGTATCGCTTGCGAAACGCGTCGTTCCCGAAGACTTCGACGGCCCGGGTCATCCCCGTTCGGAAGGACGAGGTGAGCTGAGTCCGCCGCTCTGGGGACATCTGGTTCAACGCGCGCATCTGGTTGTTGAGAAAAGTGTCTAGGTCTTGGCTCTTGTACTCGTCGGGCGGTGACATCGTGAACGCGAAGAAGCGGAGCACGCATTCACGGTCCGTCATCCGCTCGTCGCGAATGCCCCCGGCTGTTGCTTCCTTAAACTCGTCGGAATCGGCCAACTCGGCGAGCAGGGTCGCAGCAGGTCCCTGGTTGATCGCGTGTCGGATTTCCTGCGGTGATAGCGGCAGGCCGCCGGTGTTGATCCGCTTAAAGATGTTGAATTTCACCTCGGGCGGCGTTCCGGGCTGGATTAGGTACGTCACCACTTGCGTCTCCTCGATTCTCCGCTGGAGCGGTCGGGGGAGGTCGTCCCAGCCCTTTCCGTTGAGGTCCAAAAACTCCAGTTCCTGAAGCTTCAATTCCTTCTTCACCATGAAGCGCGAGATGGCGGTGAGGCGCTGAAGTCCGTCCACGACGAGCCAACGCTCGTCGTTTGTCGCGTCCAGGTAGAAGGCCGGAATCGGGATCCGAATCATCATCGATTCGATGAGCCGACTCTGCGCCTTGCCGCGCCACAGACCCGCCTGCCGCTGGAACGCGGGTGCGAGGTCGATTTCTTCCGCCCCGAGGCGCTTTGCGAGCAGGTCAACAGTGAGCGGCTTGTAGTCGATCCGAATCTCGGCCGGGTTGAACGGCCTCTCCATCAATTCGGCGCCCGTGTCTTCTGCCTCTACCTCGGTGGGCGGCGGCGATGCGGACGGGGCGTCTTCGACGGCCATTTGTTCTCCTTCGGTGCCGTCGTTGGACGGTGGACGAACAGACCCTTTGACGTGCGGCGGGATCATCGGCACCCCCGGGGCTGCAACGTGGCCCGGCATCTCAAAAGCTTCGGCGCAACCGGCCAACCGAAGACGTTCGTCGCCCTCCTGGCGCGAATGCAGTGAATGGAGCGACAGGGCCGAGTTCCGAGATCACGTAAGAACGTTTTCGTCACCTCGACCTCCAGATTTCCAGCCTAGCACCTCTTCACCGGGCGGACCGAGCCAGCCCCTCCAACCGTTCGGAAGCAGGAAGACGCTCTCGAGATCGATGACTTCGGCAGGTTCTTGGCCCGGCCGGGCGGAGCGCAGGCCCCGAAGTCTCAGTGAGCCGACGCCCAGTGGCACAGCCGTAGTTACTTCGCGAAGGGGCTACCGTCGGCGGCACTCGTCCACTCCTCCTGAATTGGTTCCTCTGGTTTGCTCCTGAACCCCTGCGGGCCTGCGTGAGTCGGGCAAGTCGCGCGCCTCCTGTGCGGCAACTGGCGCGGGACGCCAGGATGGTGATGGATTTGCCCATCTGACGCCTACGCCCAGGCCGCCGACCTGCACCGCTCCAGGATCACCCGATCCCGCGTCAGCAGCACCGCCCCGTCCGCCAGCGCGTTCCCCACGATCAGCCGGTCGAACGGGTCCCGCGTCCAGGTGAGCGCCAGCGCCTGCTCCATCACCTCGAAGAGGGGCGCCTTCGACACCACGAACTCGCGCATCCCCTCCACATCCCGTCGCGCGCTCGCGCCCGTCAGGCCGGTCTTCCCTGATTCGTGCAGGTACTGGATCTCGAGGAACACCAGCGGCGAGAGGCCGATCGGCGCGCGGAGCTTGTGCGCGATCGGCCGCAGCTCCCCGGTCTGGCCGGTGAGGAACCAGACCAGGGCGTGCGTGTCGAGGTGGATCACCGCGACCCCCGCTTCTTCGGCGCGGGCGCGGGAGGCCGCCTTGCGGGCGTGCGGCCAGCAGGCTTGCCGGGCTCCGTGCTGCCCGCCTCGGGCTCGAACCCGCCCTCGGGCCGCCAGTGCGCGGACCAGTCGCTCGAGAGGAGCTCCTCCGCCGGCACGTGCAGCAGGTGCCGCCGGCCGGCGAACCGCTCGAGGTCGAGCAGGTTGCCCGCCGACTCAGCGAGCTGCAGCCGCAGCACCGCGCCGTTGCGCTCGATCTCCAGCGGCTCGCCGGTGAGGGCGATGCGGTCGAGGGTCTTGAAGAGGTCTTGCCTGAACCTGGTAGCGGTCATGCGCATGGCTCGCGGCTCCCGATTGAGTACGTACACCATGTACGTACATCGGGTCGCTGGTCCAAGCAACCCCTATGCGAAGGCAGTGCCAGGGTCCCGAGGGACGGCTCCCCGCACGGGACCGCGCTCGCCCTTTCCCCTTTGGCAGGAGGCCCCTGGCACGCCGCTCGCAAAGCCCCTTCTGCAGGTTGCTCCAAGGCAGGACCGGACCCAAACTGGACCCCGCAGCGCTCCTCGGTGATCGCTGGGCGTTCAGAGCCGGTCCAAAGCAGTCCGAACTGGTCCAGAGTGGGCCGCTCCGCAGGTCTCACGCAGCGGTCGAAAGGAAGCGCTCGATGGCACGCCTCGCAGCAGTGGTCCTCGCCGCCGGCAGGGGGACGCGGATGAAGTCCGACCTCGCCAAGGTGCTCCACCCGATCGGCGGCAGGCCGCTCGCCGCGCTGCCGCTCTCGGCCGCGCTGGAAGCGGGCGCCGGGCCGGTGGTCACGGTGGTCGGTCACCAGGCGGCCGAGGTCGAGGCCGCGCTCAGGAGGGCGCTCCCGCAGGCGCCGCTCTTCTTCGCGCTGCAGGCCGAGCAGAAGGGCACGGGCCACGCGGTCCAGTGCGCGGTGGCGGCGCTGCGCGCGCAGGGGGTGGCCGCGGGCGACACCGTGTTGATCCTCGCGGGCGACGTCCCGCTGCTCCAGGGCAAGACGCTGCGGGCGCTGGTGGAGGCGCGGGGCGAGGGCGAGCTCTCGCTGCTCACCACCCGGCTCGCGGACCCGCACGGCTATGGGCGCGTGCTCCGGGCTGCGTCGGGCTACGTTTCACGAATCGTAGAAGAGAAGGACGCCACGCCTGCGGAGCGGCTGACCCAGGAGGTCAACGCCTCGGTCTACGCCTGCGAAGCGGGCTTTCTCTTCCGGGCGCTGGAGACGCTGGCGCCGAAGAACGCGCAGGGCGAGTACTACCTCACCGACATCGTCGGCCAGGCCAGGAAAGCCGTGGCCGTCGAGGCCGCCCCCGACGAGGTGGCGGGCGTCAACGACCGCGCGCAGCTCGCCTTCTCCGCGGCCCGCCTGCGCGACCGCACGCTCGACGCGCTGATGAAGGAGGGCGTCACCGTGCAGGATCCGCTGGCCACCTGGATCGAGCAGGGGGTGCGGGTGGAGACGGACGCCGTCTTGGAGCCGCTCGTCTCGCTGCGCGGGTCCACGGTGATCGGCCGGGGCGCGCAGGTAGGCCAGGGCTCCATCGTCATCGATTCGATCGTGGCGCCGGGCGCGCGCATCCTGCCGTACAGCCACCTCGAAGGGGCCAAGGTGGGCGAGGGCTGCGTGGTGGGTCCGTACGCGCGGCTGCGGCCGGGCGCGGAGCTCTTGGAGAACAGCCACGTCGGCAACTTCGTCGAGCTGAAGAAGACCCGGCTGGGCAAGGGCTCGAAGGCGAACCACCTCGCCTACCTCGGCGACGCGGTGGTCGGCGACGGGGTCAACATCGGCGCCGGCACCATCACCTGCAACTACGACGGCGTGAACAAGCACCTCACCCGCATCGAGGACGGGGCGTTCATCGGGAGCGACACGCAGCTGATCGCGCCGATCAACGTCGGGAAGGGCGCGTACGTGGGCACCGGGACCACGCTGCGCGAGGACGTGCCCGCGGGGGCGCTGGCGGTCTCAGCGGGCAAGCAGCGGGTGATCGAGGGCTGGGTGGCGGCGAAGGCGCCGAAGACGAAGCTGCCGAAGTGACGCTCGAAGTGATGCAGCAAGTGGTGCCGGAAGCAAAGTCGGGTTGGGCGTAGGGTGCTCGGCCTGCGAGCGCGAGACCAAGCAGCGTGGACGATTTGAACCGATTGGA
>JAYWAO010000063.1:0-18726 GCA_043782365.1 Deltaproteobacteria bacterium
CTAGAGCACCGATCAGGTTACCGGACCGAGCCCGGGCGGTGAGGGGCAAGCAGCTCTAGGCGCGACGACGAGTCAACCCGTTGCGGTTTCCGAGGAGGAGCAACGACGAGATGCGCTGCCCAACGCCGCCCTGGCGACGGGAGGTAACCTGTTCGGTGCTCTAGCGCAGCGCCCCGAGCGCCGCCAGCGCGAAGGCCACCAGCGATTCGCCCGCGATCAGGCCCGCGCCCAGCGCCGGGAGCCGCAGCGCCGCGCTCTGGGGGGCGAGGCGCTGGTAAGTGTAAGCGCAGACGCCGCCGAGCAGCACTGCCATGCCGGCGGGGAACGGGATCAGCACGCCCACGCCCATCGCCACCGCCGACGGCAGGAAGCGCGCGGCCCGCGTGTGGCTCGCCAGCGCGAGCAGCACCCCGAGCAGCGCCGCCGCGGCGGTCCAGGCGCGGATGGGCGCGGGCACCGCTTCGCCGCCGGCCACCACCAGCGCGGCCACCGCCTTGAACTGGGCCGCCGAAGGGGCCGGGAAGCGCGCGCCGCCGATGGCCCCCGAGCGCTGCAGCAAGAGGAAGCCCGCCAGCGAGACCAGCGCGCCGAAGAGCGTGCCCGCGAGCGCCGCCAGTCCCTGCGCCCGCAGCGGCGTGCCGACGCGCTCGCCCGACTTCATCGACCAGAGCACCGTGCCCGTCTGCGCGACCGCGCCCGAGACCACCGCGCCCACGCCGATGTCGCGGGGCACGTCGAGCCGGAGGAGCAGTCCGGCGGCGGTCTGCGCGGCCTGCCCGGCCTGGCTGATCGGCGCGAAGTCGGCCTGCCCCGCGGCCCGCCCCACCACCGCGCAGAGGAGGGGAGCGGCGGCGAGCGCGAAGACCGCCTCGGGCAGGTGCAGGCCGAAGGCGGCGCGGGTGCTCCAGAAGTAGAGTAATACAAGCGGCGCGGCCAGGAGCGCCAACCGGAGCGGAGGAAGGCCTGCCCACCTCCCGCTCGCGGGCTCCTGCTGGCTGCCCGGCTCCCTGGCTGCAGCGCTCCGCGGCCGCTGCGCTCCCGCCAGATCGCGCGCGCCCCGGAGCAGCGCGGGGGCCATCCAGACCAGGTCCACCGCGCTGGCGGCGATGATCAGCGCCACGCCGGGCCAGAGCAGCCACTCGCCCAGGTTCGCCTCGGTGCGCAGCCCGGCGGCCAGCAGGTGGTGGCCGAGGCCCGCCTGCCCGAGCAGCGCGCCGAGGCCGATCGCCAGCCCGACCGGCAGCCCGGCGACGGCGCCGATGCCCACCAGCAGCGGACCCACCGCGACGCCGAGGCCCAGCGCGGCGCAGGGCACACCGAAGAGCGCGCCCGGGAGCAGCAGCGCGCCGGGGAGGACCGGCGCGAGCGCCTTGGCGAGCCCATCGCGAAGGACGACGATCACACCGGCGGCAGCGCCCGCGCCGAGCAACGCCTGCGCCCGCGCGCGCGTCTCCCCACCCCCGGAGCGCGGCCCGGCGCCAGGCTCCGCGCCCGCGTGCAGCGCGGAGATCAGCTCCGCCGCCGCGGCGCCGCTGGGGAACGGCAGCGCCTCCTCCACCAGCAGCCGCTGGTGCAAGAGCAGCGCGAGCCAGAGGCCGAGCGCGCCGAGCAGGAGGCCCGCGGTGAGGAGCGGCAAGAGCGGAGGCAGGCGGCCCAGGGTCAGCAGCGCCGGCACCACGCCCAACAAGCCGAGCACCGCCGGCATCGCCCCGGCCGCGCAGGCGAAGATCTGCACCAGCTGCGTGCCCCGCGCCTGCCCGCGCCCGAAGAGCGAGAGCGCCAGGAACGCCAGCAGCGAGGCGGTCACCTGGCCGCTGTCCCAGAGGCCGCTCGCGAGGCCCACCGTGAGGTTGCCGAGCGCCAGCACCGCGCCCACCGCGAGCGCGGCGAGCACGGTGGATGGGCTCGGGAGGCTGCCCGAATCGGGCCACGCCTGCGCGCTATCGTGTGGCGGGGCGGCCCCCCCTGGTCCGGTCATCGCACCTTGTCCAGCGCGAAAAGCGCCTTCGACGTTGTACGGGAGAGCCGACTGCGTGAGAAGATCGTTTGCGTGAACCATGATCGCACCGCCGGGATCTCGGGCCGCCGCCGCAGCGGGTCCGGCCGCTCGGGAGACGAACGCGGCGCCGTCGAGGACGAAGACCTCGCGCCGGGCGCGCGGCTGGGCGAGTACGTCATCGAGGGCACCATCGCCGCCGGCGGCTGCGGCACCGTCTACTCGGCGCAGCACCGCCTGCTCGGGCGGCAGGCGGCGGTAAAAGTGTTACACCGCTCGCTCGCCAGCTCCGCCGAGATGGTCGAGCGGTTCGTGCGCGAGGCGCGCGTCGTCAACCAGATCCGCAGCCCGCACATCATCGACATCTACGACCTCGGCGAGCTCCCCGACGGGCGCCCGTTCATGGTGATGGAGCTCCTCCGCGGCGTCAGCCTGCGGGCCCTGCTCGACAAGCGCGGGCGGCTCGCCCCGCTGGCGGCGGCGCGGCTGTTCGGGCCGGTCTGCGCGGCGCTGCAGTCGGCCCACGAGGCGGGCGTGGTCCACCGCGACCTCAAGGCGAGCAACCTGATGGTCGAGAGCGAGGACGAGCCGCCGCAGGTGAAGCTGCTCGACTTCGGCATCGCCAAGCTGCTGCGCCAGGACAGCGCGCCGGGCCTGACCGCGGTGGGGCAGCGGCTGGGCACACCCTACGCGATGTCGCCCGAGCAGATCCGCGCCGAGCCCGTGGACGCGCGGGCCGACGTCTACGCGCTCGGAGTGCTGCTCTACCAGTGCCTCACCGGCGCGGTGCCGTTCCACGCCGCCCAGCCCGCCGAGCTGGAGCGGCTGCACCTCGAGGAGCCGCCGCCGCGGCCGAGCTGGCTGGCCCCCGTGCCGCCCGCGCTCGACCAGCTGGTGCTGCAGGCGATGGAGAAGGACCCGTCGCGGCGGCCGCCCTCGGCGCGCGCGTTCTACGAGCAGCTGCAGGCCGCGGTGCAGCCCGTGGCGGCGGCGCCGCGGGAGGCGCAGGAGGGGCGCGCGCTCGCGGTCTACGTCGAGGTGCACCTCGCGCCGGGCGCCGCCGAGGACGACGCAGCGCTCGAGGCGCTGGGCTGCCTCCTCGACTCCGCCGAGCAGGAGCTCACCGCCGCCGGGCTGCAGCTCTACCTCGCCACGGGCAGCGCGCTGCTCGGGTGCGCGCCGCTGGAGAGCGATCCCGAGGCGGCGCTGGCCCAGGGCGAGCGCGCCCGGGCCGCGGCGGTCTTGATCGAGACCCACGGCGCCGCCAGCGACAAGCGGCTGGGCCTGCGGGTGCGCGTCCACGAGGCGCGCGCCGACATCGAAGAGACGGCGGCCGGCCCGATGGTCGCGGGCGGGCCGGTGGTGCAGGTGGGCAACTGGCCGCGCCCGGAGGCCGGCTGATGGCCAAGGACAAGGGCTCGGGACCCACGAAGGGCGCTGCAGCGGGCGCCGCGCCGTCGGGCCCGGTGGAGGTGCCCGCGGCGCAGGACGACGCGCTCGCCGGCGGCACGGCCTCTCCCGTCGAGGGAATGCTGCGGCTCTTCGTGGTCGGGGCCGAGCGGTTCTCCTCGGTGCACCTCCCGCTCCACGGCACCGCGCTGATCGGCAGCGACCCCGGCTGCGCCGTGCGCCTCCACGAGCCGACGGTGCAGCCGCGCCACGCCTCGCTGAGCACGGGAGGAAGGCCCCGGCTGGAGGCGCTCGCTGGCGAGACGCGCGTCTCGGGACGCTCGCTGGCCCCCGGCGAGGTGGTGGAGCTCGCCACCGGCGACCTCATCTACGTGGGCGCCATCCTGCTGATGCTGGAGGGGCGGCCCAACGCGCCGCCGCGGCGCTTCCTGCCGCACGACTACTTCGAGCTGCGCCTCGAGGAGGAGTGCCACCGCGCCGAGCGGCACCAGCTCCAGTTCACGCTCCTGCGCGTCGTCTGCGGCGCGGGCACGCCGGCCGAGGCGGTGGAGGAGACGCTGGCCGATTCGATCCGCCTGCTCGACGTGGTCGCGAGCTACGGGCCCGATGAGTACGAGGTGCTCCTCATCGAGACTTCGCCCGAGGCGGCGGAGGTGGTCGTCCAGCGGCTGCGAGAGCGGCTGGAAGCGCGGCGCGCCGAGCCGCGCATAGGGACGGCGGCCTTCCCTCGCGATGGCCGCAGCGCCGACCAGCTGATCGACGCCGCGCAGGAGACGGCCCGTGGCGCGGTCGACGGCGTAGGCCCTGCGGGCGAGCGCGTCCTGCGCGGCATCCCGCTGCCAGCGGTGGGGCCGATGCAGGGGCTCTCGCAGATGCTCGACCGGGTGGCCCCGAGCGACCTCTCGGTGCTGGTGTTCGGTGAGACCGGCGTGGGCAAGGAGCGGCTCGCCGAGGCGGTGCACCGCCGCTCGAAGCGGGCGGCGCAGCCCTTCCTGGTGCTCAACTGCGCGGCGCTGGCCGAGTCGCTTCTCGAGAGCGAGCTGTTCGGCCACGAGCGCGGCGCCTTCACGGGCGCGGTGACGGCCAAGCAGGGCCTGCTGGAGACCGCGCAGGGCGGCACCGTCTTCCTCGACGAGATCGGCGAGCTACCGATGAGCGTGCAGGTGAAGCTCCTGCGCGTCCTCGAGGAGAAGAAGGTGCTGCGGGTGGGGGCGCTCAAGGCGCGGGCCATCGACGTGCGCTTCGTCGCCGCCACCAACCGCGACCTCGAGGCCGAGGTAGCGCGCGGCGCCTTCCGGCGCGACCTGTTCTACCGGCTCAACGGCGTCTCGCTCTTCGTCCCGCCCCTGCGCGAGCGCATCCCCGAGATCGCGCCGCTCGCGCGCGGCTTCATCGCCGAGGCCTGCAAGCGGCTGGGCCGCCTGCGCGAGCCCGCGCTGGGCCCGGAGGTGCGCCGCATGCTGGAGGGGTATCCGTGGCCCGGCAACGTGCGCGAGCTTCGCAACGTGATCGAGCGGGCGATCCTCCTCTGCGGGGATGGGCCGCTCCTGCCCCTGCACCTCCCGGAGGCGAAGCTCGGCGCCCCGTTCGCGAGCAGGCGCACCGTCTGGTCGCCGCGCGGTCCTGGGCCGCTGAACACGCCGCTCCCAGAGGCCGCGCCGGCGGGGGCAGCGCTCGCCCTGTCCCTCGGTACGCCGCCGCCGCCGGCCGCGCTCGTCTCCCTGAAAGACGAGGTCGAGGCGCTGGAGAAGACGCGCGTCGCCGAGACGCTGCAGGCCTGCGCCGGCAACCAGACCGAGGCTGCGCGCCGGCTGGGAATGTCGCGGCGCACGCTGGTAAAGCGGCTGGCGGACTGGGGCTTCCCGCGGCCGCGCAAGCAGCGGTAGCAGGGGGTTTCGCGCCGGCGCGCCATTCTGTAGGGTGAGGTGGACATGGACGAGCGCAAGCGCTACGAAACCACCCTCACCGCGCCCTCCCCGGCCCGGCTGTCGACCAAGTCGCCGTTCCTGCTGGTGCTCTCGGGCAAGCACGTCGGCGAGCTGCACCGGCTGGTGCAGGGCGGGCAGCTCACCCTCGGCCGCTCCGACGACGCGGGCGTCATCCTCGACGACGACGGCATCTCGCGCCACCACGCGATGATCCTCGCCGAGGGGAGCGGCGCCACGCTCCAGGATCTGGGCAGCCGCAACGGCACCTGGGTGGGCGACGAGCGGATCCACCGCCGCGCGCTGGTGGACGGCGACCGCATCCGGCTGGGCTTCTCCACCGACCTCAAGTTCACCTTCGCCGACGAGCGCGAGGCGGCGGTGCAGCGCGACCTGGTGGCCAGCACCTACCGCGAGCCGCTCACCAACCTGCACAACCGGCGCTACTTCCAGGAGGCGCTCGGCGCGGACTTCGCGTCGGCCCGCCGCCACGGACGGCCGCTCGCGCTGCTCCTCTTCGACCTCGACCGCTTCAAGCTGGTCAACGACACCCACGGCCACCTCGCCGGAGACGAGGCGCTGCGCACGGCCGCCGCGGTGCTGCGCGCGGGCCTGCGCCGTGAAGACCACCTCGCCCGCACCGGCGGCGATGAGTTCGCCGTGCTTGCCGAGACCAGCGAAGAGGGCGCGCGCCTCTTGGCGGAGCACCTGCGCGAGGCGGTTGAGAAGGCCCGCTGCCCGCTGCCGGGCGGACGCTCGCTGAGCCTCACCGTGTCGGTCGGCGTCGCCACGGCGCACGGCCTGCCCGGCGAAGAGCCAGGCTGGAACGAGCGCGATCTCTACGCCGCCGCCGACCTCGCCTTGCGCCGCGCCAAGCAGGAGGGGCGCAACCGGTTCGCGGTCGAGGCGCCGGGCAAGGGGATGGCCCCTCCCGACAGCGTGCCTCCCAGGTACCCCTCGGCGGCGTCGCTGCCGACGCCCGGGGCGCTGCCCGTGCTCCGCTCGAAGTAGCGCTACTGCGCGTCTCCTTCGAACGACGCGGGCCCGCTGGCGTTGCCGTACGCGTCCACGAAGGCCCCGGCCGCGAGGTGCAGCGCGTAGTGGCCCGGGCCGGCGGCCTGCTCGGCGTGCAGGCCCGGACCCTCTCCAGGGCCGAACCGCTCTCCGAGAGGCCAGGGGCGGGCGGCCGGCGAGAGCGAGAGCGCGGCGCTGCCCGCCGGGCCCGTGAGCGTGGCGGCCACCAGGGCCCCGCCCGGGCCCACGGGCGCGAACGGCGAGACATATCTGGTATCGACCAGCCGATATCCATCCAATTGCCAATCGCCGTTGGGGCCGGGGGCATAGACGGGCGCGCGGGCCGGGTAGCGCGGCGTCAGGTCGATGACGAGCTTCCCCGCGCTGGAGGAGAGCTTCCCGTCGAAGAGCAGCGACGCCGGACCCACGGTGAAGGGCTGGGTGGCGAGCGTGGACTCCTGCACCAGCCCCTCCACCCGCGCGCGGCCGGTCAATTGGAGCCGATAGCTGCCCAGGGGCAGGTCGACCGGGGCCTCATAAGAGACCTCCCAGCGGTGGGCGCGCGCCGCGGCGGCGGGCGCGGCCTTGAAGGTGGGCGTCGCCGAGTAGAAGAGCGGCAGCTCCCCGCGCAGGCTGCTCACCGGGATCCAGCCGTTCACCAGCACGTCGGCGAAGGCGCCCGTGTCGGTCTGCCGCTGCAGCCGCACCTCGGGAGTGCCCAGCGCGGGGTCGCCAGCGAAGAACGCCGCGCGCAGCGGGCCGAGGCGGGAAGCCCGTGCCGGTGGCTGCAGGGCGACCGCGGGCGCGGGCGACGAGTCGGTCGCCGGAAACGGCGTGTAGGCGAGCGGGGTGGGGTCGGCGGGCTTTGGCTCGGGCTTCTTCAGGAGCGCGCTGCCGGTGACCAACTCGTGAAAGGCATCGGCGCCCTGGCCGACGAGGTAGCCGGCATAGCGCCAGCCCCAGAAGGTGATGGTCGGCTCGTAGCCGCCGGAGAGCCAGTCGCTGTCGAGGAGCAGGTAGCCGTCGTGGTCCTGCGCGTAGCCGAGCACCAGGGCGTCTGTAATACCTTTATCGACGCCCTCGGCGAGCACGGCGTCGCGCAGCGCCCGGCCCACCGCGGCCACGGGCTCGCCGGGCAGCGTCACCAGCGCCAGCTTGCCGATGCGCGCGGCGGCCACGCGCGATGCGTACTTGCCGCCGTTGATCAGCCCGGGGCCCAGACAGATGACCTTCTTGCCCGCGATCGGCGCGCCCGGGCAGTCGGGCGTGTAGAAGGCCTGGCAGAGGATGGCGCCGTCGTCGTGGAACTCGCCCGGGGCGTAGCCGAGGCCGTCGTGGCTGATCGGCACCTGCCGCTCGAGCGACTGCAGCACGACCTCGCTCTCCAGCGCCGCGCCCGCCTGCTGCCAGAGCGCCGCCACGCCGGCCGCGAGCTGGTTGCCCACGTGCTGCATCGCCTGCGCGCCCGAGTGGCCCGCGCCAGAGGGGCTGGCGTCGCCCGCCGCGCCCTGCAGGTAGATCGCGACCACCGGTCTGTCGAAGGTCCGCTCGACCGCCAGCTCCGCGTGGCCCGGGGCGTCGATCGAGAGCATCCGGTTGGAGCTCCCGCTGATGGTCCCGTGCATCGCGTAGTGGAAGAGCGCGGCGATCGGCGCGCCGTCGAGACCCTCGACGCGCACGGCGGTGAGGCGGGTCTGCTGGTCGCTCCCGCCGGTGATCCAGTCGTTCTCGCAGCGGCGGTCGTGGGCGCTCAGCTTGTCTTCCCCGGCGGCCACTCCCAGCCGCGCGGGGCGCAGGTTCGCCAGCGCGTCGCCGATGGCGGCGGCGATCGACCTGGCGAGCCGGTCGGTGACCTCCTGGCTGAAGGTGTCGGCGCCGTGGGCGAGCGCGTGCTGGGCCAGCGGCGGCTCGGTGAGCAGCGCCGAGGCGAGGATGCTCTCGCGCGAGAAGCGGGCGCCCGCTGCGTGGGTGTGGGTGGCGTCGAGGATCAGCTTCCCTGACAGGTCGCCCAGGCCCGCTTCGCGGACGATCTGTAACACTCTTTCGGTGAGCACCGCGGTGATGAAGACCGCGTCGAGCCTCGCCAGCACCAGCCTGCCGCGTCCGTTGTCGAAGGCGACTACTTTTACCATCGGCGCCGTCTCGACCCCGCGGGTGGCCGGGAAGATGTCGCTGAACGGGCTGCCGGGCTCGTCGGCCGGGAACGGCCCCGAGAGGTACGGGTCCTGGGTGTAGCCCGCGGTGGAGAGCCCGACGGGCTCGTCGAGCGGGCGCTGCGCGGCGCCGGCGGTGAGCGGTCCGGGCAGGCGCGGGTCGGGCCCGGTCGCGCCGGGGGCCTTTTGGCACGAGGCCAGCGAGAAGGCGACGGCGAGCGCGACGGCGAGCGCGGCGGTCGCTGCGGCGAGAGTGGAGCGCGGGCGTGGGTACAAGGTGCCTTGGTTCTCCCCCGCGGCCACTGTACACGGCGCCGCCGCCGCGCTCCGCGCAGAGTGCGAGGAGGCCGTCCGCGCAGTGGCGCGCGCGAGCCTTGGGAGTAGAGTTCCTCCATGGCTCTCCTGCGCCGCCCGACCCTGCCCGAACAGCAGACCTTCACCTTCGAGGGCCAGCGCCTCTCGTACCGCGAGTACGGCAGCGGTCCGCGCACGGTGGTGCTCACCCACGGCCTCCTGATGGACGACCGCATGTACACCGCGCTCGGGCCCGCGCTGGCGGCGGCCGGGCACCACGCGGTCACGGTCGACATGCTCGGCCACGGCGCCTCCGAGCAGCCCCACGACATGACCGCCTACTCGATGACCCGCTACGGCCACGGCGTGGTGGGCCTGCTCGACCACCTCGGGGTCGCGCAGGCGGTCGTCGGCGGCACCTCGCTGGGGGCCAACGTGGCGCTGGAGGTGGCGGTGCTCGTCCCGCACCGGGTGCGCGCGCTGGTGCTGGAGATGCCCGTGCTGGAGAACGGCATCGCCGCGGCGGCCGCGCTCTTCGTGCCGCTCGCGCTCTCGCTGCGGGTGAGCCAGCCCACCATGCGGGTGCTCTCGAGGCTGGCGCGCAAGATCCCGCGCACCCACTTCCTCGCCGACATCCTCATCGACTTCGTGCGCCGCGACCCGGCGGCGTCGCTGGCGGTGCTCGACGGGCTGACGTTTGGCCGCATCGCGCCGCCCGTGCAGGAGCGCAGGAAGCTGCGGCAGCCCGCGCTGGTGATCGGGCACCCGGCGGACCCGGTGCACCCGTTCAGCGACGCGGACACGACGGCGAGGGAGCTGTCGGGGGCGCGGCTGGTGCAGGCGAAGTCGATCTACGAGTGGCGGGTGGCGCCGCGGAGGTTGAACGAGGAGCTGGTGCGGTTCTTGGATGAGGTGTGGGGCTCGCCGCAGGCGGTGGCGGCATAGGCGCGCCTACTGCTCCCCAAACCACTCCTTCCACTCCGCCTCGGCCCGCTCTCCGAAGAGCACCCGGCAGGCCTCCATCAGCCCCGCCGCCTGCCTCAGCTCCTCCCGCTTCACCACCAGCGCGATCTTGCTCCGCCGGCGCAGGAAATCATCGAGCTTGGCGACCATCTCCCGACGCGCCGCCTGCTCGATCTCGCACCTCAGGTACTCGCTCGTCTCGATGATCACCTCCGCGTTGCGCGGGTCCTGCCGGATCGATTCGAGCAGCGAGAAGGCCTCCGCCCCGTACCTGCGCCAGAGCCGGGTCGAGAGCTTCTCGGAGGAGTGCGGAGAAGTGTAACCATCCAGGTCGGCGAGCCTCGCCTGGTGGAACCACTCGTCGCGCACCTCGGCCGAGGGCTCGCCGTACCAGGCGCGCTCGGGCTCCGGCACGGGCAGGCCCATCTTGGCGAGCGCGTCGCACACCTCCTCGCCCACGTTGAGGCAGTCGGTGAGCTTGCCGCCGAAGATGGTCAGGTGGCGGCGCTCGCCGTCGGCCTCCACCACGTGCTTGCGCGAGAGCTGCATCCAGTTGCCGCCGTCGGCGCCCTGCTTGCCCACCACCAGCGGCCGCACGCCGCAGCGCTCGGCGACGATGTCCTCCTCGGTGAGCGGCTGCGCGAGCTTGAGCCGCTTGTTGATGTTCCCCAGGACGAACGCGCGGTCCTCGGGCGTGACCACCACCTCGGGCTTTTCCACCTTGGTGTCGGTGGTGCCGATGCAGGTGCGGTTCCCCATCGGGATGACGAAGAAGAGCCGGCCGTCGTCGGCGAAGAAGGTCAGCACGCGCGGGTCCGGCGTCAGCTTGCGCACCAGGATGTGGATGCCCTTGGAGAAGACGTGCTGGTGGCTCGTCTGCTCGCCCGTGCGCGCGTTGTGCTCGTCGGCGTAGGGGCCGCAGGCGTTGATCAGCGCGCGCGTGTTGATAGTGAATTCGTTACCGGAGAGGACGTCGCGCGCGCGCACCTTCCACAGCTCGCCCTCGCGGGTGGCCCCCACCGACTCGACGTAGTTCGCCCCCAGGCAGCCGTGGTCGAGCGCGCCGCGGATGAAGAGCCAGACGAAGCGGGCGTCGTTGTCGTGCAGGTACGCGTCGGAATACTCGAAGCCGCCGTCGAGCCCTGCGGTGTCCACCAGCGGCTCCTCGCGGTTCATCATCTGCGTCGTCAGCCGGCGCGGCGTGCGCGTGAAGCAGTTGCCCATCAGCCAGTAGAACCAGCTCCCCAGGACCAGCTTCCAGAGCCCGTGGCGGAAGCCCTTCTCGTGCGCCACGTAGAAGCGGATCTCCTGCACCGTGCTGGGGTAGGCGCGGACGAGCCGGTTGCGCGCGAGGCACAGCTTGCGCACCAGCCCGAGCTGGTAGCTCTCGAGGTACTTGATCCCGCCCCAGGCGAGGTTGCTCGACTGCTGCGAGGTGACAGAGGCGAAGTCGCCGCGGTCGATCAGACCCACCTTGAGGCCACGGGCACAGAGGGCTGCCGCCGAGACGGCGCCGTTGATGCCGCCGCCGAGCACCAGCACGTCGAGGGGCTGCGCGGCCGTGGCCTTCAGCTTGCGCAGGTTGGTGTCGCGCAGGGACATGACCCCAACCTACCGCGCCTGCTGCCCGGCCGCGGCTGGGAATCGAAAGGCTGGGGAGCCGCGCGGCTGGAAATCCCGCGGCCTCCGCGCCCGCCGCTGCTACTCTCCCGCGCCGTGTTCATCCTCGGCCACCTCGGCATCGGCCTGCGCCTCGCCGCGCTCCTCCCTGGCGTGGCCCGGGCGCCGCGCTGGATCGCGCTCGGCACGCTGCTCCCCGACCTCCTCGACAAGCCGCTCTACTACGGGCTCTCGCTCGCGACCGGCAAGCACGCCGCGGCGCTCGGGCTCATCTCGGGGACGCGGACGTTGGGGCACACCGCGCTGCTCGGGCTCGCGCTCGCTGCCGCGCTGGCGCTGCGGGGCCACCGGCTCGCGGGCCGCGCGCTCTTGGCGGGGCTTTTCACCCACTGGCTGCTCGATCTCGGCGGCGAGCCCGCCGGCGCGCTGCTCCAGCGCCTGGGCCTGCTCGCGCCGCTGCCCCCGTCCGCCGGCCCGTCCACGCTGGCGGCCATCCTCTTCCCGGCGCTGGGCCTGCACTTCCCGGTGATCCCGTTCAGGAACGTCGCCGAGCACTTCGCCTCGCTGCGCAACCTCTACACTGTCTCGGGCGAGGCGCTGGGCGGCTGGCTCTTGTGGCGCGCGTACTGGCCTCTGCGCAGCCGCTGGCGCGAGCTCTTCACCAGAGCCGCGCCGCCGCCACGTGCTCCGGATCGGTGAACCAGAAGAGGGCCCGCGCGTCGTCGGAGAAGGCGGCGGGCAGGAGCGTGGCGGGCGCTGCCGGCGGGTCCTTGGTGTGCGTCACTCCGGCGGCGGTGCGCTGGCCCTTCTTGGACTCGGCCTTGCCGAGGACGAGGCGCGGACCCACGCTGAGCGCGGGTCGCAGGGCGCTCTCTCCGGCGCCGAGCAGGAGCACCTCGCCGGTGGCGGCCACCAGCACGGCCGCGCTCGACTCGCCCGCGGCCGCGATCGCCTTGGTCTCCTGGCCGAGCCCCGCGAGCGGCGCGCGCGCGACCACCTTGCCGGTGGAGAGGTCGCGCAGCGCCACCGCGGCGCGCTCGGCGCAGACGGCGGTGGGAAAGAGGCGCGAGAGCGCGGCCACGGCGGGCCCGCAAGAGCTCGCCGGCGGTGCGCCCGGCGCGTCCTGCTCGGAGGCCCCGGCGGTCATCGCCAGCAGCGCGTCGAACCGCGGCGGGGTGAAGCGGCGCAGCGCTCCGAACCGCTCGAAGAGCACCTCCGACGACCCGCCGAGGAAGGCCACGTCGGGGCCTGCGTCGGGGCGGATCGGCACGTCCACCTGGCCGAGCGGGTCGGCGAGGTGCACCAGCGCCGCGGCCGACTCCTCCTCGGCGGGGCGGTGCTGCACCAAGAGCCACGCGCCGTCCCGCGAGAGCGACACCGAGAGCACGCCGCAGAGCCCGTCCTCGCCGCCGGCGCAGCGCGGGTAGCCAGCGAGCGCGCCCGTGAGCGGCAGGTAGATGCGCTGGGCGAGCCCGGCGTCGCCCTCGCCAGGGAGCCTCCAGACCTGCACCGTGCGCTGCCACGCGATCGAAAGCCAGCGCTCGTCCTGCGAGAGCGCCACCCGCGTGCGCTGCGTGCCCTGCGTGCCCTGGCGGTCGCGGGCGAGCTCGCCTTCATCGAAGGCGAGGTCGAGCAGCGGCGGTCCCGAAGGCCCTGCCACCCAGAGCCTGCGTCCGCTGCGCGCGATCAGCAGGCGGCCGGACGCGGAGGGCTCGGCGGTGAGCCGCTCGGGCCCCGTCAGCGGAAACGTCCGCGACCAGCGCGGGCGCAGGGAGGGCACCTCCAGCACCGAGGCGAGGCTGCCGTCCACCACCGCGAGGAGCGTCGAGCTCCCTCGGGCGAACGCGGCCCGCTGCGCCCGCACCGGCGCGGACGAGACGGCGAGGCCCTCGGACGGGAGCGGCCTCACGCCCGCGCAGCCCCCGAGCAGCGCGCAGCAGAGCAGGGCGGCCGGGCGCGTGGGGCGGGTCGTGTGAGCGGTGGCGCGCGGCGCCGTGTGCCGGATCATTGAACGGGGTACTATCGCACCAATGGCCCGCTCGCCCCGCTGGGCATCTCCGACCGCGCTCTTCGCGCTCTGTCACTCCCTCGCGCTGGCCACCGGCCTGCCTGCGCTGGCGACCATGCTCGACGACCCGCCGCCGCCTCGCCGGTTGGTGCTCAACGGCTTCACCGCCCTGCGCGGCAACCCGCTCGGGTTCAGCGTCGAGGGAGAGCTGGCGCTGCGGCAGCGGCTCTTCGCGAGCGATGAGCTGGCGCTGCGCGACAACTACCTCGCCGTCGGCGTCCGCGGCGCGCTCAGCCCGGCCACCGCGCGCATCGGCGTGCTGGCGCAGGTGCAGCCGCTGACCGTGCTCAACCTGCACGCGGCCGTCGACGGGGTCGCGTATTTCGGCAACTTCGACAACCTGCGCTCGTTCAAGTCGGCCCGCTCCGAGTGGGGCAGCGCCGCGCTCGACGCCTCCAAGCTGCTCCCCGAGACCGACCCCAGCCGCGCCCACGCAGCGATGGGCCTGCAGCTGACCTTCGGCGCGCGGCTGCAGCTGAAGGTGGGGAAGGTCGCCGTCTCCAACACCTCCGACTTCATCCGCACGCAGGCCTCGCTGCAGGACGGGGACCGCGTCTTCCTCGACCCCGTGCAGGCCTCGCTGGTGCCGCAGAAGGGCCTGCTCCTCGTGGACGACCTCGACGCCGTCTGGGTGAGCGGCACCGGCCTGATCGCCGGCCTGCGGATGAGCGCGCTCCACCCCTTCTTCGGCGCGCGCCACTACGCCCCGGGCGAGCCCCAGGAGAGCGACACCGCGCAGCTTCGCCTGGGACCGGTGTTCGTCTACCGATTCTTCAAGGAGGACGGCCGCGCCTTCAACGCGCCCTCGGTGGCGGTGCTCGTCAATTGGTATCTGCAACACAAATACCGGACCGGCGCCGAGGTCTCGCAGGCCATCCCCTACGTGGCGGTGGGCTTCGGGTTCTTCGGCGACCTGCTCGAGGTGCGCCGATGAGTCTTGCGAAGCGTCCCGCGAAGAGCCCTGCGAAGCGTCCCGCGAGGGATCCTGCGAAGCATCCTGCCCCGAAGCCGCCCGAGGCGAAGGCCCCCCCGCGCGCGCGCTGCCACTGGCCCGGCGAGGATCCGCTCTACTGCGCCTACCACGATGACGAGTGGGGTGTGCCCGAGCGCGACGCCCGCGCGCTCTACGAGAAGCTGGTGCTCGACGGGTTCCAGGCCGGGCTCGCCTGGATCACCATCCTGCGCAAGCGGGAGGCCTTCCGGGCTGCCTTCGACGGCTTCGTCCCCGCCAAGGTGGCCCGCTACGACGAGCGGAAGATCACCCGGCTCCTCGCCGACGCAGGCATCGTGCGCCACCGCGGCAAGATCGAAGGGGCCATCGCCAGCGCCAGGGCCTTCCTGGGGGTCGAAGCTTCGCACCCGGGCGGCTTCTCGACCTTCCTCTGGAGCTTCACGGGCGGCGAGACGCTGCGAGCGCCTCGCCGCACCAAGCGCGGCCTCCCCACCGAGAGCGAGGAGAGCCGGGCGATGGCGAAGGCGCTCAAGGCGCGCGGCTTCAAGTTCTGCGGGCCCACCATCTGCTACGCCTTCATGCAGGCGGTCGGCATGGTGGACGACCACCTCGAGAGCTGCTTCCGGCACGGCGCAACCTCCTTGGGCGAGCGGTAGCCGGCGATGCTGCCCACCGCGCCGCTCTTGGAGTTCCTCATGAAGACCTCGTTCTACGGCGGGCTCGAGCCCGCGGCGGCCGAGCTGCTCACCGAACAGCTGACGGAGCGGCGGTACGCCAAAGGCGAGACGGTGGTGCGCGAGGGCGAGCCCGGCAAATCGATGTTCATCGTCCACTCTGGAGTATTACACCTGTGCCGGACCAAGCCCGACGGCGCCGAGCTCAAGCTGCGGCTCGTCCACCCGGGCGACTTCATCGGCGCCACCGCGCTGGTGGAGATGGAGCCGCGGCCGTTCACGGTGGTGGCGGACCAGGACGCGGTGCTGCTCGAGCTGACCTGCCAGGACCTCTACAAGCTCTATCGGAAGGACCTCAAGGCGTGGGCGATGGTGGTGATGAACATCAACCGCGAGCTGTGCAGGCACCTGCGCAGCGCCGGGCAGTTGGTGTCGCGGTTGATGGAGGGGAAGACGTGAGCACCAAGAACGGAAGCGCCAGCGCCGCCCCAGCAGGGGCCTGCGCCGGCGCCCCTCTGTGCCGCTCCGTGCGGCCTTGCTACTTCTTCAGCCCGCGGATGAACGCCAGCAGCGCGTCCACGGCCGGACCGTCCAGCTTCTCCTTGTACCCGTCCATCTCCTGCTGCTTGCCGGCCTTCTCGCGCTTGAGGCCATCGTTGATGGCGGCCTTGATCTGCGCGTCGGTGATGCTCTTCTGCCAGTCGGCAGAGGTGTAGTCGGCGATGCCCATCTTGCCGCCCTGGTCGGTCGCGCCCTTGCCGTCGGCGCCGTGGCACGAGGCGCACTTGGCCTTCCAGGTGCGCTCGGTCTTCTTGTCGACCTCGGCGTGGGCTGCGGCGAGCGGCAGGGCGGCGGCGAGTCCAACGATCCACTGCGCGGTCCTCATCTTCATGGTGTTCTCCTCGATGCGGTGAATGGTGCGAAGTGCAGCTGCGGTGCGCTAGTTGTCCCAAGCGCCGTGGCACTCGGTGCACGCCTTCTTGGCGTCGGCGTGGTGCTTCTCGGGGTTGACCGCCTCGTGACAGCTCGTGCAGGTCGACTGCTCGGTGGTCCAGCCATGGGGCTTGTGGCAGTCGATGCAGTTGGCGTGCGCCTTCACCTTGTGCACGCCCTCGACGATCGCCTCGTGGCACTTGAGGCAGTCGGCTGACGCGAGCTTGATCTTCTCGTGCGGCTTGTGGCACCTGCCGCAGTCCCACTTCATCGGCGTCTTGCCGGTGGGGAAGGTGACGCCGTCCTTCGCGGGCCGCTGCTCATGGCAGTCGAGGCACACCGCGCGGTCGGGCTTGAGCGACCGCTTGGCGTCGATCACCTGCACCGCGCCGCCGGCCACTCCGCCCGCGGAGTTGTTCTGCTGCGTCGAGCCGATGAACGGGTGGCACTGCAGGCAGTGCATCTCCGCCATGGTGCCCGCCGCCTTGAGCGAGATCTGCTTGTGGCAGTTGGCGCAGACCTCCCGAGGGGGCACGAAACGGTGGACCGACGTCGCGTGGCACTGGACACACTCGACCCGCTGCTTGCCGGCGTGGACCTTGTGTCCGGGCGTCTCGGTGATGCGGTTGAACTTGGAGGCGGTGCCTCCGCCTGTATGACACTTCTCGCAGATCGAGCGGTCGATCTCGGCGTGCTTGACCACCGCGTCGGGCCGCTGCGTCGTGTAGAGCCAGAGCTGGTGCAGGTTCGAGACGGTGTTGGGGACGTGGCAGGTGTGGCAGTCGATGTTCTTGTGGCCGCTCTCTTCCCAGAGGTCGAAGGCGGAGCCCATCGTGTGGCAGGAGGTGCAGAACTTGGGATCGTGGTCCAGGTAGTTCTTCGCCTTCAGGCCGCCGATCGCGCCGGCGACGGCGAGCACCGCCGCCACTCCGCCGATCAGCTTGAGCTCGACGGGGCTGAAGCCCGGCAGGTGGCGCCGCTTCGCCCAGGCGAGCCGTCCGATCAAGATCGCACCGCCGAGCAGCAGCAGGGCGCCGAGGCCCAGCGCGACGCTCCGGAGCATCCGGCCCCACTCGCGCGCGCCCGCCTCGGGGAGCGCCTTCGCGCGCACCTCGTCGACGGTGGTGAGCGCCTGCGCCGCGGACCGGGTGATCGAGAGCAGGTCGAGCCCGTGGGCGAGCCCGCGCAGCTTGGTGCGGGCCACCTTGAGCTGGTCACGTCCCTCGAGCGCGTTGCCGGTCGCGGCCAGCTGCCCGTCGAGCCTCGAGACCTCGCGCTCCGCGTCGCCGAGCGCTTTGTGGATGCGCAGCGCCTGGGTGATGGTGTGGCAGCTGTTGCAGAGCGGCTCGGCGATCAGGTCGATCGACGCGGTCTGCACGCCGTGCGCGCCGTGGCAGGTGGTGCAGTCGGGCTTGCGCGCCACCCCCGTGGCGAGGTTGTGGGGGCCCTTCAGGTAGTTCTCGGCGGGCGCCGCGTGGCACTTGCCGCACATCGCGACCGCGGCCTCGCCGTCCGGCGTCACGCCGATGAAGCCCCCGCCGTGGGCGACGCCGCCGACCACCGCGCTCGCGTCGCCGTTGTGGCAAGAGGTGCAGGTCAGGTTGGCCTTGCCGTGGACGTCCTTCGCGAGCAGCTCGGCGGGCTCGCGCAGCTTGGCGGCGGCGAGGTCAGCGTGGCAGGAGGCGCAGGTGTTCTTGGCGTTCCTCGCCGAGGCCACGCTGGTAGGCGCCGGCGCGGCGGCCGCAGGCACCGGTGCGGCCGCGCTGCCGCTTCCGCTGCCCTCCGCGAAGACAGGGAGGGCCATCGCGAGGCCCAACATCGAGCCAATGAAGAGCGAAAGACCGCGGCGGCTGCGCGTGCAAGCTGCGTCGACCCGAGGCGTGCGAGGCAGTTCCATGGCTGGCAGCGGTGCAATCATCGTGCCCCTCCGGACCCCGCGGGCGTACGCGTGCGCCGGATGACCCTCGGGCGCGTCCGTGCATCCTTTGCGGAGACGGTCTCGGCGCAGCGCAACCCTTGCAACCCAAGCAGCACGAGGGCTCACTTCTCCTCGGGCGCCACCAGGTGGTACCGCGCCAGCTTCTCGTAGAAGGTCGACCGGTGCAGCCCCGCGCTCTCGGCCGCCTTGGCCACCGAGCCGCCCGCGCTGGCGAGCAGGTCGCTCAGGTACTGCCGCTCCCACTGGTCGCGCGCGCTGCGATAGCCCGAGGTGGCGTCGGCGTCCTGCGGGCTGCGGAGCTCCGCCGGCAGATCGGCCAGCGCCAGCGTGTCGCCCTGGCCCACCAAGAGCGCCCGCTCCACCGTGTGCTCCAGCTCGCGCACGTTGCCGGGCCAGCGGTGGTCGAGCAGCGCCCGCAGCGCCTCTGGGCCAGGCTGCAGCAGGGGCCGGTTCAGCGCGGCGGCGTGCTTCTTGATGAAGTGCTCGACCAGGAGCGGGATGTCCTCGCGCCGCTCGCGCAGCGGAGGCAGCCTTACCGGGAAGACGTGGATTCTGTAATACAGGTCCTCGCGGAAGGTGCCCCGCTTCACCTTGGCCTCGAGGTCCTCGTTGGTGGCGCAGACGATCCGCACGTCGGCTTTCCGGGCCTGCCGGCTGCCCACCGGGATGTAGTCGCCGTCCTGCAAGACCCGCAGCAGCTTGGGCTGCAGCGCCGGCGAGAGCGAGCCGATCTCGTCGAGGAAGAAGGTCCCCCCCGCCGCCTCGGCGAAGAAGCCGCGCTGCGC
>JAYWAO010000064.1:0-2499 GCA_043782365.1 Deltaproteobacteria bacterium
CCCGTGGTGGCCTTGAGGTGCACCTCGCTCACGCCCTTGTTGCCCACCACGTCGAGCGGGAACCAGAGCGACCGCCGCGTGCCGGCCGCCAGCGCGCCGCCGCGGCCGAACTCGCCGGCCTTCTGCAAGAGCGGGCCGAAGCTCGCCTCGAGCGTGACGTCGAGCGCGGTGTTGCGCTCGTTCGACAAGGTGACCGGCAGCACCAGCTTGTCCCCAGCGCTCACCTCGACGGGGAGCTTGACGTCGAGGCTGAACGGCAGGCTCGACTTGAACACCGTCTCGTCGCGCCCCGCCAGCCCGCCTCCCACGCCCTCGGAGAACGCCCGGAACGAGGTGATCGCATCCGAGGCGAAGAACTTCACGGTGGCCTTGCCGTCGTTGCCGGTCTTCACCGACGGCGCCCAGAAGATGGTCTCGCGGAAGTCGGTGCGCGGGCCGGTATAGCCAGCCTCATAGTGCGGCGCGGGAAAGACGCGCACGGTCGCCCACTCGAACCGCGGCGGCGCGAACGCCACCTTGCCCGCGGCGCCTGCGAAGTCGCGGTCCATCATGATGTCGGCCCTGGCCTCCTTCTCTTCGGGCTCCATGCGGCGCTTCTTGGCCTGCTCCCGCAGCGGCACGGGCGCGCCCGGGGGAGGCGGCGGGACCGCAGCCACCACCGGCGCGGGCTGGGCCTGCGCAGCAGCGCGCGCGGGCTGGTCCTTGGCCTTCTGCTCCTGCTTCTCCGGACCGGCCCGCGGCGCCGCCTTGGGGACGGCGCCGCCCTTCGGCATCGCCAGCGCCATCGGCCGGCGCGCCCTGCCGTCGTCCATCGCGTTCATCGCCGCGCTCATCGGGTACGCGGGCGGGGGCGGCGGTGGATTGAGCACCTGCTGCCACTCGAACTTGCGCCAGCCGCGCGTGCCGAGCAGCAGGTCCATCGCCAGGGCCGACTTCGCCTCGGTGGCGTCGAAGTAGAAGTTCGGCTCCTCGACCTTCCCGGGCACCTCGGGCTCGAGGAAGAGCCGCGCCATCAGATTTCCGGTCTTGTCGTCGGCGAAGCTGACCACCGTGTCGTCGACGACGGAGAGCGCCACCTCGGCGGCGACGGGCTGGTCGGTGCTGTCGGTGGTGGTGATCTCCAGCGCCACCTGCTCGCGCGGCGAATACTCCTTGTGCTGGGGCTTCACCTTCACCTTCAGCCCGCGGCGCCGGTTGCGGAAGACCAGGCGCTCGGCGATCGGGTTGAGCTTCTCGTCGAAGACGGTGACGCGCGCGACGCCCTGCGCGTGGGCGAGCGCCAGCTCCTTGGGCTGCAGGTAGACGATCGCGGCCTCGCCGGCCCGCGCCTCGATCGACGCCGCGTCGAGCACCCTCTCGCGCAGCACCGCGGCCACCACCAGCTTGCGCGACTCGCTGCAGGTCACCGAGACGCGCAGCGCCGGCAAGAGGCCGTCGAGGTCGTCGAAGGCGCGCAGCACGCACCCCGACTCCTCGGGGAGCGGCAGCGCATACTTTTCGGTGACGCCCACTGGCTTGGTGATCTCCGCCTGGTAGGTGCGCCCCGTCTGCGGCGTGAAGTCGATGCGGCCGAGCCCGTTCTTGTAGGTGGCGAAGGCGGCCACCGCGTTGCCGTGGTCGTCGACGATGCGGCCCTCGACGTCGGCGGGCTTCCCGATCGGCGTCTTCGCCTCGAAGTAGAGCCGGGTCGCGAGCCCCTGCACCAGCTTGCCGCCCTCGGGGAAGGCGGCGAACTGCAGCTTGCGGACGATGATCGGGATGCTCTTGCTGATCGACTCGGTGACGCCGCCGTCCTCGACCAGTACGGTCAGCAGGCCGTCGCCGACGTCGATCTTCGCGGGCAGCGTGAACTTCACCAGGCCGCCGCCGTCGGCGTTGGTGGTCAGCGCGACCCGCGGCAGCGCCACGCCGTCCACGGTGATGGCCGCGGTGAGCGCCTTGTTCCCGAGCGGCTCGCCGGTGGGGCGCTTCACCTCGATGGTGGCGGTGACGGTGTCACCCTCGCCGTACGCCTTGCGGACGAACTCCAGCTTCTTCTTCACCCGCGGCGGCTCATACGTGGAGACGATCACGGGCCGGTCCACCGTGGTCCCGTCCTGGCCGCGCGCGCGGATCTGGTACTCGCCGCCCTGCGCCTCGGCGGGGAGCTCGAAGTCGTTGGTGGCGCTCCCACCGGCCTGCGGCACGTGCTTCTCGAGCACCACCGCGCCCTTCGGCGAGACCAGTTGATAGGTGATCCCATTCGCGCCAGACCCGGCCAGCGCTTGCACGCCGAGGTGCCAGGACTTGATCCAGATGGTCTCGCCCGGCTTGTAGAGCGGCTTGTCCACCTGCAGGTAGATCCGGTGGCCCTGGTGGCCGGCGAAGTAGCCCTGCGCCTTCGACAAGAGCTCGCTCTCGGACGGCAGGTCGGCGAGCCGCGCGCCAGGCGCGGGCGCCGGCTCCGGCGCGACCGGCGGCTGGAGCTCCTTCTTGGCGGGCGCGCTGCCCTCGTCGACC
>JAYWAO010000065.1:0-18692 GCA_043782365.1 Deltaproteobacteria bacterium
GGGAGCCTTGGAAGGATCGTGGCACGCAGCCCGGAGGGCGGCCGCTTTTCTAGCCCCGGCATTTGCCGGGGCTCCTGATCGGGCGATCTTCTCCGGCCCTGAACCCGCTGCCGACCCCCTGGGACCTTCTGGGATCCTCTGCACACGAAGGCCCCTCGGCCTGGCACGGAAGATCGCGAAGAGCCGCATTTGCCGGGTCTCCCATGCCGTATCCCTTGTGCTGGGTGTCAGAACCCAATCGATCGAACTATTTCTGCGCGAGCCCTAAGTGGCCGGGCGCCCCCTTGGGCCTTTGGTCGCAGGGCCTCCGCCCCGGGAGCGAGGTACCATCCCGCTGGGGGAAGCCATGGACAAGACGATGCTTCGGAGCGCTGCTGGTGTGGTGCTGCTGCTCTTGCTGGGCGGGTGCGGGGGCAACACGGATGGACCCGTTCCGGTGGCGGTCGCGGGCAACCCGATCACCGCGAACAAGCGGACCACGGTCACGCTCGACGGCTCCGGCAGCAGCGCCCCCGCCGGCCTCTCGCTGGTCTACGCCTGGACGCAGACCGCCGGCGCCAAGGTGGTCCTCAGCAGCGATGCGAGCCCCAAGCCCACCTTCACGGCGCCGGGCACTTCGGGCACGCTCACCTTCTCGCTGGTGGTGAGCGCCGGCGCCGCGTCCTCGGCCGCCTCGACCGTCTCGGTCACCGTGGTGGACCGCCCGCCGGTGGCCTCTGCGCCCGCGGTGATGAACGTCGCGGCGAGCAGCCTCGTGTCGCTCGACGCCAGCGCCAGCAGCGACCCCGACGGCGACCCGCTCAGCTACCAGTGGACGCAGGTCGGCGGCGCCAACGTGACCCTGGTCCCAGGAGGCGGCGGCAAGACCTTCTTCAACGCGCCCGGCGCTGCCGACACCCTGACCTTCACGCTGGTGGTCGGCGACGGCGAGCTCAGCTCCAACCCGGTGACGGTCGCGGTGAAGGTGCTGGGGCCGGGCGAGGTGCTGCCCCCCGTCGCGAGCGCGGGCGCCGACCAGACCACGCCGAAGCGCAAGCTGGTGCGCCTCTACGGCAGCGCGTCGGGAACCCACGGCGGAGCGCTCACCTATCTGTGGCAGGAGGTCTCGGGCGACCCCGTCACCCTGCAGGGCGCGACCTCCACGGCCGCGTCGTTCACCGCGCCCGCGGCCGCCCAGGACCTCAAGTTCAACTTCACCGTCACCGAGGCCGGGCTCAGCTCCGCGCCGAGCGCGGTGGTGGTCCACGTGAAGAACTTCGCGCCCACCGTGTCGGGGCTCAAGCTCACGCCGGCGGCGCCGAAGCGCAACGACGCCATCTCCGCCACCGCGGTCGCCGGAGATCCCGACGGCGACCCGCTGGCCGTCACCTACGCCTGGACGCGCAACGGCACAGCGGTGCCGCAGGTCACGGGCGCCGCCTACCCGCCCGGCAACCAGGCCAAGGGGGAGGTGATCGCGGTGTCGGTCACGGCGAGCGACGGCGAGCTCTCGACCACCGCCTCCGCCAGCAGCACCATCGCCGACTCGCCCGCGATCCTCAGCGGCGCGCCCCCCAGCAGCGCGCCCTACGGCACGCCGCTGACCTTCCAGCTCACCGCCGCCGATCCCGACGGCGATCCGGTCGGCGCCTTCGAGGTGGAGCTCGGCCCCGCGGGCTTCGCCGTGGACGCGAGCGGCCTCGTCAGCTGGACTCCGGGCGGGCCGATGTTCGAGCGCTCGGTGGACGTCAGCTGGGCGGTGCGGCTCAAGGACACGCCGGCCGCGCGGGCCTTCGGCACCATCTCCGTGCTCGACCCGTCGCGCAAGCCGCCGCTGGTGCGCACCAACCCCGGCATCCCGGTGGGCAACGCCGCGATCGACGTGCAGGACTTCGACGGCGCCGGCGTCGCCCAGGCCCTGATCGGCACCTACCACTCGGTCTACCTGCTGGGGAAGATCGGCAGCACCTTCGGGCAGACCTGGGCGTACCCGTTCGATCCCGGCTCCAACGCGTCCGTGGTCGCCGTCGCCTCGGGCGACGTCGACGGCGACGGCCAACGCGAGATCTTCTTCGCCTCCGGACCCTTCGTGGTGAAGCTCGACGGCGTCACCCGGCGGGAGACGGCCCGCTTCGGCGCGGCGGCTGCCAGCGGCTCCACTCCCGCGGGGCCCTACTGCTCGGCGCTGCGCTACGCGGACCTCGACAACGACGGCAAGGCCGAGCTCGTCTGCCTGGGCGGCGACTCCTCGGGCGGCGGGCTCGGCCGGATCTACGTGCTCGACGCCGCCACGCTGCAGCTCAAGTGGAAGACGGCGCAGCTCAACCTCGGCTCCTCGATGGCGGTGGGCAACGTCGATGGCGACGCGGCGCTGGAGATCGTCACCAGCGGAGGCTTCGTCTTCGACGGCGCCACCCAGCAGAACGAGTGGGCCTACGGCACCGGCTTCGGGACCGTGGTGGACATCGGCGACGTCACCGGCGACGGCGTCGGCAAGATCGTCGGCCTCAACCCGGGCGTCGCGGCGCGGGTGTTCGACGCCGTGCTGAAGTCGCCGATCTTCGACGTGACGGGCACCAGCTTCTCGGGGGAGTCGGCCCTGCGGGTGGTGGACCTCGACGGCAAGCCGCCTGCCGAGATCGTGGTCGGCGACGGGCAGTGGGGCAACGTCACCGCCTGGCGCTACGACAGCGTGAGCAAGACCTCCAAGCTCGTGTCCACCGTCTCCGTGCCCGGCGACGGCGTCTCGGCCATCGGCGTGGGGGACGTCGATGGCAGCGGCACCAACTCGCTCGTCTTCGGCTCCGACTACTACAGCAGCGGGCGCGACTACCTCGACATCGTCAAGTGGAACGCCACCTCGACCAGGCTGTGGGAGGGCCCCACGCCGGCGCAGCTGGACGGGCCGTTCTACGGCGGCGCGCTCGCCCGGCTCGGACCCTCGTCGAAGCGGCTGGTCTTCATGACTCCCGGCAGCGACAGCGGCTACGGGGGCATGCGGCTCTTGGCGATGGACCCGGCGAGCGGCGCGCTCACCGTCTCGGACACCATCGACTCCAACTGGTCGCACGACTCCGCGTTCTCGGTGGGCGACGTCCTCGGCACCGGCGCGGACCAGATCCTCCTCGGCACCGCCAAGCTGTATGACAACTACTTCACCGCCTTCGACCTCGCCTCCAACACGAAGAAGTGGTCGTCCACCAACACCAACGGCGGAGGCGCCGCCATCGCGCACGCCGACCTCAACAAGGACGGCATCGACGACTTCGTCGGCATCACCAGCAACGGCTACGTGCAGGCCTACGACGTCGCCCACCAGACGGTCCTCTGGGGGAGCACGGGGCTCAACGGCGGCCGCGACGTGGCGGTGGCCGACCTCGACGGCGACGGCAAGCCGGAGATCCTGGCGCTCAGCAACGACACGCTCTTCGTCTACGCGGCGGCCTCCAGCACGTGGTTGCAGCAGGCGAGCTTCACGGTCTCGGGCTCGCAGGTGCTGGTCGCCGACACCAACGGCGACGGCAAGCCCGAGGTCTACGTGTTCGCCTCCTCGGGCGTGGGCAGCAGCGGCGGCACTATCTACCAACTCGACAACACGCTCAAGCTGCTCAACT
This sequence comes from Deltaproteobacteria bacterium, assembly GCA_043782365.1. Lineage (GTDB taxonomy): Bacteria > Myxococcota > Myxococcia > Myxococcales > 40CM-4-68-19 > CAIWCD01. Next base: position 3,594 of record JAYWAO010000065.1, read on the forward strand.
CGTACGCGGTCACGGGGGCCACCTCGCTCTCCCTGGAGAGCTCCGCGTTCGGCCGCAAGAACCTGGTGGTGGCCACCGGCGGCGACTACTTCAGCGCCACGCCCGCGGTGGTGCGGATCCTCGACGCCTCGACCGGCAAGCAGGTCTGGGCGTCTCCGCCGCTCCTGGGGCCGGTGCCGAAGGGGAGCCTGTCGTTCTGCGACCCCAGCGGGAGCGGCACGCTGCGGCTGGCGTTTGGCACCAGCTTCGGCATGTACCTGACGCAGTAGCGGAGTCGGCTCGCCGCGCGCCCCAGGCCGCGGCGATCTCTCTGCCTACCCCATCAGGCCGGTGCGCGGCGGCTCGCTGGCCACCTTGATCCGCCACCAGACGAAACCGGCGATCGCCGCCAGCACGCCCACGCCGATCAGCCAGCCCGGGATGCCTTCGTCGCTCTTCTTGGAGAGCTCCTCGCCCGGCTTGCCCTCCTTGGCGGCGATGGCCTTGTCGAGCATCTTCACGGTGGCCTCCACCTCGGCGAGCGCCCGCGCGTTGCTCGGGTGCGTATCGCCCTTGGCCTTGCCGAACTTGGTGAGCATCTGGCCGATCTTCTCCAGCACCAGCCGCTTGCGCTTGAGGGCGTCGATGTTGGTGCCTTCCTTGAAGAACTCGGGGTACTTCGTCTCCAGCGTCGAGATGACCTTGCCCTCGTCGGCGATCAGCGCCCGGATCTCCTCCATCGGCTTCTCGATGCGGCGGCCCTCCACCTGCGTGGTGAAGCTGATCGCCTCGCTGCCCGCGAGGCTGAAGAGGTCGTTGTAGAGCTCCTCGTTGAACTTGCCGAGCTCGTCGAACTGGGTCTTGAGCCGCTCCTGCTCGGAGGCGCTGCTCTCGAGCAGCTTGTTCTTCTCGGCGATCACCCCGCCGGCGTTGCGCAGCTTGCGGGTGAGCCCGTCGAGCTGGCCCTTGTAGGTGCTGAGGATGGCGCCCTCGGACTGCTCGAACACCTCGCGCAGCTTGCCAGCGTCCTCCACCAGCGGCCGGTAGACCGCGTCGCAGTCGAGGAACTCCTCGCGCATCTCGAAGACCCTCTGCCGGGTGCCGTCGAGCGAGCGGTAGAGCTCGATCAGCTCGTCGAGGTTCTTGGTCATCTTGCCCTTGTCGGCGAACAGCTCGGCCAGCCGGGCGGACTGGCGCCTGGCGTCGGCCTTGGCGGAGTCGAGCGCCTTCTGCACGTCGGGGGTGACCTCGCAGGGGTCGACCTTGTCGCTCGCGAGCTCCTCGGCCTGGTTGGGCAGGCCGGCGAGGAACTGCTTCACCCCGCCCCAGAAGAGGCACTTCTGGTCCCTGCCCGTCAGCAGCTTGCGCGAGATCTGCACCGCCCGCTTGGGCTCGCCGCGCTCCTTGGCTGCCTGCGCGCTCTCGAAGAGCGACCGCTGCCGGCCCGACGGCTGGCAAGCCGTGTAACACTCTTTGAGCTTCTCCAGCTTGTTGTCGGCGATCGACTCCAGCTCGGCGCCGCGGGCCTTGTCGGCGAGGCGGCCGGCCTTGTCCAGCGCGGCCGAGTACTTCGAGTAGGCCACCTCGCACTGCTCGCCCTTCTCGGAGGCAGCAGCGTCGGCGAGGAGCGCCTCGACGTCCTTGGTGGTCGGGCCGCCGACGGCAGCGGGCGCCGCCGCGGCGACGGGAGCAGCAGGCGCGGGCGCGGGCGCGTCGGACTTCGGGACCGGGACCTCGCCGGCAGCGGGCGCGCCGGCGCCCGGCAGGATGGCGGCCCGCTTGGGCGGCGCCAGCTCGACGCCGGTCTCGACGGGCAGATCGGTGGAGGCGGCGGAGCCCTTGGCCTTCGCCTCGGACTGGGCCTGCTTGAGGCTCTTCACCTGGGCGTGCACGGGCGCGGCGAACGAGAATGCGACCGCGACGGCCGCACAGCGGAGCAGCGCTTGGCTAGACGATTGGCTACGCATCGGGGCACCCCTTCGTGTCGACGTCGCCGCCGGTGGTGATGAAGCGCTTCTCGGTGCCCGAGCCCTTGGTCCAGGAGAAGACCGCGCACTTTCCCGAGACCTCGAGGAGCGGCGAGCCGAAGCCCGTGCGGGGCGCGCCCTCGATCTCGACGGGCTTGTAGTGGGCCTCGTCGTCGCCGCCCTGCCAGAGGCGCCAGAGGCTGCGGAAGCCCTCGCCCGCGATGAAGTAGGTGCCGTGGACCTTGATCAGCAGGACCTTGTCGGCCTTGCCCTCGGCCTTCTTGATCGGGCCCAGGTCGAAGACCTCGCCGGTGGTGCTGAGGGCGGCCCTGCCCTTGTCGGAGACCTTCAGCTCCACCTGCGTGAGGTAGGTCTGGTTGAAGCGGAGAGTGGGCGCGCAGCCGACGGCGCCGAGGCCCAGACAGAGGCAGGCGGCGAGAGCGGTGCGCGACAGCGGAAGCCGGGACATTGGCGACTCCTGGGGCGGAAGCGGGGCAGGGAGAGGCTCGGCAGGATTGCGAACCACGCGGGCGATCTAGCAGGGCGCAACCAAAGGGTCCAACCGAGGAATGACCGATGGGCGATCGGCGGGGGGCGAGGGCGCACTACATTGCAGCGTCTCTGGGACCGCGGCGGCGATGATGACCCGGCGCGGGCGGGCGTAGCGAAGAAGGCGCTGTTCGCCAGTGAACGCCCCGCCCGTGAAGGCTCAAGTTGACGCCGCGACCCGCCCGAGAGCGTGATGTGCAGGTGCACCGTTCCCGCAGCGCATCGCCGGCCTGGCGCGCGGCCTGGGGCTTCGTCGTCGCCCTCGTGCTGGTGACGGCCTCGCTCGTGCTCGCCGCCTGGTTCGGGATGGAGACGCTCTCCGACGTGCGCACCTACGTGGGCGCCGAGGGGCTCTGGTCGAAGGGCCAGAAGAACGCCACCCACGCGCTCTCCCGCTACGCGCTCACGCGCGACGAGGTCTCCTACCAGCGGTTCCTCGCCGCGATCGCGGTGCCGCTCGGCGACCACCGCGCCCGGCTCGAGCTCGACAAGCCCGACTTCGATCCGGCGGTGGCGTTCGAAGGGTTCCGCGCGGGCCGCAATGCCCCCGACGACTTCCCGGGGATGGTCCGGCTCTACCGGAGCTTCGGCTGGCTCGGCTTCATGAAGAAGTCGATCCACATCTGGCAGCAGGCCGACGCCGAGATCGAGGCCCTGCTCGCGGTGGCCGCCCGGCTCCGCGCCGCCTCCGCCGAGGAGGTGAAGGACCCGGGCTTCCGGGATCTGCGGCTCGCCGAGATCGACGCGATCAACGACCGCGCCACCCTCCTGGAGGACGACTTCTCGCGCACGCTGGGCGAGGCAGCGCGCTGGGTCCGCACGCTGATCGTACAGGTGCTGGTGGTCTTCGCGCTCGGGCTGGTGGCCATCGGCGCGTCGGTGACGCTGCGGCTCTCGGCGCGGCTGAACCGCAGCGAGGAGGCGACCCGGCAGTCGGAGGCGATCTTCCGCACCCTGGTGCAGGCCGCGCCCTTCGGGATCTACGGCAGCCGCGCCGACGGCAGCCTGCTGGCGGTGAACCCGGCGCTGGTGACCATGCTCGGCTACCCGTCGGAGGCCGAGCTGCTGCGGGTCAACGGGCGGGACCTCTTCGTCGAGCCCGCCGACCGCGCGCGCCTGCGGGAGCAGCTGATGACGCAGCAGCGCGCGTCGGGGGTGGTGCTGTGGCGGCGGCGCGATGGCCGCGAGATCAACGTGCAGCTCTCCGCGCAGCGTGGCCCCCCGGTCCCGGGCGGGCCCGAGCAGGTCACCGTGCTGGTCGAGGACATCACCGAGCGGCTGCGCTTCCAGGAGCAGCTGCGGCACGCGCAGAAGATGGAGGCGGTCGGACAGCTCGCGGGCGGCATCGCGCACGACTTCAACAACCTGCTCACCGCCATCCTCGGCGCCTCGTCGCTCCTCTTGGAAGAGCTGCCGCAAGGCCACCCGGGGCGGGTCGACGCCGAGGAGATCCACCAGGCGGGACTGCGCGCCTCCGAGCTGACCGGGCAGCTGCTCGCCCTCGGCAGCAGACAGGCGCGGGCGCTGCAAGTGCTCGAGCTGGGGTCGGTGGTGGAGCAGAGCCGGTCGCTCTTGCAGCGGCTGCTCGGCGACACCATCACGCTGCGGTGTGAGCTCGGCGCCGGGCTCCCGCCGGTCAAGGCCGATCGCGGGCAGTTGGAGCAGGTGCTGGTGAACCTCGCGGTCAACGCGCGCGACGCGATGGCGGGCCGGGGCACGCTCACCGTGCGCACCGCGCTGGCCCCGCGCGACGCCGTCCCGGCCGACCCCAGCCAGGGCGCGCCCGAGCGCGACTGTCTCCTGCTCAGCGTCAGCGACACCGGCCACGGCATGGACGAGGCCACCCGCGAGCGCATCTTCGAGCCGTTCTTCACCACCAAGCCTCGCGGCAAGGGCACCGGGCTCGGGCTCGCGAGCGTCTATGGGATCGTCCGCCAGACCGGCGGCCGCATCTTGGTGCGCAGCGCGCCCGGGCAAGGCGCCACCTTCGACCTCTACTTCCCCACCTCTGACGACGCGCTCGCGCCAGTCGCCGCGCCCACCCCGGCTGCGCCGCGCGCGACCAGCGGCCAGACCGTGCTGGTGGCGGAGGACCGCGACGACGTGCGCCGGCTCACCTGCAAGCTCTTGCGCAGCCGCGGCTACACGGTGCTGGAGGCCGACGGCGGCGAGCAGGCGCTGCGCGTGGCCGCCGCGCACGAGGGCGTCATCCACCTCCTGCTCACCGACGTGGTGATGCCCGGGATGAGCGGCAGCGAGCTGGCGACGGCGCTCTCCCTGAAGCGCCCGGAGACGCGCATCTTGTATATGTCGGGCTACGCCGACGATTCCATCTTGCGGCACGGCGTGCTCGAGCCCGGGGTAGCGCTGCTGGCCAAGCCGTTCACGCCGGAGGGGCTGGCGCGGAAGGTCAGCGAAGCGCTCGGCTAGGAGTGAGTGGAGTACGGTGCCCCGCAGCAATGGACGAGCCCGGAGAAGCGCTGGCCAGCCAACTGGCCCACTACCAGGAGCACGGCTACGCGCGCCTCGGCCCGGTGCTGGACGAGGCGGCGCTGCAGGGCCTGCGCGAGCGGCTCGACGACCTGATGCTCGGACGCGTCGCCCATCCCGGACTCTACTTCCAGCTCGACGCCGCGGCGTCCAACCATCAGGAAGCCCCGGCTGCGCTGGGCTGGCGCGGCCCGTCGCTCGATTATCGAAAGATCGAGCGCCTGGAGAAGGACGAGCGCTTCCTCGCCATCGTCCGCCACCCGGCCATCGAGCGCGTGGTGCGTGCGCGCATCACGGGCGCGGTGGTGCTCTATCGCGCCATCGTCTTCAACAAGACCACCCGGGGCGGCGGCGAGGTGGGCTGGCACCAGGACGGCGGCAGGCTCTGGGGCCTCAGCCAGGAGCCCGAGGTGCAGGTCTGGACGGCGCTCGACGACGCGCCGCTCGAGGGCGGCTGCCTGGAGGTGCTGCCGGGCTCGCACCGCCTCGGGCTGGCGACTCCGCTCGGCGGCGTGGTGCCCGAGGACAAGCTGCGCGCCGCAGGAGCCGAGGCGAAAAAAGTGTTACTCCCCGCCAAGGCCGGCGAGAGCATCCTCCTGCACAACCACCTGTGGCACCGCTCGGGCCAGACCCGCACGGGGCGGCGGAGGCTGGGCTTGTCGGTCTGCTACATGGGCGCGGAGACGAGGTGCCTGCGCAAGAAGCGGGCGCCGCGCGAGTTCTTCAAGGTGTTCGACGCGCTGCCCTGAGAGCGCCGCGCAGCGCTCCCCGCGGCGGCCCGCTGTAGCGGGCAGTCGAGCCGGCGCGTAGACGGTGATCAGCGATACGCTTTGAGCCCGAGCTTGATCGCGAGGCCTACTCCCGCGAGCGCGATCACCAGCCGCAGCGGGCCCGTGGGGATCCGCCGCACCAGCACCGGGCCGAGGCGGCCGCCCGCCAGGCAGCCCAGCGAGAGCGGCAGCGCCACCGCCCAGTCGACGGGCCCGAAGAAGGCGAAGCCGATCGCGGCGATCGCATTGGCCGCGGCGAGCGTGACGTTCTTCAGCGCGCCGCTGCGAGGCAAGGGGTCGGAGGTGAAGGTGAGCAGCAGCGCGAGCAGGAGCACCCCGGCCGCCGCCCCGAAGTATCCGGCGTAGATGGCGATCACCCCGGCCGCGAAGGTGAGCCACGCGGAGTGCCCGGTGTGCCCGGAGTGCCCGGTGAGGCCTGCGCCAGGCTGGCGGCGCGGCACGAGGATGAACAGCGACGCCCCGCCGATGAGGAACGGCACCACCTTCTCGAACGCCGACGCGGGCGTCAGCAGGAGGAGCGCGCCGCCGAGCGCACCGCCGGTGGCTCCTGCCAGCCCGAGGCGCAGGACGCGCGGACCCTGTCCGGAGAGCTCGGGCCGCGAGCCGGCGATGGCGCCCACGCCGTTGATCGACAGCGCCACCGTGTTGGTGACGTTGGCAGCCACCGGGGAGAGGCCGAACGCCAGCAGCGCGGGGTAGCTGATGAGCGAGGCGAGGCCCACCATGCTCGACGCGAGGCCCGCGGCGAAGCCGACGAGCACCAGCAGGGCGAAGGCGGCGGGCGACATGGCGGTCACGGTAGCGCGGAAAGGCGCGAGCCCGGGGATATCCGTGCGCTCGATGCCCGGGCAGGTGGCCGCTTCGAGCCCGCCGTCGGTGGGCCGCGTCAAGCGCGGCGCGACGGCGGTCCTGCTTGAAGCCTCCCCCCGAAAGATCCACACTCCGCGTCCGCTCCCCGAAAGCCCGCTGCAAGACGGGTCCGCGGCGCCTGTCCGCACCCTGTTCGCTCCTCGCCGTCCGCTCTCCCCTGGAGGCCCGCTTGAACCGCCCCGCTCCCGTCCCACGCCGCACCGCGCTCGCCGCCGCCGTCCTGGCGCTCGCGGGCTGCGCCGCCGCCCCTCCGCTGCCCCAGCCCCCCGACGTGAAGTCGTGCGGCCCCGTCTGCGAGCAGGCCAGCAAGGAGGCGGTCGCCGCCGCCCTCGCGCCCAAGCCCCGTCCCGCGCCCACCGCCGAGGAGGCGAAGGCCTTCGTCGCCAAGACCGCCGACGAGCTGCAGCGGCTGGGCACCAACTCGGCCGTCGCGCAGTGGGTGAAGAACACCTTCATCACCGACGACACCGAGCGGATGGCCGCCGCGGCCGACGAGGTGCTGCTCTCGTACCAGACGCAGGCGGTGAAGGACGCGGCGCGCTTCGACGGGCTCGCTGGACTCGACGCGGACACCACGCGCCAGCTCCTCCTCTTGAAGCTCGCGGGCGCGGGCCCCGATGACGCGGCCAGGCGGCTGGAGCTGACCACGCTGCAGGCGAAGCTCGAGGGCATCTACGGAAAGGGCAAGTACTGCGGCAAGGACACCTCCAACGCTACCAAGAGCCCGTGCCGCGACCTCGGCCAGCTCTCGGACGTGATGGCGAAGAGCCGCAGCTACGACGAGCTGCTCGACGCCTGGACCGGCTGGCACGGCATCTCGAAGGAGATGCGCCCGCTCTACACCCGGCTGGTGGAGCTGCAGAACGAGGGCTCGCGGAGCATCGGCTTCGCCGACACGGGCGCGCTCTGGCGCGCGGGCTACGACATGCCGGCCGCCGACTTCGAGAAGGAGACCGACCGGCTCTGGGCGCAGGTGAAGCCCCTCTACGACGACCTGCACTGCTATGTGCGCGGCAAGCTGCAAGGCCACTACGGCAAGGACAAGGTGCCCGACGGCAAGCCGATCCCGGCCCACCTGCTCGGCAACATGTGGGCGCAGGAGTGGAACAACGTCTGGCCGCTGGTCGAGCCGTACAAGGGGGTGCCGTCGCTCGACGCCACCAAGGCGATTCAGAAGCAGAAGTGGGACGCGCGGAAGATGGTCCGGGTGGGCGAGGCCTTCTACACCTCGCTCGGGCTCGACCCGCTGCCCGCCACCTTCTGGGAGCGCTCGCAGTTCACCAAGCCCGCCGACCGCGAGGTGGTCTGCCACGCCTCCGCGTGGAACGTGCTGGTCAACGACGACCTGCGCGTCAAGATGTGCATCAAGCCCACCCAGGAAGACCTGGAGACCATCCACCACGAGCTCGGCCACAACTATTATGAGCACTATTACTGGAAGCTGCCCTGGCTCTATCACGGCGGCGCCAACGACGGCTTCCACGAGGCGATCGGCGATTCGCTGGTGCTCTCGATGACCCCGGGCTACTTGAAGCAGCTTGGCCTCGTCGACAAGCTCCCCGACGACGAGAAGGGCCTGATCAACGTGCAGATGCACGACGCGCTCTCGCGGATCGCCTTCCTGCCGTTCGGCAAGCTGATCGACCAGTGGCGCTGGGACGTCTTCAGCGGCAAGACCAAGCCCGCCTACTACAACCAGGCTTGGTGGGACCTGCGCGCGAAGTACCAGGGCGTGGCGGCGCCGGTGGCCCGCAGCGAGGCCGACTTCGACCCGGGCGCGAAGTACCACGTGCCGGCGAACGTGCCCTATACGCGGTATTTCCTCGCGCGGATCCTCCAGTACCAGTTCCACCGCGCGATGTGCCAGGCGTCGGGGCACCAGGGCCCGCTGCACACCTGCAACAACTACGGCAGCAAGGAGGCCGGCAAGCGCCTGGAGGCGATGCTGGCCCTGGGCGCGAGCAAGCCGTGGCAGGAGGCGCTCCTGGTGATGACCGGCTCGCGGGAGATGGACGCCGGCGCGATCCTCGACTACTTCGCGCCGCTGCAGGGGTGGCTGAAGAAGCAGAACGAGGGGAAGAAGTGCGGGTGGTAGGGCGCGCTGCAATTCGGTAAGAGTTGGTAGCGAGCGGGGCGCCTGGGAGGGCGCCCCCTTGCCTTCGAGCGGCGCCCCGGCCGTTGCTCGCCGCCGCGCCGGCCTGCACGCCTGGGCGCCTGCCCCGCCAGACAGGGGTCACCCGAGCCCGACCCCGCGCTGTCGCCAATCCCCGACGACATTCCCCATTCCCCGACGCGCTCTCCGACCACGCGCCCGCAATCACATCGCTTTCCCGTGGCACGCCCCAAGCAATCCCTCCTCAGCGTGCGCGGCCCAATCGAGGGTCGCCGAACCTCGGAGTCGGTCATGGGAAACGCAACTCTCGGTAACCGGAACAAGACGGTGGCGGTGGTCGGCGCGGCGGTCGGGTTCGGCCTCTTCCTCGCCATCGCGCTGCTCCCCTCGCTGGTGTTCGGCGGCTACGCGGGCCTCTTGCTCGCGGGCGGCATCTTCGGGACCCCGGTCCCGGCGACGCTGGCGGCGCGCGGGCTGGTCGGGTTCGGCATGGTGCTGGCGGTGATGGCGACGGCCAGCGTCTTCACGGTGGCGGGCGCGGCCTGCGCGAGCTTCCTCGCCCACCTCGCGCCGAAGGCCGGGCCCGAGGCCAAGAAGGCTCCGGTCCACGCGAAGTAATACACTTGCCGCGCGCGGGGGCCGTCCGACCGGCACCTCCGCGCACGAAGGTCGCGCCAGCACGAGCAGCCGCAGGTAGAGTAGCCCCGCCCCCGGGACCTCGGGGGCGCGCCGCGGATGACGACCGCGGCACGAGGCTTCCTGCCCATGTCGACCCCCTCGACCGCGCGCACCGCGCTCCTGCTCACCCCGGTGGTCCTCGCCCTGGTGGTGATGGCCGCCCACTTCCTCCGCTTCATGGTGCTGCCGCTGGTCGGGCTGACGCTGCTGCTCCCGCTCCTCTTGGCCTTCCGCCAGACCTGGGCCGTGCGCGTGGTGCAGGCCTGGCTCGTGCTCGGCGTGGCCCTCTGGGCCGGCACCACGCGCACGCTCATCCAGCAGCGCCAGGAGAGCGGGCAGCCCTGCCTGCGGCTGTCGATCATCCTCGGCGCTGTCAGCGCCTTCACGCTGGTGGCCGCGCTGCTGCTCGAGACGCCGCGGCTCAAGCGGGCGCTCCGCGATGGAGGGACCCCTCGCTGAGCCTCTTCAGCCCCGCCGGCGCTCCGGCTCCGCGCCAGGCGCTCGCTGAACGCCGACCCATCCGGTCTTGATGATCCGCCGCAGACCCGACGCAAGAAGCCCGGACCTCCGGCGCGTCTTGCGCAAGGGTTGCAGAGCCGCTCTCCGCCCCCGGCCGCTGCCGCGAGACCCCACCAGAGTGAAGCCGCGGCTCGATATTCGGGGCATGCGATATGCACCGCGGGAACGCATGCGCTCCTCCCCGAACCGTGGTGGCGTGCCTCGCGTGGCGTTCCGGGTCGCCTTGGTCTTCGGCGTCCTCCTCGCTGCGGGCCCTGCCCGTGCCCAGACGTCGCAGCGGACGAGCCGCGCCTGTCTGGTCTGCCACGTGGCCCCGCTGTTCGACGCGGCGGCCTTGCCGAAGTCGGTCCATGGCAAGCTCGCCTGCGCCGACTGCCACGAGGGCTACGACTTCTCGATGCACCGCTCGAAGCGGCCCGAGCGCACGCCCGAGGAGAAGGCGCTGCTCGGCAAGCTGGAGACGCAGAGCCCCGCGCCCGACGCGCTGCTCTCCTGCAGGAAGTGCCACCAGCTGGCGCAGGAGGATTGGACCGCCTCGGTGCACGGCCGCTGGACGCGCGAGGCGCGCCCGGCCGCCGGCCCCACCTGCGTCGGCTGCCACGGGAGCCCGCACGCGATCCCCTCGGCCAGGTCGCAGACGGCCAACGCGCGCAAGCGGGAGTCGGCGGCGCGCTGCGAGGCTTGCCACGAAGACCCGGAGCTGGTGAAGAAGGCCGGGCTCTCCGCGGAGCCCTCGCCGAGCTACCAGGACTCGGTCCACGGCCGGCTATTGACGCTCGGCTCTGCGAGAGCGCCCGTCTGCTCCAACTGCCACAGCTACCACGACATCACGCCGGTGAAGGACGCCGCCTCGCCGGTGGCCCCGGCGAACAAGGTCAAGACCTGCGCCGAGTGCCACCAGGGCGCGAACGAGCGCTTCGCCGGCACCTTCTCGCACAAGCACCTCGACCGCGTGGAGCAGCCGATTCCGTACTTCACGCACGTGGGCTTCTCGTGGCTCACCACGCTGACCTTGACCTTCCTCTTCCTCCACGTGCTCTTCGACCTGGGCGCCGAGCTGCGCCGCGTCCTCCGCCGCCGCAAGGGGCTGGACGTCAAGCCCGCGCACGGCGCCGGGGCCGGTCCGGAGAAGACGGTGGTCCGCTTCGACAAGCACCAGCTGGTGCAGCACTGGGTCCTCATCCTCACCGTGATCACGCTGACCATCTCTGGCTGGCCGCTGCGCGCCGCGCAGGTGGGGCCATCGGCGGCGATGCTGCACCCGTTCGGCGGGCTCCCGGGCGCGGCGCTCGTCCACCGGGTCGCGGGCGTCGCGATGTGCCTCGCGGGTCTCTACCACCTCATCTACCTGACCACGCTGGCGGTGCGCCGCAAGCTGCTCCTCTCGATGCTGCCCGCGCCGCGCGACCTCCGCGACCTGGCGCAGAACCTGCTCTTCTTCTTCGGCCTGCGCGAAGGGCGCCCGCGCTTCGGCCGGTTCAGCTATGCCGAGAAGTTCGACTACTGGGCGGTGTTCTGGGGCACGGCGATCATGGGCGGCACGGGCTTCATCCGCTGGATGCCGGTCTGGTTCGCGAAGGTCCTGCCCTCGGGCGTGCTGCAGGCCGCGCAGATCGCGCACGGGGAGGAGGCCACGCTGGCCGCGCTCGCGCTCTTCGTCTGGCACCTCTACAACGTGCACTTGAAGCCCAGCATCTTCCCGATGAGCTGGATCTGGATCGACGGCCGCATCACCGCCGAGGCGCTGCAGGAGGAGCACCCCGAGGAGTTCGCGCAGCTCGCGGCCAAGGACCCCAGCCTCGAAGGGAAGAAGCCGTGAAGCGGGCCTCTTGGGCCCTGCGGCGCTCGCCGCTGCGGCTCCTGCCCATGATCGCGCTCGGCGCGGCCCTCGCGGGCTGCCCGGGCCTGCCCGAAGGGGCGCACCAGGCGCCGTCCTCGAAGGTCCGCAAGGTCGCTTCGTTGACCGACCGGTTACCGAAACGGTCCGAGCTCGCCTGCTTCCCGTGCCACTCGCAGCAGAAGTTCGAGAAGGGCGCGTTCCCTCACAAACAGGTGGCCCACAAGAACGCGGGCCACTGCCACACCTGCCACCAGGGCTCGGCCCACGAGGGCCGCACCATCGACCGGCTCGCTTGTCTCACCTGTCACGAGGAGGGCTCGGAAGAGCTTCAGCTCCTTTCCAAGAGTGGCACTCCGAGCAGGTAGCGTGGCCTTTGCCTTTCGCGTGGAGGTGCTGGGCGGCCTCCTGGTGGCAGCGGAGGCAGTCCGCCTGCTCGGACTTCCAGCCGTGGGGCCGGTGGCACTCCCGGCAGTCGCGGTGCTTCGAGGACACGCCATGCAGGCCACTGGTCGCCATCTCGGTATGACACTTGTCGCAGGCGACCAGCTCGGCGCCCGGGGCCTTGGCGTGCGGCTTGTGGCAGGCGGCGCAGGCGAAGCGCATCGGCGCGTCGTCGGGGAAGCGCGACGGGTGGATGCCCTGCGTCTGGTGGCAGTGCAGGCAGTCGCGGCGGCTCGGCCGGGTGGAGCTCTCCACCGAGAGGAAGTCGTGGCAGGCAAAGCAGTGGACCTGCTGCATGCCCGCGAGCCCCACGGTGTGCTCGCCGTGGCAGCCGACGCAGCTCTTGGCGACGGGCTCGAACCGGTGGATGCCCGCGCCGTGGCACCTGGTGCAGGCGATCTTCTGGTCGATGGCGTGCACGCGGTGCCCGCGCGAAGCGCCCACCTGCGTGGCCCACTCCTTGTCGTGGGTGAGGTGGCACGAGGCGCAGGCGCCGATCTCGACGGGCGCGTGCTTGGACCCATCGCTACCGGACTCACCTCCGGGCTGCCTGCCGGCGAGGTACGCGGTGAGCATCCCCAGGCTCTGCTCGGGGGTGGTGTGGTGGCACTTCTGGCAGGTGACGCGGGCGTGCTCGTCGTGGCCGAGCACCGCGAACTCGGGGCTGGTCTGGTGGCACGAGGCGCAGAAGCGCGGGTCCTCGGAGACGTAGGCGCGCAGCTTCAGGAGGCCGATGAGGGACGCGGCGAGCGTGAGGGCGAGCGCGGTGAGGGCGATCTTGAGCCGCATGGCGGGCTGCCCCTCCTCGAAGGCGGCTCTTCCTTAACACCACCTGCGGGGGTGCGCCTGTGACGCTGCGCCTCAAGCTGCTGGTGCTGGTGGCGGCGTTGATCTTCTTCGCCGCCACGGGCGTCACCACGGTGGCGCTGTGGCGAGAGGTGAGCCAGGCGCAGGAGCTGCTCGCCTGCCGGGGCGCGGCGGTCGCTGCTTCGGTGGCCAACACAGCGCCGCCCTGGATGGGACCCGGCGGCGCGCTGCCCGGCGCGCGGGAGGCGTTGACGCCCACGCTCAAGCGGGCGCTCTCGTCTCCAGGCCTGGTGCGGGCGTGGATCGTCGATCGCGAGGGACGGGTGGCGGCCTGCGCCGACGCGACCGGCCTCGGCTGTCCCGAGGGCGCGCCGAGCGAGTTCCGGCCCTCTGGCGGCGCGCTCGAGGCGATCGCGCTGCTCGCGCGCAGGGGCACGCTGGAGGCGAGCGCGCCGATCGTGCAGTCCGGCGGGCTCACGGGCGCCGTGCGCGTCTCCTACCGGGCCGACGAAGCGGTCGAGGAGGCGCAGCACCTCGCGCAGCGGGCGGCGATCGTGGCGGCGATCTGGATCTTCCTCGGGCTCTCGTTCGGCCGCCTGCTGCTGCAGCGGATCACCCGGCCGCTCACCCGCCTGATCGAGGCCGCCGAGAGGCTGCCCGCGGGCGGCGACATCCACGTGGACGTCGAGGCCGACCAGGAGCTGGGCGAGCTGGTCGCCTCGTTCAACACCATGGCCGCCCGGCTGCGCGAGAGCCGGCAGCAGATGCAGGACCTGATCGCGGGGCTCAACCAGCGGGTCGCGGTCGCCACCGAGGAGGGCCTGCGCGCCGAGCGGCTCGCCACGCTGGGCGGCATCGCCGCGGGCCTCGCGCACGAGCTGGGGAACTCGCTCAACGTCATCGCGGGCTTCAACGCGGTGGTGCTGCGCGAGCTTGCGCCCGAGGACCCGCACCGGCCCGACCTCGAGGCGGTGAAGCGCGAGTCCGGCCGCGCCGCCGCGCTGCTGCAGCGGTTTCTCTTCTTTGCCCGGGCGCGGTCGGCGCGGACGCTGGTGCAGTCGATCGAGCCCGTGCTGCGCGAGGCGGTCGAGGTGGTGGGGCCGGCCGCCGCCAGCGCGCGGGTGCTCACCTCGGTCTTGATCGAGCGCGACCTGCCAGCGGTGCGGGTGGACGCAGAGGTGCTGCGGCAGGCGTTCGTCAACCTCTGCGTCAACGCGGTGCAGGCGATGGCGGCGCGCAGAGCTGCCACCGGAGATACCACCTGGAGTACCAAGGGCGGGACCCTGGCCGTGCGCGCGCTGGCCAAGGGCGGCGGCGTCGCGCTCGAGTTCGAGGACGACGGCCCCGGCATCCCGCCGGAGGTGCGCGACCGGATCTTCGAGCCATTCTTCACCACGAAGGCCACAAATAAAGGTACCGGCATGGGCCTCGCGACCGTGTACGGCATCGTGAAACAACACGAGGGCTGGGTGGAAGTGGATACCGCGCCCGGCAAAGGCAGCACCTTCCACGTCTATCTCCCCTCGACGAATCGCACACCCGAACAGAATCCCGAAGCTCACACCGACTCGGTCGCCGACGGCGGCAACCACACGATCCTCGTCGTGGAAGATGACGCCGCGGTGCGCGCGCTCGTGGTCGAAGTGTTGCAGAGTTACAATTACAACGTCATCGAAGCAGAGACCGGCGATGCTGCCATCGAGTGCTGGCCGTCGTGCATGGAAAATGTGGACCTGCTGCTCACCGACATGGTCATGCCCGGCGAAGCGAACGGCCTCGACGTGGCGCAGCACTGCATGTCCAGCAAACCGAACCTCAAGGTGATCTACACGAGCGGGTACAGCAGCGAATTATTCACCAGCGGCGTGCATCTCGATGACGGCGTGAACTATCTGCCGAAGCCGTACTTTTCCGGAAAGCTCACCACGATCATCCGCAACGCGCTCGATCCGTCCGCGAACGGCGCGCAGTTGTTGGAAGTGGTCTGATCGTGGCACCGACTTCCAAGTCGGTGCGAAAGCGGGCCGCTTCTTCCGTGCGCCGACTTGGAAGTCG
>JAYWAO010000066.1:0-18630 GCA_043782365.1 Deltaproteobacteria bacterium
CCGCTGTCCCCGTGACCGTGGGCACCAAGATCCACCTGGTCGGCAGCCCCGCGCTCGACGCGCTGGTGCTCTCCACCATCAAGGGCTCGGGCAAGGCCACCGCCTACATCGTCGGCTCGGCGACCGGCACGGCCAACTTCACCCTCGACCTCGCGCTGCACCTGTCGATGGCCTACGAGCCGTAGGCAGGCCCTCGCGCCGCAGACGACTCGGGCCGCGCTCCTGCAAGGGAGGCGGCCCGAGGCGCTTCGGGGCAGCGAAGCAAGTATTACATATACATCCCACCGTTGACCTTCAGCACCTCGCCAGTGATGTACGCGGACTTCTCCGAGGCGAGGAAGGCGATCGCCTCGGCCACCTCGCGCGCGGTCCCGGGCCTGCCGAGCGCCGCGCCGCCCACCATCGCCTTCTTGGCCTCCGCGGGCAGGTCCTTGGTCATGTCGGTCTCGATGAACCCGGGGCTGACGGCGTTGACCCGCACGTTGCGGCTGCCCAGCTCCTTGGCGAGGCTCTTGGTGAGGCCGATCAGGCCGGCCTTGGTCATCGAGTAGACCGTCTGCCCGGCGTTGCCTGTCTCGCCCACCACGCTGGTGAGGTTGACGATGCTGCCGCCCTTGCGCAGCATCGCCTTGGCGGCCCCCTTCGAGAGGTGGAACGCCGAGGCGAGGTTGACGTGCAGCATCCGCTCGAGGTCGGCCGCCTTGTAGCGGAGGATGAGCCCGTCGATGGAGATGCCCGCGTTGTTGACGAGGATGTCGAGCCCGCCGAGCGCGGCGACCGAATCGGTGATCGCCTCGAGGCAGGCGTCACCATCTGCCACGTCGAACTTGAGCAGCACCACCAGCGGCGAGCCCGCCTGTTGGCAGAGCGCCTGCGCCTCCTGCGCGGCGGCGTCATTGCCGGCATAGGCGAGGGCCAGCTTGCAGCCCCCCTCGGCGAGGCGGACGGCGGCGGCCCGGCCGATGCCGCGGGAGGCGCCGGTGACGAGGGCGGACTTGTTCTCGAACTCGCGGGTCATGGATCTCTCCGGTGGTGGACGGGGCGTAGTGGTAGCCGGAGTCGCCGGATCCGACAACGGCGAAGCGCGCCGGGTCCCAGCGCACCGAGCAACTCGCCTCCTGTCGCCAGGGCGGCGGCGAGAGGAACGTCGACGGCACAAGCCCCTGCCAGGTGACCGGCATCGAGGCTAGACTCGGCACCCTGTGTCCATGAAAATTCATCGTGGCAAGTTGAGAAATCATGGTAGAAAGCAGGAGTGATCCGCCGACTCCTCCACGAGGCCGCGCTCTCCCGCTCCCTCCGGGAGAGCCCGGTCGTCGCCCTGCTGGGTCCCCGGCAGGTGGGCAAGAGCACGCTCGCCCGGCAGGTGATGCTCCGCGCGAAGGGGCCGGCCCACTTCTTCGACCTGGAGCGCGCGACCGACCTGGCGCGCCTCTCCGACCCGCAGCTGGCCCTCGCGCCGCTTCGTGGCCTGGTGATCCTAGACGAAGTGCAGCACCACCCAGACCTCTTCACGGCGCTGCGGCCGCTCGCGGACAGACGCCCCCTCCCGGCGCGCTTCCTGGTGCTGGGCAGCGCCTCCCCCGAGCTGCTGCGGCAGACCAGCGAGACCCTGGCAGGCCGCGTCGTCTTCCACGAGCTCGGAGGCTTCGGGCTGGCCGAAGTGAAGGGCGACTGGCCGCGCCTCTGGCTGCGCGGAGGCTTCCCCTCCTCGTACACGGCGCGGAGCCTGGCCGCGAGCTGGCGCTGGCGGGAAGGGTTCATCCGCACCTTCCTCGAGCGGGACCTGCCACAGCTTGGAGTCGCGGTGGCCGCGCCCACCCTGCGCCGCTTCTGGACCATGTTGGCGCACGTCCACGGCCAGACCGCCAACTTCTCGCAGCTCGGCGGGTCGCTGGGCGTCAGCGACATGACGGTGCGGCGCTACCTCGACCTCTTGGAGCAGACCTTCATGGTCCGGAACCTCCAGCCCTGGCACGAGAACGTCGCCAAGCGGCAGGTCAAGGCGCCCAAGGTCTACCTGCGCGACACCGGCCTCTTGCACTCCCTCTTGGGGCTGCGAGACGAGGAGGGCGTCCGCGGTTCGCCGTCGGCGGGGGCCTCTTTCGAGGGCCTGGCGATCGATGCGGTGATGGCGACGATCGAGGCCTCCGAGCGCGATTGCTTCTTCTGGGCCACTTACCAAGGGGCGGAGCTCGACCTCCTGGTGGTGCGCGGGCGGCAGCGCCGTGGCTTCGAGATCAAGCTCGGCAGCGCGCCCGTCCTGACCAAGTCGATGCAGATCGCGCTCGAGGAACTGAAGCTCGACCGCCTCGACATCATCCACGCAGGGGAGGAGAGCTATCCGCTCGCGCAAAGGGTGCGGGCCGTGCCCCTTTCCCGGCTGGCGGAGGAGCTGTAACCCACTCGCAGAGCCGATCCAGGCTTGGCGCCGCTTGCTGTCCTCCCCCGGTGTGCGATGCTCGAACTCCATGCACTCCCGCTTGCACGGACTCTTCCCTCGCGTAGGTCTCGCGCTCGCCGCCTTCTGGCTGGTCCTGGGGCTCGCCGCGTGCGCCGCCAAGGTGATCCGCTACGACACCGGCGCCTTCTCGCTCCTCGTCCCTAAGGCGCTGGTGGTAGAGCAGTTCGTCTCCAGCCAGCAGACGGTCTTCTCGCTGCGCCTCGGCCACGACGGCCCGGTCTGCGCCACCCTCCAGTTCACCCACCAGGGCGGCGGCGCTTGCGGGGCCGAGGAACTGGCGCTGCAGCACGGGAGCGCTCCGCACTGCGACGAGCGCGCGGAGAGCTGCCAGGCGTGCGTCGACCTCGAGGGCAGCGCCGCGCAGCTGCACGCGCGCACCATCGATGAGCTGGAGTGCAGCGAGGTCGTCCGCGGGCTCTTCGAATCGCTGCAAGTGAAGCCCGCGCTGCACCGCTAGGCCGCTGTGGGCGCGGGTCTGCGCATCGGGGTGATCGGCCTGGGCGCGATCGGCGGCCCCGTCGCCGCGCGGCTCGCGGCCGGGTTGCAGCGAGGAGAAGAGCTGCGCCTCGCGGCCGGCTCCGAGGCGACGGCCGCGAAGCTGCGCGCCGCTGGACTCACAGTGTTGTTTTCGGATGAGACGCTCATCGTCCCAGCGGCGCGCGTTGCAACACCGAACTTATCGATCGACGCACAGCTCCCCGCTGCGGAAGGGGGCTACGACGTGCTGCTCCTCTGCGTCCGCGGCGAGGCCACGCCGGCTGCGCTTGCGCACGCAGTCCCGCTGCTGGCGCGGTCGGGCGCGATCGTCTGCCTGCAGAACGGCCTGCCCGAGGAGGCCGTGGCGGCGCAGGCCGGGGCAGGGCGGACGCTGGGCGCGGTGATCGGCTGGTCGGCCACCGTCGACAAACCGGGCCACTACCGGATCACCGGCAAGGGGGCCTTCTGCCTGGGTCTCGGCGAGCGGGTCTTCGAAGCCCGGCTGCGCTCGGCCCGATTCAGGTCAGGCCGGGAGAGGGTTCGCCGAGGCGCGGAGCGCTAGCCGGAATCCCTGGCTTGCGCTCCTGGCGGGTCGACGGCTTTCCGCTGCGCTGGTTCTATTTCGAGGCGGCCGCGGCCATCCAGAGCGAGGTTTGAAAGCCTCCTCTCGCGGGGGCCTCTGGACGTCCTCACTGCCTCCGCCTGCAGCAGTCTCCGGGTCACTTCTGGCGGTCGAGCTCACTGCGCAGCGCGAGGAGTTGCAGCAGCATGAGCTGATCCTTGGGGCGGGTCAGAGTCTGCTTGATGGCGATCAGGCGCTCCAAGGAAATGATGCGCGTGGATTGTCCGAAGAGGTCTACCTCCACGCTGTCGAGCGCGAGCGCATCGAAATCCATGCCTGCACCAAGCTCGCCGAGCATGTCGATGCGGCCAAGGCGGGTGTCGAGCAGTTGGTGACCGGGACCGGCCAGGTGGGACTCTTGCGGCGAGAGATTCCGCCGGTCGTTGACGTAGACGGCCTTCAGGTCCGAAATCGCCATGAGAAGACGCTGGATGTTCTCCGGAGTCCGCCGATGAACCACGTCCAGGTCGAGGGTGACAATGGGGGCGCCGTGGGCAACGGCCGCGAGGCCACCGACCACGATGAACTCCACGCCGTGTCGCGCCAGCAAGAGGAGCGCCTGCTCAAAGTCGGTCGCGCTCTTCAACGCCGACCACCGAGCGGCGACCCGCGTGCGATGCCCTGAAACCGGGCGACGAAGGAGGCCGCACACTGAAGGCGTCGCACGCGCTCGGTGGGGGAGATCGCCAATGCCGAACGAATGAGCGCCAGGTCGACGCCGTTCTCATCCTGGGTCGGCAGACCATCATCGCCAAATGCAGGAGGCGCGGCGGGGTGCCGCTCGGCCCGTTCGGGAGGAGAGCTGTCGGTGGGCTCGCTCATCTCCTCGACTCTAGCGCCCACGCACGCTGCCGCGCCAGCGCGCCGCGGCGGCGACGACGTCGAGACGCTCTGGGCCGTTGCCTGCGAAGGCGGGAGCGGAATCGGGAGTGGGACTGCGCTGATGAGGACGAGAACCACACCGGTGAGGAGCGCGAGCACTCCCGACTGTACCCGCTGCGCGCTCTGCGGATACGGTGCGCCAATGCGCGCCATCGTCGTCACTCGCCTCGGCGGACCGGAGGTCCTCACGCCCGCGGAAGCGCCGCTCCCGCTGCCGGGCCCTGGCGAAGTGCGGGTGGCCCTGCGCGCGATCGGCGTCAACTTCGCCGAGACCGAGCGGCGCCGCGGGGTCTACGCGAGGCCTGCTCTGCCATGGATCCCGGGCAACGAGGGTGCCGGCGTGGTCGACGCGCTCGGCGCCGGAGCAGACCCCGCGCTGCTCGGCGCGCGCGTGGCGTTCTGGGCGCCGCGCACCTCGGGGACCTACACGACCCACGCCACCGTCGCCGCAAGCGAAGTATTACAGTTTCCCGCCGCGCTGCCCTTCGTGCAGATGGCCGCGCTCCCACTGCAGGGTCTCACCGCCTGGGGCCTGGTGCACCTCGCCGCAAGGGTGGCCCGCGGGCAGACGGTGCTGCTGCACGCCGCCGCTGGCGGAGTGGGGCGGCTCGCGCTGCAGCTCTGTCTGCGCGCGGGCGCGCGGGTCCTCGGCACCGGCTCCACCGAGGCGAAGCAGGCGGAGATCGACCGCCTCGGCGGCGTCGCACTGCCCTCGCTGCCAGGCGGCGACGACCTCGCGCAGCGGGTCCTCGCGCTCACCGGCGGCCGCGGCGTGGACGTGGTCCTCGACTCGGTGGGCAAGGGCACGAGGGACCCCAGCGTCGCCGTGCTCGCTCCCTTCGGCACGCTCGTCTTCTTCGGCGAGGCGAGCGGCCCGCCCGCGCCAATCGCAGTCGATGACCTGTATGCGCGCTCCATTCGCGTGGGCGCCTTCGGGCTCGACACCGCCGCAGCGCCAGAGGCCTACGCCGCCGCCCGCGCCAGCCTCGCCGCGGCCCTCTGCAACGGCGCGCTCTCGGTGGCGATCGGAAAAGTGTATGCGCTCGAGGACGCCGCGGAGGCCCACCGCGCGCTCGAGGGCCGCGGCACCGTCGGCAAGCTGATCCTCGATCCGCTCGCGCCGCCAACGGAAACGCCCACTCCGTGACCACCCAGCGAGGGAACACCAAGGGCGCCCTGCACACGCTGCTCGCCGTCTTCTACATCTTCCTCTGGGCCTCGGCGTTCGTGCCCAGCCGGGTGGTCTCCACCACCGCGCCGCCGCTCTGGATCCTCGCCTTCCGCTTCATGCTCGCGGGCGCGCTGCTCCTCGGCGGCGCGCTGGCGGCGGGGCTGAAGCTCCCCCGCGAGCCGCGCACCTGGGGCCGGTTGGCGCTGCTCGGGCTCACCGCGAACGCGGGCTACCTCGGGCTGACCTACCTCGCGCTGCGCCACCTCTCTTCAGGCATGGGCGCGATCCTCGCCAGCACCAACCCGCTGCTGCTCGCGCTGGCGGCCCCGCGCCTGCTCGGCGAGCCGCTGACGCGCCGCAAGCTCTTGGGGATGGTGCTCGGCGTCTCGGGCGTGGTGATCACGATGGCCGCCCGCGCGGGGCTGCAGACCGCTCGGCCGCAGGACGTCTTGCTCGCGATCGGCGGCGTGGTCTCCCTGACCGCGTCGACCATTCTCTACAAGCGGCTCGATCCCAGAGCCAAGCCGCACCCGCTGGTGGTCAACGGCGCGCAGCTCTTCTGCGCGGGGCTCATCCTGGTGCCAGCCGCGCTCCTGCTGCACGGCGCGCCGGACGTCGTGCTCTCGGCGCAGATCGCCGTCGCCTTCGCCTACCTGGTGGTGGTGATGAGCATCGGCGCCTCGCTGCTCTGGTTCTGGTTGCTCTCCCATGGCGACGCCAGCCGGGTGAGCGCCTGGTACTTCCTCACGCCCGTCTTCGGTCTGCTGCTCGGCGCCGCGCTGCTGGGAGAGAGGCTGGCGCCGCTCGACGGGGTGGGGCTGGTGGTGATCGCCGCGGGGCTCCTCTTGGTGACACGAGAGGCGGGTTGAGGCAGTCGCAGCGCGCTGTGGTCGCCCTGCCGCCGCGCCAAGCGCGTGCGCCGGCGGACTGTCTGAAATACCGACCGCGACACCTCGTGATAGTCAATCGCGGTCAAATCCCCAGGGGGACCCCATGAATCGACTCCGCCCGCTCTTCCTCGCGCTTCCGCTCGCGCTCGCTTGCGCCGCGCCGACTCCCCAGCCCGACAAGCCGGCCTCCGCAAAGCCTGCGCCCCCACCGCTGATCGACCGCGCGCTCCTCTTCGGGGACGCCGAATACTCCGGCGCGCAGCTCTCGCCCGACGGCGCGTGGATCTCCTTCATGAAGCCGCTCGACGGCACCCGCAACCTCTGGGTGAAGCGCCGTGACGACGCCTTCGACAAGGCCCGGCCGATCACCGCCGAGACCAAGCGGCCCATCCCCAGCTACTTCTGGAGCAACGACTCGAAGTACGTCCTCTTCGTGCAGGACCAGGCGGGCGACGAGAACTTCAACGTCTTCGCCGTCGACCCGGCCGCGCCCAACAAGGAGGGCGCGAAGGTCCCGGAGGCGCACCCGCTCACCGACGCAAAGGGGGCGCGCGCGATGATCTACGACCTGCCCCGCAAGCGGCCGGGGATCCTCTACGTGGGCCTCAACGACCGCGACCCGGCGTGGCACGACCTCTACGAGGTCGAGCTCGCCACGGGCAAGCGCACGCTCCTGCGCAAGAACGACCAGCGCTTCAGCGGCTACGAGTTCGACCACGAGGGCAAGCTGCGCCTCGCTGCCCGCACCACCGAGAAGGGCGACACCGAGCTCCTCCGCGTCGGCGAGGCGGGTCTGGAGAAGATCTACGGCTGCAGCGTGCTCGAGAGCTGCGGCACCGTGCAGTTCCACAACGACGACAAGCGGGTCTATCTGGCGACGAACGTGGGCACCGACCTCGAGCGGCTCGAGCTGCTCGACGTGGCCTCGGGCAAGACCGAGCTGGTCGAGAGCGATCCGAAGGGCCGCGTCGACCTGCTGCAGGCGATCTTCTCGCGCCAGACCGAGGAGCTGGTCGGCACCGCCTACGACGACGAGCGCCTGCGCATCCACTGGCGCGACCCCGCGTACGCCAGCGACCACGGGGTGCTGGCGAAGAGGTTCCCCGACCGCGACGCGCTGATCACCTCCGAGACGCTCGACGGCCGGTATTGGCTGGTGACGATGACCGCCGACGTCGAGCCCGGCGAGCTCTACCTGTTCGACCGGCAGACCAAGGAGGCAAAGCTGCTCTACCGCGTGCGCGAGCGGCTGCCGCGCGAGGCGCTCTCCAACAAGATGGCCATCCGCTATCCGTCCTCGGATGACTTGGAGATCCCCGCGTATCTCACGCTCCCCAAGGGCTACGAGCCCAAGGCGCTGCCGCTGGTGGTCCTGCCGCACGGCGGGCCGTGGGGGCGCGACCGCTGGGGGTACTCGGCGCTCGGACAGTTCCTCGCCAACCGCGGCTACGCGGTGCTGCAGCCCAACTTCCGCGCCTCCACCGGCTATGGCCGCAAGTTCCTCGACGCGGGCAACAAGCAGTGGGGAGATCTAATGCAGGACGACCTCACCTGGGGCGTCAAGGCGCTGGTGGCGCAGGGGACGGTGGACCCGAAGCGGGTGGGCATCATGGGCGGCTCGTACGGCGGCTACGCCACGCTCGCTGGTGTTACATTTACCCCTGACCTCTACGCGGCGGCGGTGGCGATCGTCGCGCCTTCAAATCTGCTGACGCTGCTCGGCTCGCTGCCCCCGTACTGGGAGGCTGGCCGCACCATGTTCTACACGCGGATGGGCGACCCCAGGACGCCGGAGGGCAAGGCGCAGCTGGTCCGCCAGTCGCCGCTCACGCACGCGGCGAAGATCAAGACGCCGCTGGTGGTCGTCCAGGGCGCCAACGACCCGCGGGTGAAGAAGGCCGAGGCCGATCAGATCGTCATCGCGCTGCGCGACCGCGGATACCCGGTCGAATACGTGCTCGCGCCCGACGAGGGCCACGGGTTCCAGCGCCCCGTCAACAACCTCGCCACCTTCGCGGCGGCCGAGAAGTTCTTCGCCAGGCACCTCGGCGGCCGGTTCGAGGAGGCGATGACCCCCGAGGTGGCGCAGCGGCTGAAGGAGATCACCGTCGATCCGAAGACGGTGACCCTCGCGCCCAAGATCGTGGCGCCGAAGGCGGAGGTGACGGGCACGCTGACCCCGGGCACCTGGCGCTATGCCGTCTCGATGGTGATGGGCGAAAACACCATGGCGATGGAGACCACCACCGAGGTGAAGGAGGAGGGTGCGGGCTTTACCATCACCGACACCGTGAAGACGCCGCAGGGCACCGCCATCGACAAGTCGGTGCTCGCCAAGGGCACGCTGGCTGCGCGCAGCCGCTCGGTCGAGCAGGGGCCGGTCACCATCGAGCTCGCCTACGAGGCGGGCAAGGCCAAGGGCGAGCTGAAGATGGGCAGCAACACCAAGCCCATCGCGGCCGACCTCTCGGGCGAGATCTTCGCCGACGGCGCGGGCGCGCACCAGGCGCTCGGGGCGCTGCCGCTGGCCGAGGGCTACACGGCGAGCTTCCTCAACTTCGACCTGCGCAAGCAGAAGCAGAAGGCGATGTCGCTCGCGGTGGCGGGCGTCGAGGAGACCACGGTGCCCGCGGGCAAGTTCGCCGCGTGGAAGGTGGTCCTCACCGACGACGACGGCAGCGAGACCACCGTCTGGGTCGATCAGAAGAGCCGCGCGGTGGTGCGCGTGTCGGCGAAGGGCCCCGCGTTCGGCGGCGGGACGGTCACCGCGGAGCTGACCGGGGAGGAGAAGCCCGCCGCGGCGCCGGTCAAGCAGGCCGCGCCCCCGGCCAAGAAGGCGGCGGCGAAGAAGAAATAATGTAAGACAATCGGGTGGGCGACGGGCTGCTGCTCAGAGCGGCGGGAGCACGTCGTCCACGCGCAGCGTGACCTCGCCGAACGCCTGCGGTCGCAGCGCTCCGCCGGACCTGATCAGCTCGACCTGCGTGTACTGCGCGCCGAGCGGCACCGTGTGCACCTCGACGCAGCGCTGCTTCAGGTCGACCAGCCAGAACTCGGGCACGCCGGCCGCCGCGTAGAGACCGCCCTTCACTTCACGGTCGCGCCGCGCCGAGGTCGCCGCAACCTCGATGACGAGCAGCGTCTGCGCGCCTGTCGGGTGGCTCTTGGCGTAGCGATCGGCCGACGGCAGCACCACCGCGACATCAGGCTCGGGCTCGGAGTCGACGCCGAGCGCGATCGGCCCTTGAACGCGCACGAACGCGCGCGCGCCGAGCGCAGCCGCGAGCAGCTGGCCGAGTTGGTAGATGGAGGAGAAGTGCTGCGGCCCCTGAGGAGTCATGCGCACCAACTGGCCGTGGAGGAGCTCGAGCTTCTCGTCCTGGAACGCACCCAGCTCAACCAGCCGGTCGTACTCCTCGCGGAGCAGCGGCCGGATCTCTTCGGCGGCGATCGGGTGGGCAGCGGACGACATGGCGAGAGGATAGCAAGGCAGCGCCTCGACCGAAAGGGGTAGCGCAGCGAGCGTAGGCCGATCACATGGGGGAGACACTTTCGACGCGCACCACTACACCAGCCCCAGCGCGGACTCGGTCGGCGCCTCGAGCGGCAGCAGCGTCCCCTCCACGGCGTCGAGCCGGTGCCGGCACCCGAAGGCCACTGGCTCGTTGCGGCCGGCGTGCCCGAACGGGGCGCCGAACGCGATGGGTACATTGAGTGTACCCAGCCGCTCGGCCACCGCTTCGCTGCGCCCTTGCGAGAGCTCCCCGGGCCCCACCAGATCGCCGATGACGAACCCGCGCGCGCCCGTGAAGACTCCTGCGAGCAAGAGCTGCGTCAGCAGCCGGTCGAGGCGGTAGGGCGGCTCGTTCAAGTCCTCGAGCAGCACGAGGCAGCCCCGGAACCGCGGCTGCAGCGGCGTGCCCACCATCGACGCGAGCACGGCGAGGTTCCCGCCGCGCAGCACGCCCTCGGCCGCGCCATCGCGTGCGCCCGAAGGCCGCAGCGGCTGCCAGGTGACCGGCCCCGGGTCCTGCCCCGTGAGCAGCGCCCGCAGCCGGACGGTCGCCGTCTCTTCTTCACCGAGCTGGGTACACATCGGCCCGTGGAGCGACGGCACGTCGGCCCGGGCCCAGAGCTCGTGGAGCACCGTCGCGTCGCTGTAGCCGAGCAGCAGCCGGCCCGACTCCCTCACCTCCTCGGTCGTGAGGGGCCCCTCTGGCAGGCCGGCGTCGTGGTCGAACAGCCGGAGCAGGCCGTACCCGCCGCGCGCCAGCACCAGCAACCGCGCCGCTGGATCCCGCAGGGCTGCGCGCAGCTCGGCGAGCCGGCGGGCGTCGTCGCCAGCGAGATAGGGAAGCTCGGCAGGGTAGCCCGCGAAGAGCCCGTCGCCGAACGCGGGCTCGAGCCCCAGACCCTGCAGCGCCTTGACGCCCCGCTCGAACTTCGCCGCCGGGAACGGGCTGCAGGGCGCGACGACCACCGCGCGGTCGCCTGCCTGCAGCGGAGGTCGCTTGCGGGAGGCAGACTCGGCGCGGGCATCGATCAGCGACATGGCGGCACTCTAACGCCGCGTCGCGCCGGGGGCGAGGCCGGGAACGCCAGTCGGGGGACGCCCCGAGGGCACGACCGGGAGGGACGTCGCGCCGCGTTGACACCCAACCCCTCTACGACTAGGTTCCGCCACCTTCGAAGAGTCTTAGAGGGAGTGCACCCGCTTGGACAGCTACCTCACACCCTATCTCCCCGTCCTCATTCTCCTCCTGATCGCCGGCGGCATGTGCGCTGCCATCACCGTGCTCGCCACCGTGCTCGGCCCCCGCCGCATCACCACGGTGAAGGAGGGCGCGTTCGAGTGCGGCAACCCCTCGCTCGGCGACGGCCACGCGCGCCACTCGGTGAAGTTCTACCTGGTCGCGCTGCTCTTCATCGTCTTCGACGTCGAATCCGTCTTCGTCTATCCCTGGGCCGCGCTGCTCAACGACCTCAACGGCCAGGGCCTCGGCTGGTTCGCCTATCTAGAGATGCTCTCGTTCATGGCCACCCTCGGATTGGGCCTCGTCTACGTGTGGCGCAAGGGCGCCCTCGAGTGGAATTAAGGAGCACACGGTGGAAACCAAGCCGCGCCGCCTGCCCATCCTGAAGCCCGAAGGCAACGTCCCCGAGAGCGCCGGCGTCGCCGAGGAGAACGTCCTCCCGGTGATGCTCAGCCGCCGGGACGAGGCGATCGGGTTCTTCGAGAAGATGCTGCAGGGCCCCGTCTCGCAGACGCTCGGTTGGGCGCGCGCGAACTCGATCTTCCAGTACCCGTTCGTCACCGCCTGCTGCGGCATGGAGTACATGTCCGCGATGGCGGGTCGGTACGACATCGCCCGGTTCGGCGCCGAGTTCCCGCGCTTCTCGCCGCGGCAGGCAGATCTCTTGATGATCGTCGGCACCATCAACATCAAGCAGTCGCCCATCTTGAAGCAGGTGTTCGACCAGATGGCCGAGCCCAAGTGGGTGATGGCCTTCGGCGTCTGCGCCTCGTCGGGCGGCTTCTACGACAACTACGCGACCGTGCAGGGCGCCGACCGGATCATCCCGGTGGACGTCTACGTGCCGGGCTGCCCGCCGCGCCCGGAGCAGGTGCTCGACGGCCTGAAGATCCTCCAGGAGAAGATCCAGACGCAGCGGCACAACCTCGTCTCGATGGAGAAGTCGGTCGAGATCACCACTGCCGAGAAGAAGCGCAAGAGCTTCCTCGGCAAGCTGCTGAACCGGTAAGGAAAGGCAAAGCGCCCATGTCGCAAGCACTGGTCACGCTGCTGAAAGAAAAATTCGGCGCCGCCATCACTGACACGCTGAGCCACCGCGGCGACGAGGTGGTCACCGTCGCCCGCGAGAGCCTGGTCGAGGTCATCCAGCTCCTCCGCGACGACGCCGAGTGCGACTACAAGCTGCTCTCGCAGATCGCCTGCATCGACCTGCTGACGTTCGCCACCGAGAAGACCGGCGGCGGCAGCATCTCCTCGGCCGAGGTGCCCGCCTACACGCGCGCGCACCAGGGCCCGCGCGAGCCGCGCTTCCAGGTCGCCTACAACCTCTACAGCGTCACCAAGAAGCACCGGCTTCGGCTGCGCGTCGAGGTCCGCTCTGACGACGCGAAGGTGCCCACCATCACCTCGCTCTACCTCACCGCCGACTGGTGGGAGCGCTACTGCTGGGACATGATGGGCATCGAATTCACGGGCCACCCGAACCTCGAGCGCCTGCTGATGTACCCGGAGTTCGTCGGGCACCCGCTGCGCAAGGACTACCCGATCATGAAGCGGCAGCCGCTGGTGCACGAGCATGACTTCCCCGATCTCGTCCGCGGCCCCGGCCCCGGTCCGGGCGGCGCGGGCGTCCCGATGAGCCAGACCCACGTCGGCCGGCAGAACGTCGACCCCAACACCTACGAGTAGGCGAGAAGACCCCGCCCATGGCCGAACACTCCCATCCGCAAGACGCGCTCTCGCTCGACGACGAGCTCCCCCGCACCCTCTCCAAGGTGAAGCTGGGGCCCAGCCACCCAGCCACGCACGGCACCGTGCGGCTCAACATGACGCTCGACGGCGAGAACATCGTCGAGTGCATCCCTGAGATCGGGTTCCTCCACCGCGGCTTCTCCAAGAGCGCGGAGAACTCCACCTGGCACCAGGTGCTGCCGTACACCGACCGCCTCAACTACGTCTCGCCGATCCTCAACAACGTCGGCTACATCATGGCGGTCGAGAAGCTGATCGGCATCAAGGACACCGAGCGCAGCCAGTACCTGCGCGTGGTGGCCGGCGAGATCAGCCGCATCTGCGACCACCTCACCTGCGCCTCGGCGATCGGCCTCGAGCTGGGGGCGTTCACCGTCTTCCTCTACGGCGTCGAGGCGCGCGAGCTGCTCTGGGACCGCATCGCCGAGCTGACCGGCGCGCGGGTGACCACCAGCTGGACCCGCATCGGCGGGGTCGCCACCGACATGCCGCCGGGCTGGGCCGACCGCGTGCGCGAGTGCATGCCGCGCGTGCTCGAGCTGACCAACGAGATCGACACGCTGCTCTCGCGCAACCGCATCTTCGTCGACCGCACCCGCAACGTCGGCACCATCTCGGGCGCCGAGGCGCTCTCCTGGGGCTTCACCGGCCCCTGCCTGCGCGCCTCGGGCGTGAAGTACGACGTCCGCAAGGACGCGCCCTACCTCGTCTACGACCGGATGGAGTTCGACGTCCCCACCGGCGACAAGGGCGACACCTACGACCGCTACATGATGCGCATCCGCGAGATCCACCAGTCGGCGCGCATCATCGAGCAGGGGCTCCAGCAGATGCCGCCGGGCCCGATCATCATCGACGACTGGCGCTACGCGCTGCCCCCCAAGCACGAGGTCTTCAGCTCGATCGAGGGAGTGATGGCCCACTTCAAGCTGATCATGGAGGGCATCCACGTGCCGGCCGGCGAGGTCTACGGCTACACCGAGGGGGCCAACGGCGAATTGGGCTTCCACCTCGTCTCCAACGGGCAGGGCAAGCCGTACATGATCCAGGTGCGCGCGCCCGGCTTCCCCATCCTCTCCGCGCTGCCCCGGCTCCTCCAGGGCCAGGCGCTCGCGGACCTGATCCCCATCTTCGACTCCATCAACATGATCGGTGGCGAGGTCGAGCAGTGAGCACTTCTATCCAGACTCCGAAGGACGCACCGCCGCCGGCAGCCCCGGCCCCCAAGATGGTTCGCGTCGAAGTCGACGGCGTCGCCATCGAGGCCGACTCGCGCGACAACCTGATCGAGGCCGCGCGCCGCGCTGGCGTGGCGATCCCATACTTCTGCTATCACCCGCGGCTCACCATCGCCGGGCAGTGCCGGATGTGCCTGGTCGAGACGGCCGACGCGCCAGGCCGCCTGGTGGCTGGCTGCCAGGTCCGCGTGAAGGAGGGTCTGAAGATCCTCACGCAGACGCCCGCGGTGAAGGACAACCAGCGCGGGATGATGGAGTTCCACCTGCTGAACCACCCGGTGGACTGCGCCATCTGCGACCAGTCTGGTGAGTGCAAGCTCCAGGACTACTACATGGAGTACGACCACCAGCCGAGCCGCATCCGGACCTTCAAGCTCGACAAGCCCAAGCGCGAAGAGTTCGGCCCGATGGTGGTCTATGACGCCGAGCGGTGCATCATGTGCACCCGCTGCGTGCGCTTCATGGACGAGGTGGCGCAGGAGCCGCAGCTGGCGGTGGTCAACCGCGGCGACCACTCGCGCATCGCGACCTTCCCGGGGCAGCCGCTCGATTCGAACTATTCGGGCAATACCGTCGATATCTGCCCGGTGGGCGCGCTGCTCAACCGCGACTTCCGCTTCACCTCGCGGGTGTGGTTCGTCAACAAGAGCCCCTCGATCTGCACGGGCTGCAGCAACGGCTGTAATACCTATGTCGAGAGCCGCGCCAACGTCCTCTACCGGCTGCTCCCGCGCCGCAACGAGGAGGTCAACCAGGTCTGGATGTGCGACGAGGGCCGGGTGAGCTACCACGCCTCCAACGGGACGACGGCTGCGCCCCGCGTCGAGTGGGCGCGCACGGGCAAGGGCGAGGCGCGGGCCGAGGTCGGGCCGCAGCTCGCCATCGAGGCGGCCAAGGGCCTGCTCGGGCCGCTCGCGGGCAAGCCCGGGATCGGCATCTGGGTCTCTGCCCAGGGCACGGTCGAGGAGGCCACCGCGGCGTTCGCGCTCGGCGCGCAGCTCGGCGCGACCAAGTACCTGCTCGGCGGACTGCCGGCGGGCAAGCACGACGACTTCCTCGTCCGCGGCGACAAGAACCCCAACACCTGGGGCGTGCAGGTCGCGGCCAAGGCCTTTGGCGTGCACCTCTCGGCGGGCGAGGAGAAGGGCGCGCTCGACGGCGTCAGCGCGCTCATCGCCTTCCGCACCGACGGGCTCGAGCAGCAGCACGAGGCGCTCAAGCGGATCGAGGTGCTCATCTGCATCGCGCAGAATGAGGATGGCGTCACCGCGGCGTCGTCGGTCGTCCTGCCGGTGAACTCCGTCTATGAACAGGAGGCCTCGCTGGTGAACTGGTACGGCCGCCTGCAGCGCACCTGGCCGGCCACGCAGCAGCCGCGCGGCGACGCGCTCCCGGGCTGGTCGTGGGCGGGCAGGCTGATCGCCGCGCTCGGCGGGCCGGCCTCGTTCAAGACGGTGCAGGGCGCCTTCGCGCAGCTCGCCGAGAAGGAGGGCCCGCTCCACGGCCTCTCCTTCGACCAGCTCACCGAGGAGGGCATGGTGCTGCCCTCGCTCCTCCCCACCGAGTTCCCCAAGCGCGCGCCCCGTCCAGCGCCGCGGGCTTAAGCGAGAACGCCATGGCCACCACCCCCACAGCACGGCTCGCGTCGAAGGACTTCGCCCCGGCGCCGCTGCCGGTGAACTACACCCAGAGCCGCTGGATCGGCGGCCAGATCGTCTCCTGGCTGGCCTTCTTCGGCTTCCTCTTCGTCTTCTCGGCGGTGGTCCTCGGCGTGGTGCGCCTCTGCGCCTCGTTCGACGAGAACAAGCTGAAGGCGGGCGGGCTCGGCGAGTCGATCGGCAACATCCTCCTCCTGGTGCTCGTCTTCGTGATGATCACGGCCACGCTGCTCACCATGGCCGACCGCAAGTGGAGCGCGCTGATGCAGGACCGCGTCGGTCCGAACCGCGCTCGCCTGCCCATCCCGGGCCTCTCCAACCGCCCGCTCGCCGGCCTGCCGCACATCGTCGCCGACGTGCTGAAGATGCTCTTCAAGGAGGACTTCATCTCCGCCGGCGCGGCCAAGGAGAAGCTGCTCTTCAACCTCGGGCCGCTGCTCTCCTTCGGGCCCGCGTTCATGCTCTTCGCCATCGTCCCGGTGGGCCCCGAGGTGAAGGTCTTCGGCAAGGTGATCGCGCTGCAGGTCGCGCACCTCGACTGGGGCATCCTCTACGTCTTCGGCCTCGCGGGCATCGGCGTCTTCGGCACCGCGCTCGCGGGCTGGGCCTCGGACAACAAGTTCGCGCTCCTCGGCGGCCTACGCGCCTCGGCGCAGCTGGTCTCGTATGAAGTGACGCTCGGCCTGACGCTGGTGGGCACCTTCATCGCCTTCGGCACGCTCCGCCTCGACGAGATGACCGTGCTCCAGGGCGCCACCGAGCAGGCGTGGCGCGCGGGCGGCGGCGATCCGACGCTGCTCTTCGGCTGGCTCCCCGCCTGGGGCATCTTCCTGCAGCCGCTCGGCTGCGTGCTCTTCATCGTCGCCGCGATGGCCGAGATCAAGCGCCCGCCCTTCGACACGCCGGAGGGCGAGAGCGAGATCATCGGCTACTTCGTCGAGTACTCGGGCCTCAAGAGCGGCCTCTTCCTCATCGCCGAGTATGTCGAGACGGTGGTCGTCTGCGGCATCATCACCGCGATGTTCTTCGGCGGCTGGCACCTCCCCTGGATCGAGCCGGCCCTCGGCCGCGCGCTGCTCGACCTCTCCAGGGAGCACGGCCTCGCGCTGCTCGCCGTCTTCCAGGTGTTCGCCTTCGTGGTCAAGACGCTGGCGCTGATCTGGGTGTTCTTCATCATCCGCTGGGCGTTCCCCCGCTTCCGCTACGACCAGGTGATGCGGCTCGGCTGGAAGATGATGCTGCCGGTCTCGCTCGCCAACGTGGTCGTCTCCGCCGGCGTCTTCCTCTGGGGCGGCCGGCCCGCGATGGCCGTGCTGGGCTTGGTGGAGCTGCTCGCGCTCGGGTTCTTCGTCTTCTTCACCGACAAGTCACCAGTGGCGCACGCCGCCGTGGGCCACGGCCACGACGACGCCCACGCCGCGCCCGCCGCCTCGCACTAAGCCAATAGCCAGGGTACTCGGAGCATATCGATGGATCCGCACGATCACGGACACGCAGCACCGGACGCCAAGCCCGACCTCAGCCTCGGCGAGCGCTTCTACCTGCGCGAGGCGTTCAAGGGCATGGCCGTCCTCTCGGCCCACTTCTGGAAGAACCTGCTCGGCTTCCGGGCCGCCGACGTCGAGGTGATGGACCGCAAGGGTCCGGGCGTCAACATGGTCAACACCATCAACTATCCCGAGGAGCACCCGAAGTATCCGCCGGGATATCGCGGGATGCACCGGCTGGTGCCGCGGGTGGATGGGCGGCCGCGCTGCGTGGCCTGCTACCTGTGCGCGACGGCGTGCCCCGCGCAGTGCATCTACATCGAGGCGGGCGAGTACGAGGGGGAGGCGATCGAGAAGTATCCGATCCGCTTCGAGATCGACGAGCTGCGCTGCATCGTCTGCGGGTTCTGCGTGGAGGCGTGCCCGAAGGACGCCATCCGGATGGACACCGGCTCGCACGCGCCCGCGGTGCTCTCGCGGCCTCTCGCCGTCTTCGACAAGAGCGCGCTCTTGAAGGGGCCGGCGGTGGAGCACGCGAGCGACCCCATCACGTACCGGGCGGAGCTGAAGACGATGGCAGCGCTGCCGCCGGAGCAGGGCGGGCGCAAGCCGGGCGGGCGCGGGCACTAGGGCGCCAAACGGTTTGACTCCCGTCGCCAGACCGGCGGCTCGAGACCCTGTCTCGACCCGCCTCGAACGATGCCTGTCGCATCGCTGCGTCGGCTCCTCCAGCGTCGCCTTCCAGCGCCCCTGGCCGTGAACAAGGGCGGCAAGGACGAGGCGGTGATCGACTTCGTCGCCTCCGACTCGGTAACCAAGACCGGCGACTGCGCCTACCAGCTGGCCCGGTCATCAAGATCAAGACCGCCAAGGTCGACGGCAAGGAGTTCGCGTTCTAGCCACACCACTCGCGCTGTCGCCATCCGACCCCGACGACTGCGGCGATCGAGGTACAAACCTTCGCCGGAGCCCGTGGGCGCTCCGTCGTGTTTGAGCCCACCCCCCGCACCAGAATGGGCTACCCTCTCGCCCTCGTCTCTCGTCTTCGGGGGCCCTCCATGTCGCTCTTGCTCGCGCTCGTCCTCGTCGCGGCCGCTCCGGCCGGCGCCTCCCCCCCCGCGCAGTTCGCCAAGGCCCACCCCGGCAGCGCGCAGGTCACCTCTCCGAGCGGCCGTCAGCTCCTCCAGGCGAGCGGCTTCCTCACCGCGCCCTCCGCGCGCGGCCCCGAGCAGGCC
>JAYWAO010000067.1:0-6908 GCA_043782365.1 Deltaproteobacteria bacterium
ACTGGCCGCGACCCGAGCACGCCGGCCGCCGTGGCGCAGGCCACCAGGCCGGCGAGGCCGAGGAGCAGGCCCCGCTTCGTCGCCCGGGTCATCGGGCGAAAAGGGCGCAGCGGGCTCATCGCGCACCTCCCAGCAGGGCGAACTTGTAGACCGCGCGCGCGACCACTTCCGTGCGGTTCTCGAAGTAGGGGGTGACGCCGAACGAGCCAGCGAGCATTGCGTCCCAGGAGGGTGTGATGATCCAGCCGAGGCTGGCGGTGGCCACGAACGAGCGCCGGTGGTCGCCGGAGAGGACGAGCGCGTTGACCGCCCGCTCCAGCCAGTAGGCGTCCAGATCGACGGTGAGCGTGAGGTCGTGCGGCAGCTTGCGGATACCGAAGAGGCGGGCCTGCTTGTACCCGTTTCCAGGCTCGGTGAGCAGCCGCAGCTCGGTGCCGTAGCTCGTCCCGGTGGGCGCGTGCCAGGTGTAGCGCAGGCCCGCGCGGTGGCCGTCGCCGGACTCCACCGAGAACCAATGGTAGTCGCCCACCACCGAGACGTGGCTCGACGGCTTCCAGACCACCTCGGCGCCGGCCTCGTCGCGCCGCTCCTCGGAGAAGACCGAGAAGATCGACGTGCGGTCGAGGAAGAGGTCGGGCGCGGTGCGCTGGACCTCGGCGACGAGCTGCAGCGCCCGCATGGGCTGGTAGATCGCCTGCAGCCGCGCCTCCGCCAGCCGCCCCTCCTCGACGCTCCACTGCGCCAGCCCCGAGAAGGAGAGGTTGCGGTCGAACGACCACGCCCCGTCGAGCGCGAAGTCCTTGCGGGCGAGGTAGCCGCCGCGCAGCGCATACACAAACGAGCCGCCGAGCTCCGAGTCGAACGAGCCGCGCCGGAACGCGCGCACGCCGGTGAGCAGGTCGCCGCTCGAGGTGGTGAAGCGCGGCGCGACGGGCGCTCCGGCCCAGGCCTCGACCCCCATGCCGTACTTGTCGAAGCCGCGGACATAGAGCCCGTCGAGGTGGGTGGCGCGGATGGCGCCGCCGTACGCCAACTGCCGGCCCGCGCGCACCAGCACGTGGCCCTTGGCGAGCTTGCCCTCGAGGAAGAACGAGTCGAGGTCGCCGGTGCCGCGGTTGTAGTCGAAGGGGTCGCCGAGGGTGAGCCGTCCCCAGCCGCGGGCGACGACCTGGACGTCCTCCAGCCAGTCCGGGCCCTGGGGCCGCGCGCTGACGGAGAACTGCTCGTAGACGTTCGTTTCCTGGTAGCCGCCGTCGCGCAGGTACGGGCGCGAATCGACCACCGTGGTGGCGCTGCCGTCGGCCCGGGCAGGCCCCGCGGCGAGGCACGCCGCAGCGAGCAGCACGCCTCCGCTGAGGGCTCTACGGAGTGATGGTGACATCGACGACTCCGTTGATGTGGGTGCTGACGCGCGCCCCGGGAGGACCAGTCACGATGAGGTTGCCCAGCTTGTCGACGGTGGCGGCGTGGCACGAGTAGCAGTCGCTTAGCTGCATCGCCGGCTTGTGGTTCACGTCCGTGGGCGGGATGCCGTGGCAGCTCCCGCAGTAGATCTGCTCGTTGCCGCCCGTCCAGCGCGGCGTGCGGTTCAGGCCCGTCGAGGTGTCTGCGCCCAGCTTGGTGCCGCCGCCGTGGCAGTAGGTGGCCGAGCAGCTCGCGGTGTCGTGGCTCCACGAGGGCATCGCGCCGTCCGCCACCGCAATCCCGGAAAATGTAAGCGTGGCGGGCGGCGCGTGGTCGAGGTGGCCGGGGCTCCCCACCGCCGCCGGCACCAGGTGGCAGGCGCTGCAGGCGACCGGCCCCGAGAGGTTGTGCTCGCCGGTCAGGTGCGCCTGGTGCGCGCCCACCGAGACGAGCGTGGTGCCGGTGTTGCCGTTGGTGTCGCGCGGCGGCGCCGGGTTGGCCGCGCTGCCGTGGCAGGCGATGCAGCTCCCCGTGCCGTCGCCGACCTCGACCTTGCCGTTGATGTGCAGCGCGACGTTGGTGATGACCTGGCCCGAGGCGACGGTGAGCCAGTGGCACTTGCTGCAATCAGTGGAGGTGGCCGCGTGGCTCGCGGGCGGCAGGCCGTGACAGCTCCCGCACGCCGCCGTCCCGCCCCAGGCCGGCTTCGGAGAGGTGGCCTTCGTGTCGGTGAAGGCGCCGCCGTGGCAGTAGATGTTCGAGCAGGAGATGCCGTCGAAGGCCGGGGCGCCAGCGCGGCCCGTGCCCGCCTGCGCCGCGAGGTCGCCGAACTTCACCACCGCCTTGGTGCCGAGGTGGTTCGCGTCGGTCCAAGAGCCGGGCTGCAGGTGGCAGGCGCTGCAGGCGAGCTTCAGGCCGCTCTTGCCCGAGAGGTGCGCGACGTGCGAGCCGTTCGCCGGCGGGTTCCCGTGGCAGGTGGTGCAGGAGTTGGCCTGCGTGTTCCCTTGCGCATTCCCAGTGGGGTGGCACGTGGTGCAGGCCACCTTGGAGCTGCCGCCCGTGAAGTCCGCGCCGTGGCACTTCGCGCAGTACGCGAGGTCCCAGCTGTGGTCGCTGAGCAGCGCGCCGTGGAACTCCTGCGCGTCGTTGGGGTTCAGGATGCCGCCCGCGTGCGGGCCCACTGGTTTGAACGCCAGCCGGCCCTCTACCACCCAGGACTTCACCAGCGCGAGGTTGTCCGCGCTGAGCGACCGGTGCGGGCTGGTCGCCGTCGCGGGGGCGAGCGTGACCAGCAGCTTCGAGGTGGCCTCGCCGGCGACCGCCACTGGCGCGGCCTTGGGCCCGAGCGCCTCGAGGTACGAGGTGGTCCGGTAGCCCGCGGAGGCGCCGCTACCCGAGTGGCAGGAGGTGCAGTTCGCCGCGAGCACGGGACCGACCTCGTCCCAGCTCGTGCGTCGCGGCTCCCCGTCCAGGGTCCGGGCCTGCGAGCAGCCGAGCAGGCCTGCCAGCCCTGCTGCCGCGGCAGCGATGAGCGTCTTGGGGCGCACGGGTCAATCCCGCGTGTACGGCGGAACGTAGGGGGCGGTGATGTTGTGGACCTTCTGCACGGCGAAGTCGCCGTTCGGTCCATGGCACACACCGCAGCTCTCGATCGCCGGGCCGCTCGACGGCGTGTACGTCATCAGCTGGCCGTGGGCGAAGGCGTCGTCCGCGTCGTGGCAGGTGAGGCAGGCCCGCTTGGACGGCTCCTGCCACGCGGTGTTGACGCACTTGCCGGCGGAGCACTCCTGGCCCACTTCGCAAGGCTTGACCGCCGAGCACACCGAGCCCGAGTCGACGTGGCAGGTCTGGCAGCTGCGCACGTCCTGCGGCAGCAGCGCCTCGGAGAGATCCGTGAAGGCGTTGAAGCGCCCAGTGATGCCGAGCTTGCCCGGGTTGAAGAGGTTGTTGCGCTCGGCGTAGCCGTCGAGCTTCCGCGCGAAGTGGACCTTGTGGATGAGGCTGGGGAGGTCGATCGAGAACCCGGGCGTCGGGTCCTGGGTGAGCGTGCAGACCTTGGAGCCGCCCTGCGGGGGCACGATGCAGGCCTCGTAGGCCGGCGTGGTCTTCCCGCCCGCGCAGTCGGTGTCCTGGGTGCAGGCCGAGCCGGTGGTCGCGTACTGGCCCGGGATGATCATCCCGTCGCTCGCGCCCTCGGTGTGGCAGGCGCTGCAGGTCTGGACGTCGTGGCGGGTCCCGCCGTGCGGGCTGAGGTTGACGTGGCAGCTGTTGCACGCCGCCTGGGAGACGAGCGCGCGGACCTGTGCGGCCGGCGCCTCGTCGGTCGAGGCGGCGAGGTAGGTGACGACGTTGCTGCCTTCGGCGACCAGCCGCTGCGTGCCGCCAGCCGGGTCGGTAACGCCGAGGAAGCAGTAGAAGGACATCAGGTAGGTTCCGGTCGCGTTCGCCTGGCCCGCGGCCTCGAAGCCCGCAATGGCCTTGCTGAGCGGGAGCGGCGGCTCCGCGAGGGCCGGCCACGCCGAGGGCCAGGTGTAAGTGTAGGTCTGCGCGGTGGCGTCGTAGGCGGAGAGGGTGCCCGCGCTCTTCATCGACAGCGAGGGGTAGACCCGCTGCATGTCGTCGGTTGGCCCCGAGAGGACGGCGGTGCACGACCACAGACCGTTGGTCTTGAGGTCAGTCACCGGCGCGGTGCCGTTGCTGGTCACCTTGAACTTGAAGCCCGGGGTGTCGCCGGTGAGGAAGGCGCCGCCCGGCCCGCTCGCGCCGACGGGGGTGAACGAAGTGACCGCGTAGCCCGGGTTGAGCGTTCGCGCGAACACATTGTGGCGCAGGCTGATCGGCGAGACCCCCGGCGCGTCGGCGTTGTGGCAGGCCGAGCAGTTGACGTCGTCGTTCTCCACCGGGTGCACCTTCCGCTCGCACATCCCCGTGCCGGTGTTGCAGGAGAGGAAGACGCCGAGCGCGTTGCAGTCCGAATCGATCTTGCACGCGCCCCCGGCGGGCTGGCCCTTCACGCGGGGCGGGTTGAGGGTGCCCTTGCCGTTGCCCGAGTCATTGAAGAAGACGTTGTCGTGGCAGGTGCCGCAGGCGAGCCGCGTCGGCTTGGTCTTCCAGGCGTCGTCCCGGTGGCACTTGGTGCAGTCGAGCTCCGCCGACGGCATCGAGGGGAAGAGCACGTTGGTGAAGGCGGCCATGGTGGCGTCGGCGCCGAGGCCGTACTCGGGGTGGGCGACACCGGGGTTCAGCTGGTGCTCGCCCCGGTGCGGGCCGTGGGCCTTGCGCAGGAACGTGTTCGGGCTGTAGCCGTTGTTGTTGTGGCACAGCTTGCAGGTGCCCGGCGCCCCGAGGTCGAGGGAGAAGAGCCCCACCGGCGAGAAGCCCGGCTCGGTGTGGGCCATGTACAGCTTGCCGTTGGTGCCCTTGTGGCATTCGAGGCAGCTCGAGGTGGCGACCTCGCCCGCGGCGTACGCCTCGACGGCGGCGGTGCCGAGCTGGAAGGAGAGCTGCGGGAACGCCTGATCGACGTCGCCCGAGTTCCGGATGAGCGCGCCAGCGGTGTACGTGCCCGGCGCCTCGTTGGTGATGGGCGAGAGCGTGTACACCGCGCTGCCGTCGGGCGCGAGCACGAGGTTTGGCTTGGTGGCGTCGACGTACGCGGGCGCCTTGAGGTTCTGGAAGTGCCCCACGAAGGGCTGGGCGCCGGCGACGTTGAGCAGCTTGACCGCCGCCACCGTGAGCATCGGCGCGCGCGGCCCGGAGAGGTAGAGACCCGCCGAGGTGACGTCTCCGAGCTTGAGCGTGCGCAGGCAGGTGTCGGTGAGCTTCAGCGTCAGCACCGGCTGCTCGCCGGCGACGAAGTAGCTGCCGTTGTTCGGCGTCGAGACCGACAGCGCGGCGCTCAGCCCCAGCGTGGGGTTTTTGTCGCAGCCGAACGGGAGCGAGCCCGTCCCGTTGGTTCCGTTGGCGCCATTGGTCCCATTGGTCCCATTGGTCCCGTTGGTGCCGTTGTTCCCGTTGGTGCCGTTGTTCCCGTTGGTTCCGCTGGTCCCATTGGTGCCGTTCGCGCCGTCCTTCCCGACCGGGCCCGCGCAGCCCGCGGCGACGAGCGCCAAGGCGACGAGCGACGAGAGAACTGGAGCTGACCGCTGCTGCCCGCCCGACAGGTAAGCCATGGAGCCTCCGCGACGACGCGAGATCTCAAGCTGGTGGTTCTGCTAGGGCGCTAGCAACCGTCGTGCCCGCTCCCCTGTTAGCACGCCCACCGCCCCGTCCCATGGCAAGGCTGTCCATGCCAGCGCAAATCGAGCGTCGCAGCCTCCTTCCGGGCGCATGGCTTGCGTGCGACTATTGGGCGGCGGTAAGCTTCAGGTCGCACTTCTCGCTGCCGGCCGCAGGCACCCGCGAGTGGTCTTGCGCGGAAGAGCTGCTAGCGGGCGAGTGGCGCGCTCCTTGCTGAATTGGCGCTGAACACCCCGTCTTCAACACCTGCATCGGAGTCAGTCATGCGACACACCTTGACCGCCGGCCTCGTCGCCTCGCTGGTTGCTTGCGCACTCCTCGCCTCGTCCTCGGGCCGCGCCGAGACCGATCCGAAGGTCGTCCGCACCTGGAAGGCCAAGTGCTCCAGTTGCCACGCCGTCGACGGCAACGGCAAGACCGAGACGGGGGCAAGGCTCGGCATCCCCGACATGACCTCGCCCGCCTGGCAGACGAAGGTCACCGACGCGATGATCAAGCAGGCCATCAACGAAGGCATCAAGCGCCCCGACAAGCCCGAGGGCATGGACCCCTTCAAGGAGAAGCTGACGCCCGAGCAGATCGACCAGCTCGCGGCCTTCGTCCGCACCCTCGGGAAGTAGGAGATGGCCGGCGCCCGCGAAGGTCAGCCGACCCGCCGCAGCGTCCTCGACAGCCTCCTCGCGACCGGCTTCGCCGGCTGGGTGGCGAGCATCATCTATCCGGTGCTCCGCTACATGAAGCCCGTCTCGCCCCAGGACGTGCGGACGCCGTTCAAGCTGCCCAAGGCCGATCAAGCGAGGCTCGAAAAGGAGCACCAATTGATCGTGCGGGCCGGCCCCACCCGCCTCTTGGTCTTCGAGGACTCCGCGCAAAGTTTGCGCTGCGTGGAAGCCAAGTGCACCCACGAAGGGTGCACGGTGCAGTACGTCCCGGGTGATTCGGTCATCTGGTGCGCGTGTCACAACGGCAAGTTCGACCTCGACGGCAAGGTGATCTCCGGCCCTCCGCCCCGCCCCCTGAAGGCCTGGGGAGTCGCGCGCGAGCCCGACGGCTCGGTCCTGGTGTCACCTGCTTCGAGCGGGGAGAAGGCATGAGCACCGCAGAGACGAAGCGCGGCGGACTCTTCGGCTGGCTCGACGACCGGTTCGGGATCGCGCCGCTGGTCGACTACATGCTGCACAAGGAAGTGCCGCTCGGGAACCACTCGATGTTCTGGTACTACCTGGGCGGCCTGACGCTCTTCTTCTTCAGCGTGCAGGTGGCCA
>JAYWAO010000068.1:0-6900 GCA_043782365.1 Deltaproteobacteria bacterium
GAAGTAATACTCACCCCCTCCGAGAAGGACGCGCTCCTCCTCGAGAACGAGCTGATCAAGAAGCACAAGCCGCGCTTCAACGTGCGGCTGCGCGACGACAAGAACTTCATCTCGCTGCGGCTCTCGAAGACGCACCCGTTTCCGCGGCTCGAGGTGGTCCGGCGGATTCGCAAGGATGGCGCGCGGTACTTCGGGCCCTACTCGAGCGCGTCGTCGATCCGCGAGAGTCTCCAAGTCCTCAACCGCCACTTCCAGCTGCGCACCTGCACCGACCAGGTGATGGCGAATCGGCGGCGACCGTGCCTGCAATACCAAATCAAGCGCTGCCCGGCGCCGTGTGTCTATCCAGTGCCGCAGGAGGAGTACCAGCAGTCGATCACCGAGGCGGGCCTCTTCCTCGAGGGCAAGGCCGACGAGCTGACCACCAAGCTGCAGACCCGCATGAGGGACGCCGCCAAGGCACTGGAGTTCGAGCGGGCCGCCTCGCTGCGCGACCAACTGGTGGCGATCGAGCGGTCGCTGGAGAAGCAGCGCACCGTGCTCACCGGGCTGGTCGACCAGGACGTGGTCGGCTTCCACCGCGAGGGGGCGCTGCTGGAGGTGCAGCTGCTGTTCTTCCGCAACGGCCGGCTCAACGGCGGGCGGGCGTTCAGCTTCCCGCGGCAGGAGTTTCCCACCGAGGAGCTGCTCGAGTCGTTCCTCCAGCAGTACTACGACGGCGGCGCGGTGGTCCCGAAGGAGCTGCTCCTGCCGCTCCAGCTCTGGCGCGCGGCCGAGGGCGACGCGGCCTCCGCCGCAGACGCGCAGGCGCGCGCGGAGGGATTCGCAAGCTTCCTTACCGAAAAGCGCGGCGACAAGGTGACCGTGCTGGCGCCCGAGCGGGGCGAGAAGCTGCAGCTGCTGGAGATGGCCCGCGAGAACGCGCGCCACTCGTTCGAGGAGCGGCAGCGCACCGAGAAGAACGCGCTGGAGACGCTGACGCGCCTGCAGTCGCGGCTGCGGCTGCCCCGGCTGCCGCGGCGGATCGAGTGCTTCGACATGTCGACGTTTCTCGGCCAGCAGACGGTGGGCAGCCAGGTGGTCTTTACCGATGGCGAGCCCGATAAAGCCCGCTATCGACTTTACAAAGTCCGCGGAGAGGCGGCCACCGACGACTTCGCCTCGATGTTCCAGGTGCTCGGCCGCCGGCTGGAGAAGGGCAAGGCCGACGGCGACCTGCCCGACCTCATCCTGGTGGACGGCGGCAAGGGGCAGCTCAATGTCGCCCGGGCGGCGATCAAGGATGCCGGCCTCAAGCTGGGCGAGGACATCATGCTGGCGGGGCTCGCGAAGAGCCGCGTGCTGGAGGACGAGCAGCGCTTTGCCAGGCGGGGCGGGTTCTCGCTGGCGGCGGCGTGGGCCGACAAGGCCGGCCCCGAGCCCGAGGTGGAGCAGCTTCCGCCGGGCGGCGCGGGGGAGGGGGCGGTTGTCGAATCGGTCACCGAGACCGGGCCCGCGACGGAGCAGGGAGAGGGGCAGGTCGAGGCCGACGCCGCGCCCGCAGAGGCTGCCGCGCCCGTCGATCCGCGCAAGGGCCGCTCGCGCAAGAAGGGGCGCTTCGTCAACGAAACGCTCGAGCGCTCGCCGGAGCGCGTCTTCCTCCCCGGGCAGAAGAACCCGGTCGTGCTGCGGCAGAACTCCAGCGAGATGTTCCTCCTGCAGCGGCTGCGCGACGAGGCGCACCGGTTTGCCATCACCTTCCACCGCAAGCTGCGGCGGGAGCGGAACTTCAAGTCGGTGCTGGAGGAGATCCCGGGCATCGGCGAGAAGCGGAAGAAGGCGCTGCTCACCCACTTCGGGTCGCTCAAGCGGATCAAGGCGGGGACGGCGGCGGAGCTCGCGGCGGTGCCCGGGTTCAATGAGGAGCTGGCGGGGCGCGTGCAGGAGTTCCTCGCCGGCGCCAAGGCGCCCGACCCCGAGGCGGAGGCGGAGGCGGAGGAGGGCGCGCCTGCCGGGACCTCGCCGGATGCGGCCGACGTTGCGTTCGACGCGGCGGCGGCGGAGCTGGAGGCGGCGCTGCAGGACGAGGTGCCGGAGGAGTTGGTAGCGGGGGAGGGCGGGGCCGACCGGTAGCCGGGAGCGGTAGCCCTTATCTGGTAGGCGGCTGGCGCGGTACCTCTTTGCAGGGCCCGTCTCCAGCCGCCCCCTTTCAAATCGACGCAGCGTCATGCAGGCCTCGCATGGCGTACAGGCCGCTACTGCAACGGACCGGCAAAGTCCGCCGGCACCTGCAACGGTGGCCGTCCGGTTGACGCACTTCATGCCGGACCCGGTCGCGGGCCAAAGCCGCAACGCTCCAGCGCCCTTGGCATCACGATGAGGGGTGTGTCCGGCTCCCCTGACCCGAGGACCTAGTGCCAGCGCTGCGAATCGATGCGACGCTCCGACACCAGGGGCTCCTCTTCAGCTTCCTGGCGGGGCTTGTCTCTCTGGCTAGTCACGTCCTGGGCCGGCTTGACCCGCGGGCGGAGCTGCTGGTGCTGGGCTTGCTGATCCTGGTCCTTGGCGTGCCGCATGGGGCTCTCGACTTGGTCTTGGCGCGGCGTCTCTACCAGCTGCGGTCGGCCAAACAGCGGGTCGCCTTCGTCCTCGCCTACCTCTTCCTGGCGGCGCTGGTGGTCGCCCTTTGGATCCATTCCCCCGGCCTCTTTCTCGCC
Organism: Deltaproteobacteria bacterium; assembly: GCA_043782365.1. Taxonomy (GTDB): domain Bacteria; phylum Myxococcota; class Myxococcia; order Myxococcales; family 40CM-4-68-19; genus CAIWCD01. The sequence goes on from JAYWAO010000068.1 coordinate 2,697, forward strand.
GTGTTCCTCTTGATCTCCGCCGTCCACTTCTCCGGCGATCCAGCAGAGGGCACCCCGCTCCTGGCGCGCGTCTTGTACGGGGGCGCCATCATGGTCCTCCCCACGGCCCAACACGCGAGCGAGGTGGAGGGGCTCCTTTCGCTGCTGGTGGGCAACGAGCCGGCGATGTTGCTGGTGGGGGGCCTTCGTCCGCTGGCCTTTGCGTGGCTTTTCGGCCTCGTCGTCGCCGCGGCGCTGCGGCTGCGCTCGGACCCCACCACCGGCCTGGAGCTCCTGGCGGTTGCGCTGCTCGCCACCGCTGCGCCGCCGCTGCTCGCCTTCACCGTCTTCTTCTGTCTCATGCACGGCGTCCGTCACGTCCTCAGGACGGTCGCGCACGGCGGCGCTGCTCGGGGAGTGCTGCTGGAGGGGTTCGGGCCGATGGTGGCCGTGCTGGCCTTGGCGAGCTCGGCTTGGATGCTGTCCGACGGGGTTCCCCTCGACGCTCGAATCCTTCGGCCCTTGTTCGTTGGGCTGGCCGCGTTGACCGTCCCTCACATGTTGGTGGTGGAGCGGATCCGGCTCGCCGGCTGGGCGCCGCCAAGATTCTCAAAAAACGAGCGCACCGTTCGCGCGACCACCACATCAGCTCTCGGGAATGGACGTCGAGGCCGGCTCCGGGCGGTGAAGGAGCCATTCCCAGAAAACTCTATCTCCGAGGAAAATCGTGAACCTGATTGAATTGACGGTGGGTCAGTACCAGCTGGTCTACAACCTGCTCTCGCTAGCGGTTGCAGCCATGCTGGCGTCTTTCGTGTTCTTCGTCTTGGCGCGGCAGCAGCTCAGCGCCAGCTATCGGCCGGCGTTGGTGATCTCGAGCCTGGTCGTGGGGATCGCGGCCTATCACTACCTGCGCATCTTCACGAGCTGGCACGAGGCCTTCCGACTCGAGGGAGGCGTCTACAAGCCCTCGGGCCTCCCTTTCAATGATGCCTATCGTTATGTGGATTGGCTCCTGACGGTCCCGCTCCTCTGCGCGGAGCTGGTCGCGGTGCTGAACCTCAAGAAGGGCGTCCGGGGGCCGCTGATGGCCAAGCTGGTGATCGCGGCCGCGCTGATGATCAGCCTGGGATACCCCGGAGAGGTCGCCTCCAACTCCACCACCCGGGCGTTCTGGGGAACGCTCTCGACGGTGCCGTTCGTCTACATCCTCTACGTGCTGTGGGGGGCCTTGTCGCGGGCGGCGGCCTCTGAGAGCGCCGAGGTGAAGGTCCTCTTCCGCAACACACGACTCCTGCTGATCGGCACCTGGGGCTTCTATCCGATCGCTTACTTGCTGCCCCTCTTGGGTGTGTCGCCGGGATCGTCGCTGGTCGGCCTTCAAGTCGGTTACAGCATCGCCGACATCGCGGCCAAGTGCGGCTATGGGATCATGATCTACGCCATCGCCCGGGCGAAGATGGACGCGTCCGGCGAAGGCGTCGAACTCGCGCCGAGGGCTGCGTGAACCGCCTCGCAGGCGCAGGCGCGAGCGATGCGGCGGGACAGCACCGCACCTCTGGGAACGCGCTGATCGGCATGGGCGCTTTGGGCCTTGCGGTGGCCCTCATCGTCCTTTGCCTGCGCCTCGAGCTGCGCTTCATCGACGGGTGGACGATGGGCCTGTTCGGTGCGGTGCTGGCGGGCGTCGGCGTCTGGCAGCGGTCGATCGCTGCCACACACGAAGTCGTCAGGTTGGACGCCGCCGGTCGCTGAGTCCCGGCAGCAATCGCGCGCCGCGGACCGGAGGGACGAGACGTGCTCGTACAGGCGTCGACTCCCTCCGTCCGATGTAAGGGCGAAGTCTCAGCTTGCTCCTCGCGCCGCGATGGGCTTCGCCGTTCGGTGCCACCGCCGCGGGCATCCGGAGCAGCTCGCCCCCCGGGCCCCTCTCCCCCTTGGTGGGGGGGACTTGACAAACCTACCGTTTTTGCTTGCCGCCCCCTCCCACATCATCTACAAGCGACCGGCCAGTCAGGCGAAAGGACGCTCGTTCATGAAGCTGTACCCGAAGATCATTCCGGCCATCGCCCGCGACGTGATCGCCTCGCTGATGGGCGAGAACGACCTCGAGGTCGAGACGATGCGCGTGGCCGACGCCGAGATGGACATGGCGGCCATCCTCAAGGAGTACCTCGCCTCTGAAGAGCGCGTGAACCAAGCCACCCGCGAGGCGCTCGAGCGCCGCGGCTACGACCACTCCAAGTTCAACGCTGTCAAGCGCGAGATGGCCGACGTCCGCGGCTTCAAGATGGGCGACGACGGCGTCGATTACATCATCAACCAGATGATCGAGTTCCTCCTCATCTCCCGCAACGTGGAAGAGGTGTTCGCCGAGGACTACACGCTGCGGCGCCGCATCTACCAAGTCTTCAAGAAGCACCTCGAGGTGGACGAGGAGGTCGATCGCGAGGCCCGCAGCCGCCTCAAGCACCTCACCGAGGGCACGCAGGCGTTCGAGATCGAGTACCAGAAGACGGTGGAGCAGATCCGGCGGAACAAGGGCCTGCTGTAGACCACCCAGCAGATCGCTCGAGCGGTCTGCGCAGCACAAAAGCCGGGCCAAGGTGGAGACACCGGCCCGGCCTTTTCATGCCCGGGGCGTGGGCGGAGATGGCCGACGGTGAGGCGCCGTGAAACCGGGGTCGCTGCCCGCCTCGCCTGCCTGTATTACTTCTTTCCCCCCGTCACCCTCACCAGCTGCGCGCGGAACACCTTCCCGCGCATCTCCACGATCGCCGCCACGGGCAGCCGGCGCGCATCGGTCGTCACCCAGAACTTCGCCATCCGGGTGGCGCTCGCGTCGTCGAGGCGCGTCGAGACGAGGTCGAGCCGGACCGTCTCCAGCTTGCCGAGCGGCGTGTCGAGGGTCTCCCTCGGCCCCACCTCGCCGGCCATCCGCCACAGCTTGCGCATCGCATAGGTCTGCAGGCAGAGCGGAGCGCCCTCGGTCTGCGGCGCCGCGCGGAGGAGGAGGAAGGCGCTGTAGAGGTCGCGCACGGGGCCCGTGAAGGGGAGGTCCACGGGGTCGGGCTCGCCGTCGCGCGTGGCCTGCACGTGCAGCGCGCCCTCCTGCGGGAAGGCGATCTCCTGCACCCAGTGAACCGGGCCGTCCTCGACCACTTCGCGGTACCGGTGCGCGGTCACCCCTGGGCCCACGATGGCCATCGACGACGCCTCGAAACGGCCCGCGTTGGCCCTGACGAATGCGGAGGTCTTGGCGCGGCCGTGCCCGATCACGGTCCCGCGCGGGCCGGCCGAGGCGGGCGCGGCGTCGAGCCAGAGCTCGAACGTCCCGACGTCGACGCCGTAGATGTCGAGGCGGTACGAGAGCGATTCGCCTGCGGCAGGCTTGTAGGCAGGCACGGGCTCGACGCAGGGACCGGGATCCAGCGCGGCGGCGCGGGCGGAGAACGGACCGAGCCAGAGCGCGACCAGCAGCGCGGAGGGCAGGCGGTGAGCGGACGCGCGGACGGGCATGGGGCGCGGAACATAGCGCAGCGACCAGCGGGCTGCATCCGGGCAGGCCCAAGGCCGGTGTAGTTCCCGCCGGTCGGACCAGGCGGGCGCTCCTGCCTCCGCTCGAGGCTGCGCGCGGCGGACCCGCTGCGCCCCCCTGAATCTTCCGTGCACCCTCCGGAAGATCGCCGGATGGCGCGCGCGCGACTGAGGGGTACAGTCCCGCGCCGTCCACTCGAACGAGGTCGTCGTGCTCCGTCGGTTCGTCCTCTGTGCCCTCGCGCTCGGCGCGGCCGCTTGCTCGAAGACCACCACGGCCGCGGTCGGCCAGAAGGGCGACGCGTGCGGCCCGGGCGTCACCTGCGCCACCGGCCTCGGCTGCACCGAGACGCCTCCCGGCGCGCCCGCCACTCCGGGCCACCCGGTCTGCGCTGCCCCCTCGCGGCGCTACACCTTCCGCGCCATCGCGGGCGTCTCGATGGGCGCGGCCGGCTCGTCGAGGCTGGCGGCCGCGCACCCCGAGCGTTTCGACGCGGTGGGCCTGCTCGGCGGGCCGCTCGACGCGGGCCTCCTCTTGCACACCATCGCCACCTCGCACATGGGCGGCTTCTGCCCGGCGGCCGCGCTCGAGGCCGCGCTGGCGCTCGACAAGCTCGACGGCGGCAACCGCCTCGACCGCGAGGACGGCGTCGCGGGCTGCACCCCGGCCGACGTGCCGCCGGCCACC
>JAYWAO010000069.1:0-6896 GCA_043782365.1 Deltaproteobacteria bacterium
CCCCTGCATCAGCGGAAAGCCGATGATCTGGTCGAACCGGATGGTCCCCGCCGGCGAGGCGCGCACGGTGAGATCGGCGACGAAGCCGTGGGCGGCCACGTACCAGGGAGGGGCCGCTGGATAGGTGTAATAGAAGGAGAAGCCGAAGAAGTTGGCGATGACGAAGACCCAGGCGAAGCGGATCGCCCGGTGCTCGCGGCCCGTGAAGAAGTAATACAGCGTCAGCACGGCGCTCTCGCCGATGAAGAAGAACGGCGTGTAGGAGAGGCCGGTGAAGAAGTCGAGCACCGGGCTCGTGCGCGACTGCAGCCACTCGTTGGGCGTCAGCACGCCCTGCGGCGCGGGGATGCCGAAGAAGCGCTTGTCGAAGTCGTAGGGCTCGCGGATGTGGATGACGGGCGAGCGGATCAGGTCCGCGTACCAGCGCATCGAGTCGTAGACGATGCCGTAGAAGAGGTACGGCTGGACCACCTTCGCGAGGCTGCGCGAGGAGTCGGACCAGACCGAGAAGAAGAGAAAACTCCCCGCGAGCACGAAGTGCTCCCAGCCGAGGCCCCCGAGCGCCTCGAGCGTGGCGAGGTACAGGATCGTCAGCGCTGGCACGACGAGGCGGTGGAACGGGTGGGCCTTGGCAAGCTGGGTCCTGCGTTCGGACCAGGACCGCATGGCGGATCTACGCTCCTTCCCCAGGGAGTGTCGCGGCCGCTGCCGCTGCCTTGCCTTCTGCTGCGCCGTCCCGCACCGAGAGCATCGCCGGCAGCGCGACCAGCGCCGCCGACAAGCAGGTGAACTCGCCGATCACCGCGGTGAGCCCGAACGACTGGATCGCTTGGTTGTCGGCGACCAGCAGCGCGGCGTAGCCGATGATCGTCGTGCTGGAGCAGAGCGTAACCGCGCCGCCCGAGGACGCAAGCGCGTCGCGCACTGACCCGGTTTCCCGGTAGCGCTGGTAGAAGTTCACCGCATAGTCGACGCCGATCCCGAAGGTGATCGGCAGCACCACGAAGTTGACGAAGTTGAACTTGATCGCCAGCAGCCCGAGCACGCCGAACATCCACAAGACGCCCAGGCAGAGAGAGCCCACCACCCAAGCGGCGTGCCGCAGCGAGCGCATCGCGAGGAGCGAGAGCAGCGCCACCGCGGCGAAGGAGAGCACGCCCGAGAGCAGGCCGTCGTCGGTGATGATCTTGATGATGTCCGCGGTCAGCAGCAGCTGGCCTGCCACGCGCACCTTCGGCGCCGCCCCCAGCGCGGCTTCGCGCACCTCCTCCGCGTGGCGGACCATCGCCCGGCCGTGGCGCGAGTCGCTCTCCAGCGTGGGGTAGACCATCACCAGGAGGCCGCTGCGGCTGTCCTTCTCGTGGAAGAACCGGGAGAGCCGCGGCGGCAGGTCGCCCTCGGAGACGGGCCGCAGCTTGGTGTTCTCGAGGATGCGCTCCACCAGCTGGCGGTCCTTCGGCTCCAGCCGCTCGAGCGCCTTCGGCCCGAGCAGCGAGAAGATCTCCTCGAGCACCGCGAGCTTCTCGGGCTGCTGGGTGGGGATGAGCTTCTCCAGGGTCTCGACGCTGGCGATGGTGGTCCGCGCGCCGGCCTTCTCCTGCGCGGCCTCCATCGCCCTGCGGACCGCGGCCGCGTCCCCGCGAGAGTCGGTGAGGATGACGGTGGGCGTCTGGTAGCTCTGCATCACCGCGTCGACGAACGAGTCCCAGTAAGCCGCGCCGCTCCGCAGGCCCTCGCGGCTGCCCAGCTTGCTGAAGTCATACTGCACGGGGTCCTGCGAGAAGCGGTGGATGGCGAGGGCGGAGATCACCACCAAGCCCAGCGAGACCGCCGCGAACGCCTTCGGGCGGCCAGTCACCAGCGTGGCGAGGAAGGTGGAGCCCGCGCCCACCGCGGGCCGCGCGCGCGGACCGGTCACCGGCAGCGGACGCCACCGCTCGTAGAGGACGATCAAGGGCGGCATCACCGCGTAGGTGGTCAGCCAGCAGAGGAGCATGCCGGACACGCCCATCTGACCGAACTGGTTGAAGCCGCGGAACTGGACCAGGATCAGCGTGGCGTAGCTCGCCGCCGCCGCGGAGGAGGCCGCCAGCGTCGCGCGCCAGGTGCCGCGCAGGGCCGCCGCCAGCGAGTCGTGGAGCGAGAGCCCGCGCCGCCGCTCCTCCAGCCAGCGGGCCAAGAGGATGATGCCAGGGTTGATGCCGTTGCCGATGATGATGCTGCCGAGGAAGGCCGTGTTCGGGTTCAGGTAGCCGACGGTGATCTTGGCGAGCCCGAACGTCAGCGAGACACCCGTGAAGAGCGGCAGCACCAGGAGCGGCAGCGCGCGCAGCGAGCGGTAGAAGAGCAGGAGCGCAATCCCCACGAACACCAGCACCAGCACCGACGAGAGCAGCAGGTCTTTGACCAGCGCTTCCTGCGCCTCGATCACCTGCCGCACGTCGCCGCCGTAGCCCAGGTGGATCGAGGGGTGGAACGACTTCGGGTCCAGCTCGGTGACGGCCTCGTCGACCGCCCGCATGATGCCCTGGTTGCCGTCGAGGCTCATCGCGAGGCCGCCGGGCGTGACCATCACCACCAGCGTCTTGCCGTCCTCGGCGGCGAGATATCCGTCGCGGAAGTGGTCGAGCCGCGAGAAGGCGCCGCGCAGCTTGGAGAGCGCCTCCTTCAGCTGCTTCGACTGCGCGGGGGTGGCGGCCTGCTCCTTTGGCGCCTCGTCCTCGTCGTCGAGATCGATCGCCAGCGGGTTGGCCGCGCGGTTCGCCTCGGCGAGGCCCGTCTTCAGTCCGTCGCGCAGCGAGGTGAGGTCGCCGAGGTTGGCGTAGAGCGCGCCGTGCGCGTCGAAGAAGCCGCGCTCCTCGTCGATGCGGCCGAAGACGCGCGAGAGCAGCCCGGGCGGCAGCGCTTGCAGTCTGGCCACCAGCGCGTCGGAGAACCTCTTGCCGGCCTCGAAGTCGTCGGTGCGGATGACGATCGAGAGCGAGGTGAGGCCGTCCAGCCGCCGCTCCAGCTCTCCCAGGCCGACGGCCGCCGGCGCGCCATCGGGGAGCAGCTCGCGCAGATCGGTGTGCAGGTCTGCGTAGAGCCTCACCGAACCCGGCAGGCCGACGAGGAACGCGCAGAGCGCTGCCAGCGCCAGCGCCCACGGGCGGCGCAGCGCCAGCGCGGTGTAGTTGCCCCAGCTCCGATCCCAGAGGCCCGGCTGCGTGCTGTTCTTGCCGTCGCTCACCGTATCGCCGCGCCGTTCCAGCTAAGCCGCGCCGTGCTTGCGGGCGACCGACTCGATCGCCTCGCGCAGCAGGCCCAGGCCCGTCAGCGCCGTCGCGGCGTCGATGGTGAGCGCGGGCTGCAGGCGGATGCAGTGCGTGTAGCTCATCGCCAAGAGGCCGCGCCGCAGTCCGTCCTGGAAGATCTCGTCGCAGATCTTCTTCGCCAGCGGCTCCTTGGTCTTGCGGTCCGCCACCAGCTCCACCGCGAGGAAGAGGCCCTCGCCGCGCACGTCGCCCACCCAGCGGAGCTTGTCGGGCCAGGTCTTCAGCTCGGCCAGCATCAAGGGGCCCACCGTGCGGACGTTCTCCAGCACGTTCTCCTTCTTGAGGGTGGTGATCGAGGCCAGCGCCGCCGCCGCCGCCAGCGGGTTGCCGCCGTAGCTCGACGAGGAGCCGCTAGGGTTGCTCCACGGCTTGGCCTGCGCGATCTCGCGCTTGGCGAGCACGCCGCTCACCGGGAAGCCGCTCGCGAACGCCTTGCCCAGCGTGATGATGTCCGGGATGACGCCGCTGCGCTCGCAGGCAAACCAGCGTCCCGTGCGGCCGAAGCCCGTGATCATCTCGTCGGCGATGAAGAGCGCGCCGTGCTCCTTGGCGATCGCCTGCGCGCGCTGGAGGAACTCCGGCGGCGGGATGACGTTGCCCGCGGTGCCTTGCATCGGCTCGGCGATCACCGCGGCGACGCTGCCGGTGGTGCTCTGGCGCAGCTGCTCGGCGGCGACGTCCATGCAGGCGATCCCGCACGAGGGGTACTCGAGCTTGAGCGGGCATCGATAACAGTTCGCAAACGGCAGCTTGTGACCCGGCGGCACCGGCCCGTAGGTCTTCGCGTTGCCCGCGGCGTTGACCGCCAGCGCGCCCATCGTCTTGCCGTGGAAGCCGCCCCAGAAGCCGACCACCTCGTGGTGGCCCGTGTAGTTCTTGGCGAGGCGGAACGCGCTCTCGACCGCCTCCGCGCCGCCCGAGTAGAGCTGCAGCCGATCCACGCCCTCGGGCGCCACGCTCGCCACTTCGTGCACCAGCTGCGCGCGGGCCGCCGAGGTGAACGAGCCCACCGTGCTCCGCTCGATCTGCGCGTGGAGCGCCTCTTTGTAGGCCGGGTGCGAATGGCCGAGCGCGTTGACGCCGATGCCGCCGATCAGATCGACGAAGCGGTTCCCGTCGGCGTCCTCGATCACCGAGCCCTGCGCCCGCTCGACGCTGATCCCCGAGGAGAGCGCGAACCCCTGCAGGCCCGGCGCGAGGAACTCCTGCTCCTTGTCGAAGAGCGCGCGGCTCTTGGGTCCAGGGATCTCGGTCTGGAGGTGAGGGGCGGTGAGCGTCATGGTCGGTTCCGTCGCTTGGGAGATAGGGTACAGCCAGGAGCTGCCGCCGGGGCAGCGCGGGCAGGGCGCAGCGCGGCGTTGGAGCTAGAGCAGCGAGCCGCGCGGGCGGCTGGCGTAGGCGAACTCGGTGATGGCGACCCCGGTCCGCTCGATCGGCGCCTCGCCCTTGCGCTCGATCTTCACCGAGACCCGGTTCTCGTAAGTGTAGGCGACCGGCGACCCGGCGAGCCCGAAGAGGCGGGCCAGCGGGCTCGTCTCGGCCAGCGTCTCCTGCCGGTAGAGCAAGCGCCTGGACTCCAGGACCACGGTGACCAGCTCGCCGCCGGCGCCCTTGGCGTGAGCGGTGATCTTCTGCGGCACCTCGTAGCCCGCGGCGCCCTTGGAGCCCTTCTCGAGGCGCGGCTGCTCGAAGGTCAGGGCGACGTCGGACGACCGGACCTCGGTCTGGCCGCCGCGGGTCGCGTAGAGCCAGCCCTGCTCGGGCACGTGCGAGCCCTCGGGAGGGAAGAGCACGGCCAGCGCGGTGGTGAGCGCCTCCTGGTCGGCCCCCTTGATTGCGCCGCTGGGAGCCGGCGCGCCCGCGCTGACCAGCTGTCCCTTTGGGTTCACCTCGGACTCGACCGCGGCGTGCTGCCGCTGGCCCTGCGGCTCGTCGAAGGCGGCCATGCGGAACCAGAGCGAGGCCGACTTGTAGCCAGGCACCGTGCTGTAAGAAGTGTCCGCGTAGCAGTAGCCGCGGGTGTGCTTGGAGCCGCGGTCGCCGCTCCAGAACGTCGCCTCGAACCGGCTGCGCAGCGCGAAGATGGTCTGGTCGAAGACCGCGTGCCCGCTCGGGTCGAAGACGATCTGCCCGCCGCCCGGCCGCAGCGCCTGCGTCTCGGGGAGCACGGTCGCGTCGATCACCAGCTTGCGCCCGGCGAAGTGCACGTGGTGGCTCGCGTCGAAGCCCATCGTCAGCCGGTGGGCGCCCAGCTCGATCGCGCCCTCGGGCCGCACGCTCCAGGCGCCGGGCTCGAACGATTCGCCGTCCTCGGTGGTGGTGCCATCGGGGCTCACCACCACCGCGCGGACGGCGGCCTTTCCGCTGCCCTGCAAGCCCGCGTTCGAGACCAGGAACTGCACCCGCGCGAACGAGCCGTCCTCGCCAGCGAGCAGGAAGCTGTAGCTCTCCGAGTAGAACGCCTCCTTGCGCAGCTTGGGCAGGAAGCTCTGCTGGGTGACCTTGACCGCGTCGGGCAGCGACATCGAGAAGCCGTGCACCCGCTCGCCCGCGAACGGCGCTCCGTAGGCCATCGAGAGCACGGCCAGCGCCGCGAGCGCCGAGGTGGCCGCGCCCACCACCGACAGCGCCGGGTTGCGCTCCTTGCCCAGCTCGCCGCGGAAGACGAACCAGCGCTGCAGCGGCATGTTCCAGCACACCGAGACGAGCACGCCCACCAGCACGCGGGCCAAGACCGGGTTCCACTTCAGCCCATCGGCCAGCAGCACCACGCCTGTGGTGTTGAAGAGGAGGCTCGCCAGCGAGATGGCCACGTACCGCGGCACCTCCACCGCGACGGGCGTCTGCCGGGTGCGGAACGTCCAGACCTTGTTGATGACGAAGTTGGTGACCGCGCCGCCGAACGCGCCGATCGCCGTGGCCGTGCCGTTGAAGACCCCGAGCACCTCCACCAGCAGCACGAACGCGCCGTAGTCCACCACCGTGGCCGCGCCCGAGGCCACCCAGGCCCTGCCGAACCAGCCGTGGTGGTGCGGGTGCGCCTCGGGTACGCCCGCGGCGCCGGACTGTGCCGCTTCCCGCGTGCGCAGCTCTTTGTAGATGAAGACGAACCGGCGGATGGCGGTGACGTTGGCCATCAGCGCGATCAGGCCGAGCGTCACCAGCAGCACGTGGAAGACGGGCCGGGTAGCGTCGGGCTCGATGAAGCGGGCGATGTCCGGGGCGACGATGCCGGCCATGCCGACGTAGAGCGCGCGCTCACCGCGGTTCATCGAGCCCATCCGCGCGTCGATGCCGCTGATCTCGCCCTTGGCCCGGGCATAGGAGACGAGCAGGGCGCCGCCGAGCGAGCAGAGCGCCAGCCAGAAGCCCAAGGCGAATTCGCGGTAGTAGGCGGCGATGCCCGCGAAGGTGGCGATCTCGGCGTAGCGGTCCACCGCGGCGTCGATCAGCTCGCCCGAGTCGGAGGCGGTGCCGCGGGTGCGGGCCACCATGCCGTCGAGCGCGTCGAGGATGGCGCAGACCAGCACCAGGACCCCGCCCAGCGCGGGGTTGCCGAATGCAAACGCCAGCGCGGCGCCG
>JAYWAO010000070.1:0-2465 GCA_043782365.1 Deltaproteobacteria bacterium
TGGCGCAGCCGCTTCTCGAGGTCGTTGACGGCGGCGTCGCGCAGCCGGTCGAACTCCTTCTGCTCGAAGCGGGGGTGGAGCACGACGTCGGTGAGGATCGGCAAAAGCTTCGCGAGCGTGTCCTTGTGGACCCTGGCGAAGAAGGTCGTCTGCTCGCGGTCCACCCGCACGTCGAGCTCGGCGGCGATGGGGAAGAGCGCGCCGATGAGGGCTTGCGTGTCGAGGGGACCGGCGCCGCCCTCGACCATCACGCGGGCAGCGAGCGCGGTGAGCCCGGCGCGGCCCTGTGGGTCGTCGACGGCGCCCGTGCGGAAGCGGAGTTGGATGGCGACCGCGGCCTTGCCGTTGGCCGGGAGCGCGAGGACGGCGGGCTTCACCTTGGGGGCGGGGGCAGCGGCCACGGCCTGGGTGACGGGGGCGGCAGCAGCGGCCAGCGCAGCAGGAGCAGCAGGAGCAGCAGGAGCAGCAGGAGCAGCAGCGGCGGCGACGGCGGCCAGCGCGACCGGGGCAGCAGCGAGGGGTGCAGGTGCAGGAGCCGCGGCGACCGGAGCCGCAGGCGCGCCCGCGACGCCCTGCTCGGCGCGCACTTCAGCGAGCGAGCGCACGCGCTCTCCCGCGCACGACGCGAGCACGCCGCAGAGGCACAGCACCGCCGCAGCAGGGTAGGGACGACGACCGTTCGCGATCACTTGCCCGCCTCCTTCTTCGCCGCCAGCGTCACCGTGACGCGGTTGTTCTCGACCAGCCAGCGCCGCGCGAAGGCGACGAGGTCGGCCGCCGAGAGCTTCTCGAGCTGCGCATACAATTTGTTCTGGTAGTTCAGGTCGCCCGTGTACGCCGAGCTGACCGCCAGCGTGAACGCCACGGTGTCGGCCTTGTCGAGCGCGAGGCCGGCTGCGTAGCGCGCGTTGGAGATGACACCCGCGAGCCGCTGCGCGTCGACCTTGCCCTTGGCGAGCTCGGCGACGGTGGCGGTGACAGCCTTCTCGACCAGCGGCCCGTCGTCGTCCTTCTTCAGCCGCGCCAGCACGCCGAAGAGCGTCGGATCGCGCTGCACTTGGGAAGTGGCGTCGAGCCCGTCGACCAGCTGCCGCGTCAGCAGCAGGTCCTGGAAGAGCGGGCTGGTGGGCCCGAAGAGGTACGCGCCCAGCACCTGCGCCGCCGCCGAGGCCTTGAGGTCGGCGGCGCCCGGCACGTGCCAGGCCACCCAGGTGCGCTGCAGCGTGGGCTGGTCCCACTCGGCCTGCGCCCGCCGCGCCTTCTTCTGCGGCGGCTCGGCGGGGATCGGGACGGCCTTCAGCTTGCCCGCCCAGCCCGCGTAGTGCTGCTCGAGGAGCGCCAGCGTCCTGGCCCGGTCGAAGTCGCCGACGATGACGATGGTGGCGTTGTCCGGGGTGTAATACCGCTTGAAGAAGTCGCGGGCGTAGGCGAAGCCGTCCGGCATGGCCTTGATGTCGGCGAGGTAGCCGATCACGGTGTGCCGGTAGGTGTGCTTGTCGTAGGCGGTCTCCTGCATCCGCTCGAAGAGCTGCGTCTCGGGGGCCGAGGCGCTCTTGGCGTACTCGCCGAGGATGGCGCCCGCCTCGGTCTTGAACTGGTCCTCGGTGAACTCGAGGTTCTTGAAGCGGTCGGCCTCGTACTCGATGACCACCGGCAGCGAGCGGGTGGGCCCGTAGAGGTGGTAGACGGTCACGTCGAAGTCGGTGAAGGCGTTGGTGTTGAGCCCCAGGCGGGTGACGGTGGCGTTGTACTCGTCGCCGGAGTGGGCCTTGGTGCCGCGGAACATCATGTGCTCGAAGAAGTGGGCGTAGCCTGAGCGGCCCTTCTCGGCCTCGTTGCGGGAGCCGACGCGCATCACCGTGTAGAAGGCGACGAGGCCCGGCGAGTCGTAGGGGACGAGCGCGATGCGCAGCCCGTTCTTGAGGGACTTCACCTCGACGGGAAAGGGGAAGGCCTGGAAGGGGGGCGCCTTCACAACCTTGGCGGCGGCCTTGACCGGCGCGGCCTTGGGGGCCTTGGGAGCGGCGGCGAGCGGACCCGCCAGCGCGAGGGCGAGGGCGAGCGGCGCTGCACGGAGCAGGCTTGCGGCTGCAGGGAATGGAGCGCGGAGCGCCATCGGAGAGACCTCCACCTCGGGGACGAGGGCGGCGCAGTGTAGAGATCCGGGTGAGGTTTGCAAGCGTTGGCGGGTGTTGCGCACGCCGCGTGGTGCTGGGGACGGGGGCCGCGGTTTTGGGGGCCAGACGGGCTGTAAGGGAGCGGTGAGGAGAGCGGCGGGGCCCCGAGAATCGTGCTTGACGGCGGAGGCCGGGGCGGGTACCTACGCACGCCGGTTTGCCCGGGTAGCTCAGTTGGTAGAGCAGGGGACTGAAAATCCCCGTGTCGTTGGTTCGATTCCGACCTCGGGCACCTTACTTACTTTCCAAGCACTTCCCGGGGGGGCAGATGCAGCGGATCGCCATCGT
>JAYWAO010000071.1:0-6859 GCA_043782365.1 Deltaproteobacteria bacterium
ACCTTCGCCTCCAGCGCGGTGCCCGGGCCGCCGCTCGCCGTCCTCGGCTGCGCCGATGACCCCGCGGTGTCCGGCGACGACTGGGGCTACTTCGTCACCGCCGACCAGTTCAACGACTGCGCCCTCGCGCCGGCGGGCGGCAACCCGGTGGCGGGGCTGTCGCCCTCGGTCGTCTCGAAGAGCTACCCGCTCGACTGCCGCGCGGGCCAGGACGTCTCGCTCGACGTGAGCGTGGAGGTCTACCTGGTGCAGCCCGGTCCGGACGGCTACGCCGACCTGACCCTCGGCGTGGACGTCGACCACCAGCTGGTCGGCTGCAAGAACGCCGAGATCGTCGGCGACACGCTCCGCTTCGGCGAGGTCGGCAGCTTCGCCGCCAACGGCGGCAGCGCGCCGCGCGGCTTCACCGGGGTCGGCCTCACCGGGCCTACCGGCGCGAGCGTGCCGCTGGCCGGCGATCCCCTGCGCCAGTTCGCGGGCGTCATCCGCACGGGCGCGGACACCATGGGCGCCTATTACACCGGCGTGCTGCCGGTCGCGCAGCCCGGCATCTGGCAGGTGCTCCAGGGGTTCGCGCAAGAGTGCGCGCCGGGGGAGTACTACTCGCGCACCCAGGCCCCGCGGTGCGAGACCGTGGTGGACCCGCAGCGGGCGCCGCCGGTCTCCACCTCCGCGCGCCTCGCCGACGTCTTCGTGACGGTGCCGGGCAGGGGCTGGATCTGGGCCGAGGTCAGCGGCCTCGACTCGGTCGATCTCACCTCCGGCCCGGACGCACGGCTCTCCGATGCCACCGCGGGCGGGCGGGTCGGCTGGAACCCCTCGACGCTCCGGCAGCGGCTGGCGTTCGGCCAACCGGTCGCCGGACTCTACGTCGACCGGCAGAGCCCGGGCGCGCTGCTGGTGATCCTCTCCGGCCCCGCGGGTCCGTTGCTGCGGGAGCTGGCGCTCGACGCCGCGTCGGGCAGCTGGCAGCCCGGCCCCCCGCTGGCGCTGGCGAGCCTGTCCTCCGCCCAGCTCTCCTCGCGCGGGGTCTTCGAGAAGATCAACGGCGCCTGCACGCGGTTGCCGTGAACGGGTCCTCCGATGCGAGCGCGCGCCTTGGCCGCCGGTCCCGCTCCGCAGGCTGCCCGCGCGGGGGCGCCGTGGTGAAGCGCTGCCTCGCCCTCGCAGCGGCCGCACTCGTCTGCGCCGCCTGCACGCCCCGCGAGACGGGGACCACGGGCAAGCCGGCGGCCGCGGGCCGGTCGCGCCTGCGCCTGCAGGCGCCGGTGGTGGAGGGGCTGACCTCGGTGGACTACTCGCTGCGCTTCTGGTTCCTCGGCGAGGCCCCCGCGCTCGAGTACGGCCGCTCGCAGTGGACCTCGACCAGCGCGGGCGGCGACCTGTTCGCCCTCCTCGCCTGCCTCGGCGGCGGCAGCGGCCAGAACCAGGTGCGCGCAGACGCCGTGCTGCACTTCGCCGGAGCGCCCGACCTGTCGGGCACCGCCAACGCCGTCTTCACCTGCACGGCCAACGAGGACGTGGCCGTCGACCTGGTCATCTCCGTCTACGCCGGCGGGGCGGTGGGCTTCGACGACCTCGACCTCGGCGCCGCCGGCGTCGTCTGCAAGAGCGCCATCTCCCTGCGCGGCGACGGCTACCTCGCGGTCTGCTCCCAGTCGTCGTGCGGGGATTCGGGCGCGGTCTTCCTCTTCGCCAACCAGTGCCGCGGGCTCGACGGCAGCGCGCCCCGCTTCTGGACCTGCGGCGACCCCGCCGACTGGACCGTGCTGGGCCCGGTCGTCAGCAGCGCCTACACGCTCGCGCGCGACGGCATCTTCCGCTTCGGGGTCGCGGCGCTCCCGCAGCGCAAGCTGGCCAGGCCCGACCCGGCGCTGACCGACGCGCAGGGGAACCTGCTGGTCTGGGGAGCGGTCGCGGTCCCCGCCGCAACCGTGGTGCGCAGCGGCGGCGTGGTGACCAGCACCTCGCTCGCCGCCACCCGCGCCGCCTCCTTCGCAGCGCAGCTGCAGGCGCCGGGCGGCGCGCCGCGCCTGCTGGAGATCGACAACGGCGCGAGCGGCGCCGCGGTGATCGCCTGGACGCAGCTGGGCCCGTGCGCCACCCCGGTGGCCGGCGTCTCCGCCTTCCCCGGCCTCTGGGCGATCGACCTGCGCCTCAGCTCGCCGGCCGCAGCGACGCTGCTGCTCGCCGCGACGCCGGGCGGCACGGTGACCCGCCGCGCGAGCTGCGCCGCCGACGTCGCCGGCCTCGTCACCTGCTCGGCCCCCGGGGCGCTGCCGTGAGGCGCGCGCTCGCCGCGCTCCTGCTGGTGGCCTCGGCCGCGCCGGCCGACCAGGTCCTGGTGGGCCTCTGCTCCTCGGTGGAGAGCGTGCGCTGCACGGCGGTGACGCCGTTCTCCGTGCAGGCCACCGCGCTCACGCCCACGCTGGTCAGCCCGCTGGGCGCGCCGGCCGCCTTCCAGTTCGTGGTGACCGAGGGCCAGACCGCGCTGGCGCTCTCGCTCACCGACGTCCTCACCCTCACCGGCGCGCTGGAGAGCGGCACCAACGTCGCCGCGATCTTCCTCACGCTGCAGAAGGCCGACGCGTCGGGGAGCTACGGCAGCGTCGCCAGCGCCGTGGTCGGCGACGTCACCACCGCCTGCGGCTGCCCCTTCGTCCAGAGCGCGATGACGATGACCGCGCGCGACCTCTCGGGCGGCGCGCTCGGCGGCGCGCCGCTGCTCCGGCTCGGGTTCGGCGAGGAGCGCACCGTCGCGCTCGACCTCACCTGGGCGGCGCAGGGGATCTCGCCCGGCGACCAGCTCCGGCTGCAGCCGTGCGTCGCCTGGCAGCAGGACGGCGTCTCGCGCCAGCCGGGCTGCTTCAGTGACACCGGCGGCGGCGGCCACGCGAGCAGGGCCTGCACCGCGCTCCCGCTCCCGGCCAGCGCCTGCGTCTCCGCGCCGTCGGTCCTCGTCGAGACGCTCGGCGCGCTCTCCTCTCCGGTCGCCACGCTGGGCGGGTTCACCGCCGCGACCAGCGCGCCCGGCCTCTCGCCGCCCTCGCTGGCGCAGACCGCGGGCGGCGCGGCGGTCAGCTTCACCGCCACCCCGTCGGGCGTCGCCGGGAGGCAGAGCGCGGTCACCGTGCAGGGCCTCGCCACCTGCGGGCTGGCGCAGGGCACGGCCACGCTCACCGGCAGCGCCTCGATCGGCGCCTCGTCCTCTTCCGCGACCCTCTCGCTCAGCTGTCCGGGAGCGGGCGGCGCCGGGTCCATCTCGGTCGGCGACTTCTGCACCTACACCCAGGGCGGCTGGGGCGCGGCCTGCAAAGGCAAGAACCCGGGCTGCGTGCGCGACACCTTCTTCGACAAGGTGTTCACCACCCCGCTCCCCTGCAGCGGCGAGCAGGGCCTGACGCTCGGCGCGAGCGCGGCCAGGCGCGCCAACTTCGGCAATGCGTCTGCCGTGAAGGGCTTCCTTCCCCAGGGCGGCACCGCGGGCGCGTTCAGCGGCCCGCTCTGCGATCCGACCACCAGCAGCGCGGGCGTCTTCGCCGGCCAGCTGCTCGCGCTCAAGCTCAACGTCGGCTTCTCCGACGCCGGCTACCTCCCGAAGAAGGGGGCCGTCGCGCTCGGCGACCTGGTGATGACCAGCGGCCCCTGCGCCGGCTTCAGCGCGCGGCAGGTCCTCGCGCGCGGAGAGAACGCCATCTCCGGCCTCGGCAGCAGCGGCAGCGCCTGCCTCTCGGTCGGTGACCTGGCCACCGCCGCCGATGCCATCAACAACGACTTCGACGACTGCACGCAGGACCAGGGCGCGCTCCGGCTGCCCTAGCTAGAATCATGCAGCACGAGTCGAGCAATACTTCACTCAGCGCTTATACTGGCGAGCGCGACGCGATGCGAAAGTAGGGCCAGCAGGAAGGGAGCCTCATGAAGCTGATCGTCTTCGGAGCCACCGGCGGGACCGGCCGGCAGTTGGTCGAGCGCGGCCTCGCTGCCGGCCACGAGGTCACCGCGTTCGTCCGCCGCCCCGCCGCGGTCACCCTCCGCCACGAGCGGCTGAGGGTCGCGCAGGGCGACGTCCTCCAGCCCGAGACGGTGGCGGCAGCGATGCGCGGGCAGGACGCGGTGCTCTCGGCCATCGGCCCCGCTGCCGGCTCCAAGCCGGGCGTCCTCATCTCGTCGGGGACGAGGAACATCGTCTCGGCGATGAAGGCGCACGGGGTGAAGCGCTTGGTCTTCGAGAGCGGGCTGATGGTCGGCGACGCGCGCGGCATGGGCTTCGTCAAGCGCCTCCTCATCGCCTTCTTCCGCCGGCTCAACCAGGCGCTCTACCTCGACAAGGTGCTGGCCGAGCAGATCATCCGCGAGAGCGGGCTCGACTGGGTGGTGGTCCGCCCGCCCAACCTCAAGCACGTGCCGGCACGGGGCGGCTGGCGGGTGGGGCCCGACCTCGACGTGAACGTCCTCGCCGGGCTGTCGCACGCCGACGTCGCCGACTTCATGGTGCAGGCGGCACCCGATGTGAACGGCGTCCGCGGCGTGGTGGATATCAGCTATTGATTCACCCGGTATTGCTTGATTACCTGCCCCAGGGGGTGACGACATGAAGGTGGAGGGGAAGTGGGGGCTCTTGGCCCGGCAGCTCGAGGCGCTGAAGGAGGAGCAGGAGTCCGCCGCCGCCCCCGAGGAGGCGGAGCCGCTCCGGCAGCGGATCGCGCAGCTCGAGCGCCAGCAGGCCGCGTTCGTCGAGGCGGCCGCCGCGCGCAGCCCCAGGCTCCCCTGCCCTCCCTGCCTGGAGGCGGTGCGCCAGCGCTTCCTCGAGGCGCACTTCGCCTCCTGGTTCGACGACGAGGTGCGGCGGGTGATGGGCGACCCCGCGCTGCTGGCGGAGGTCTTCGATGACCTGGCTCCCGACGAGGCTGCGCCTGCGCGGCGGCACCAGGGCCACCGCGCGCGCAAGCACTGACTTCTAATCCGAGCTGCCCTCGGCGCGCGCGGGCTGGGGCGTCGGATCGCGGAACACCGCGCTGATGTTCAGATCGAGGTTGCTGAACGCGCCCCGCAGCAGCGGATCGAGGTCCGAGGCGCTCGGCCCGAGCGTGCGGGAGAGGCTCTCGCGGGTCCTGCCCATCACGGTGGCCCGCGCGGTTGCCACCCAGCGGGCGACGGTGGTGCGGTGCACTCCGTAGGCGGCGGCGACGTCTTCCAGAGTGAGCCCGTCGGCGACGTGCAGCCGCAGGACCGCGCGCTCGCGCTGCTCGAGCGTCTTGACCGCCTCGGCGAAGGCGGCGCGGAAGTGGACCCGGAAGCGCTCGCGCGCCACTTCGTGCTCGGGAGTGCCGGGCAGCACCAGCTCGTCGAATCCGTAGCCTCCGTGCTCTGCCCAGCGGGGCATCGCCTGCTTGAGGTTGAGCGCGCAGCGGCGCGCGATCACCCGGATCCAGGCCACCAAGGGGACCGAGCCGTTGTAGTCGGCGATGCGGGCCGGCGCCTCGGTGTGGCGCACGAAGAGGTGGACGCGCAGCGCCTGGGCGACCTCCGCAATCGAGTCGGACTGCGCGAGGATCCCGGCAGCGGCTGCCAGCGCCCTGGGCATCAGCTCGCGCTCGAAGGCGGCCAGCGCCTCGCCGGCGCCGGCGGCGCAGCCCTGCGCCAGGGCGAGGTCTTCGGGGAAGGGAACAGAGGCCGTCGCCATCGGATTGAGTAGGCAGAAAGTTGCACACACAGTCAACAGCCCGCTGCCTGAATGCGACGGTTGGCGGAGACTCACCGGGTGTGGATCTCATCCTAGCGGGGGCCGCGGCAGCCGACACGGTGCCGCAGGAGGCGCCGGAGGTCGCGTAGGCGGGGACGCAGTCCTTGTTGCCGTTCGCCGTCCAGGCGGTGGTGCAGGCGGTGGCGGTCGGGCAGGACACCGGCGTGCCCGTGCAGGCGCCAGCGCCGTTGCAGTGGTCGGAGTAGGTGGCGAGGTCGCCGTCTGCGTCCCCTCGCCGCGGCCGTCGCATCCGGCGGCGGTCAGGGGCAGCGGTTGCCGTTCTGGATGATGAGTCCGTAGCTGCCGTAGACCACGCTCGCCAAGCCATCGAGATTCACGGCGGTGAGCAGGGGAGCAGGCTGTCGGTGCTCACGACCGCAGACGAGAGCACGTCCAGTTCGCGCGTGGCGCAGGCTACGCCGGGCACGCAGCCGCGCACGGTCACGATCCCGTTCGGCGAGGCGCAGAGCTCGCCCGCTCCCCGCCTTGGGATTCCCTGGCGTTACTTCACGCACCGCACCGGGAACAGGGAAGTCATGTCCTCTCCCCAGGGCTCGCCGCTGAAGAACCTCAAGACGCTGGCGTAGCCGATGGCGCGTTGCGACCTGTACCCCGTCCAATAGGAGGTCAGCTGCGTACCCGGGAACGCAGCCGCGTCAATGGTCGCCCCCGGCGCGCGGATGTCCACGATGCTCTCCAATTCCTTGACTGCAGGCATCCGCCACCCGGAACCGCCAATGGTGAGGCCCTGGCAGTGGCTCTGGGCCGCAGTCCACCCGTACCCCGTGGTCGAGGCGTTCCGCTCCCAGGTCAGCCCCGTCACCGTGTCGAGCACCGTGTCCGCGGTCAGCGTGTAGCGTCCCGCAGGCGCGCCGGCTGGCAAGCCCAACGCCTTGACCCCGGGCCGCACACAGCGAACAAAAGTGCCGCCGTTGCCGACTCTTGCCTGGCCCCAGTAGACCGCGTAGGGCGAGCCGACGGCGGCGAGAGCGACCGAGGAGGCCACCACCGATGAGGTAAAGAACCACTTGGGGACAGTGTCCGTAAAAGCAACGGTATCAAAGCCAGTCGGCGATCCGGAAGCCGAGTCGTTGAAATTGGCGAGAGCCGAGA
>JAYWAO010000072.1:0-2463 GCA_043782365.1 Deltaproteobacteria bacterium
GCCGCCGAGCGTGAGCGTGCCGCTGGTGGGCGGGACCAGGCCCGAGATGACATTGAGCAGCGTCGTCTTCCCGGCGCCGTTGGGGCCGATCAGGCCGTGGACCTCGCCGGGCTGCACCTCGAAGGTCGCGCCGTCGAGCGCGCGCACGCCGCCGTAGTGCCGCGTGACCTCGGTCAGGACCAGGCTCACGGCGCCCTCCGCGCGCGGGTGCGCAGCCGCGCCGGCAGCGAGGCGAGCCCGTTGGGCAGCCAGAGGATGACCAGCAGCAGGACGACGCCGTTGAGCCCCATCCGCAGCGGGCCGGGAGCGAGCCCGAGCCGCCCGCCGGCCTCGCGGACCAGCTCGGGCAACACCGTCAGGAACGCCGCGCCCAGCACGGGACCGAAGAACGCGGTGACGCCGCCGACCACCGCCTGCACCAGCATGTCCACCGCACGCGAGAAGCCGTAGCCCGAGGGCGCCACCACATAGGTGAGGTGCGCCTCCAGCCCGCCCGCGAGGCCGGCGAGCGCGGCGCCGGCGACGAAGGCGGCGAGCTTGTACGAGGTGGTGTCGATGCCGAGGGTGCGCGCCGCCGTCTCGTCCTCGCGGATCGCCTCCAGCGCCAGTCCCGCTCTCGCGCCGCGGAGCCGCCAGAGCGCCACCAGCACGGCCGCGAGCAGCGCATACACCAGCCAGAGCGGGGTGCGCTTGGGGATCGCCACCAGGCCCAGCGCGCCGTTGGTGGCGGGCAGGTTGACGAAGAAGAGCCGCACCACCTCGCCGAAGCCGATGGTGGCGATGGCGAGGAAGACCCCGCGCAGGCGCAGCACGGGCCGGCCAAGCGGGATGGCCACCAGCGCCGGCGCGAGCGCGCCGGCAGCCAGGACGGCGGCGAACGGCAGCGAGGTGTGCAGCGTGAGATACGCCGAGAGGAAGGCGCCGATCGCCATGAAGCCCGCGCTCGCCAGCGAGAGCTGGCCGCAGGAGAGCGTGATCCAGACCGAGAGCGCGAGCAGGGCGTTGACGCCGATGAAGCCGACCAGCGGCTGGTAGGTGGCCCAGAGCTCTGCGAGGGTCTCCATCGCGGGCCCCTAAGCCTCGCGGGCGGCGGCCCGCCCGAAGAGCCCGCGCGGGCGGGCGAGCAGCACCAGGAAGAGCGCCACGAAGAAGATGGCGTCCCGGTACGACGAGCCGATCCACGCGACGGTGAAGACCTCGAGCAGGCCCATCAGCAGGCCGGCCACCATCGCGCCCGGGACGCTGCCCATCCCGCCGACGATGATCACCGCCAGCCCCTTCAGCTCGATGCTGCGCCCGACGTCGGGGGAGATCGAGTTGAAGGCGAGCCCGAAGAGCACGCCCGCCGCGCCGCCGAGCGAAGACGAGAGGAAGAAGGAAGTCGCGATGATGCGGTCGACGTCGATCCCCAACGTGCGCGCGCTGCGGGGGCTCTCGGCGACCGCGCGGATCTTGCGGCCGAGCGGCGTCTTCGCGAGCAAGAGCGTCAGCCCGGCCATCAGCGCCACCGCGGTGGCGGCGATCTGTAACTGTAATACCGAAATCTTCACGCCGAAGAGCGCCAGATTGTGATCGCTGACCGTGCCGAACGGGAAGCGGGAGATGTCGGGCCCGAAGAGCTGCGCGGCGATCGCCTCGAAGATGGTGGCGGCGGCGAGCGAGGAGATCAGCCCCGAGATGTTCGAATCGGCCCGGCCCCGCAGCGGCCGGAAGGCGAGCCGCTCCAAGACGAGGCCGAGGACGCCCGCGCCCAGCGTGGCCGCGCAGATCCCGGCCCAGAGCGGCAGCCCGCGCTCCACCAGCGCCAGCGCGGCGAAGGCGGCCAGCATGAAGACCGCCTGGTGCGCGAGGTTCAGGATGTCGAGCACGCCGAAGACGAGCGTGTACCCCACGGCGAAGAGCGCGTAGATGCTGCCGAGGAAGAGGCCGTTGAGGAGCTGCTGCATCCGGCGCTCGCTTGGGGGCCAGGTTCTTGGGCGACAGGCCTGCCGACTACTGCACGATCTGGAACTTGCCGTCCTTCACCTGCTGCACGCTGGGCTCGTGCTGCGCGTCGCGGGCGGCGGTGAAGGAGAAGCTCCCCAGCGGCGTGGGCAGGTCCTTCACCTTGCCGAGGCCCGCCAGCACGTCCTCGCGCCCGGTGCGGCCGCCGGCCAACCGGACCGCCTCGGCGAGGATGAGCACGCCGGTGAACGCTTGCGCGGAGAACTGGTCGGGGCTCGCGCCGCGCGCCGCCATCGCCTTGAGGAAGGCCTGGTTCGCCGCGTCCTGGCTGAGCGAGTTCCACGAGGTGCCCACCAGCACGCCCTCGGCCGCCGGGCCCGCGTTCTTGATGAAGGCGGGGCTGTTGAAGCCATTGCCGCCGATGATCGGCCCGGTCCAGCCGCTCTGGCGCGCCTGCGCGACGATGGCGGCGGCGGCGTCGGCGAGCGCCGAAACCACCAGCACGTCGGGCTTCTTCCC
>JAYWAO010000073.1:0-2460 GCA_043782365.1 Deltaproteobacteria bacterium
ATCTCGCTCGAGACCCCGATCGGCGAGGAGGAGGACAGCCACCTCGGCGACTTCATCGAGGACAAGGCGATCACCTCGCCGGCCGACGCGGTCATCAACATGAACCTCGCCGAGCAGACCCGCAAAGTGCTCGCGACGCTGACGCCGCGCGAGGAGAAGGTCCTCCGCATGCGCTTCGGCATCGGCGAGAAGAGCGACCACACCCTCGAGGAGGTCGGGCAGGACTTCGAGGTGACCCGCGAGCGCATCCGCCAGATCGAGGCGAAGGCGCTGCGGAAGCTGCGGCACCCGTCGCGGAGCAAGCGGCTGCGCAGCTTCGTCGAGAACTAGGCCAGGTGTAATACTTGGTGGAAAGGGCCTCTGCCTCCGGGCAGGGGCTCTTTTGCTTCGGGGTCTAGAACCCGATGCCCACTCCGCCGTGCAGGTAGGCGAGCGGCGCCTGGCTCACCCCCACGAGCGTCAGGCCGCCGGAGAGGCCGTAGCTCCACAGGCCCGCGCGGTGCTCGAAGCCGACGCCCAGGCTGAACCAGAGGTGCGAGGCGCTGCCCGGGCTGAGCGGGTCGGCGGCGCGGGCGGCCTTGGTCCAGAGGAGGGTGGTCTCTCCGAGGAAGAAGTCGCCGTGGTCGCCGAACAGCTTGCGCAGCGAGAGGCCGCCCTGCCAGGTGAGGCCGGCGTCGGGGAAGATCGCGCCGGCCGAGAGCTCGACCTCGGACTCCGACCAGGCGTTGAAGTAGCTGAGGGTGCCGCCGACGTTCCCCGTCGGCGCGTAGCTGCTGCCGCCCTCGACGCGCAGGACGAGCGTGGCGGGCTCCTGCGAGGCGCGGCGCTCGTGCGGGGTCAGGTCCTCGACGTCGGCGCGGGCGGGCAGGCTGAGGGCGCAGGCGAGCAGGGCGAGAGCGAGCGGGCGGGCGGGCACGGGGGGCATGGTAGCAGCACGCGGGTGGGACCGCGGCCGTCGCATGAAAATTCGCCCCACGCTCGATCTCGCACCGCTCCTCCGGGGCCTGTGGCAGAGTCCCGCCCGCGCGCTGCTGGGGCCTGTAGCTCAACGGTCAGAGCCGCCGGCTCATAACCGGACTGATGCAGGTTCGAATCCTGCCGGGCCCACTCCACCCTGCGCTCGCGGCGCTCCCCAGCGGCCCGGAGTACGTCCGCGCGCGTCCAAGCGGTTGACACCAGCGGCAAGGCGTACGACAAGCACCCCCTGCACGGCGCCCCTGCGCCGCGGCTTGGAAGGAGACGTAGTTTGTCGCGAGAGAAGCTGAGGGCATTGGAGGAGCTGCAGAAGATCGATCTCCAGATCCGCGATCTCGCGGCCGCCGCCGAGCAGCACCCGCTCCGGCTGAAGCAGATCGAGCTCGAGAAGACCCAGGCCAAGGCGGCGCTCGACGCGCTCCGCGGCCGGCTCGCCGACAACGAGCGGGCCCGGCGCCAGCAGACCGAGCTGCTCGGCCTCGAGAAGGAGAAGGTCAAGAAGTGGGAGTCGCGCCTCTCCGAGCTGAAGACGCCGCGCGAGTACGCGGCGCTGGCCCGCGAGCTCGACATCGCCAAGAAGACCAACCAGACCGCCGAGCTCGAGGTGGCGCGCCTGACCGGCGAGTACGACGAGCTCAAGAAGGCGCTCACCTCCGCTGACGGGCTGCTGGCGGAGAAGGACGGCGTCGTGCAGCGCGAGGGCGCGGCGATCCAGGACCAGCTCACCGAGCTGCAGGAGAAGATGAAGGAGCTCGACGTCGAGCGGAAGGCCTACGTCAAGACGGTCGAGTCGGGCCTGCTCGCGAAGTACGAGCGGATCCGGTCGAAGCGCGGCGGCATCGCGGTGGTGGCGGTCTCGGGCGGCACCTGCAAGGGCTGCCAGATGAACATCCCGCCGCAGATGGCGAACATGCTGCGCAACGGGTTCGAGATCCAGAACTGCCCGAGCTGCCAGCGGTTCATCTACGCGACCGAGCCTGCCTCCGCGCCCGCAGTGGCGGAGTAGTCAGCGAGGTCCGGCGTCACCAAGATGGCGATCACGACGCCGGCCCAGCTGCTCCTCGCCATCGCCGAGCGCGAACCGCTCGAGGCCACCTGCGCAGCGCTCGGCCTCGAGCGCGCGCAGGCGCAGTCCCTGCTGGTGGGGGCCGCCAAGGCCCTCTCCGCGCAGGCCGCCGCACCTCCCGCGCATCGTCCGGCCGCTGCCCCTAGCCACGCTGCCGCCCCGCGCGCCGCGAGCGCCGTGCGTTCCCCCACGGCAGCTCCGGCTGCCCGCGCCTCCACCGCTGCTCCGGCCGACTCCGGCGCGCGTCCGCTGCTGGGCACGGCTGAAGGGGGCGCGCCGCTGCCCGCCAAGGTCTGCGTCTACTCGGACGGTGCCTCGCGGGGAAACCCGGGCCCCGCGGGCGCTGGCGCGGTGATCACCGACATCACCGGGAACGTGCTGCGCCGGCTCGGCCGGTTCCTCGGCGCGCAGACCAACAA
>JAYWAO010000074.1:0-18392 GCA_043782365.1 Deltaproteobacteria bacterium
GTTCGAGGCCGCCTTCTGCTCGATGGAGATGGTCGGCGACAGCCCGCGGATCACGTCGTAGTGCGGCTTCTCCATCTGCCCGAGGAACTGCCGTGCGTACGCGGAGAGGCTCTCGACGTAGCGCCGCTGGCCCTCCGCGTAGAGGGTGTCGAACGCCAGCGAGGACTTCCCGCTGCCGGAGACGCCGGTGAAGACGACCAGCTTCTTCTTCGGGATCTCGAGCGTGATGCCCTTGAGGTTGTGCTCACGGGCACCCTTGACGAGGATTGTTTCGGGCTCCATCGAGGACTTTCCTGAGCTGAGGTGGACCGCGGACTGTAGGGCGGGGGCGGGCTGCGCACAATGAGAACCGCGTGGGGGGCGACGAAGTTGTCCTCGGCTGGCCAGAGGCGGTCGCTTCCTGTCCAGCGCGCATATCTCTTCACCCGCGCTGTTGGACGATCACGATCAGGAGCCCCGGCAAATGCCGGGGCTCGTGAAGCCCGCCTAAGCCAGGTTGTGGAACACCCGCTGCACGTCCTCGTCCTGCTCGAGCGCGTCCACCATCTCGAGCACTTCCTTCGCCTGCTCTTCGCCCAGCTCCACCGGCGTCTGCGCCACGTACTCCGACTCGGCCGAGATCACCGGCAGCTTCTTCTCCTCGAGCGCGTGCTGCAGCTGCCCGAAGTGGGAGAAGTTGCAGCGGAGGATCAGCTGCTTCTCGCCCTTCTCGTTGGCGCCCTCGCCGAACTCCTCGAGTCCGTGGTCGATGAGGTCGAGCTCGAGCGCGTCTTGATCGACGCCCTCGGGGCTGAGCCGGAAGACGCCCATCTTCTGGAAGAGGAACGACAGGCTCCCGGTGTTGCCGAGGTTGCCGCCGTGGTCCTTGAACTGCACGCGCACGTTGGCGACGGTGCGGACGATGTTGTCGGTCGCGGTCTCGACGACCACCGCGATGCCGTGGGGCGCGTAGCCCTCGTACATGACGATCTCATAGTTCGCCTGGTCGGCGCCCTGCGCGCGCTTGACCGCGGAGTCGACCTTGTCCTTGGGCATGTTGACGGCGCGCGCGTTCTGGATCGCACGCCGGAGGGCAGGGTTCGTGTCGACGAGGGGACCGCCCGCCTTGACGGCGATGGTGATCTCCTTGTTGACCCGCATGAACGCCTTCGCCATGCGGTTCCAGCGGGCGAACATGGTGTGCTTGCGCGTCTCGAAAATGCGACCCATGGGGCACCTCGGGGGTGGCTCTACCGCGGCAGGACGTAGAGCGCCAGCGGAACCGAGCCTCTACCCGAGCCCGTTCTCGAAGCCCCACTGCACCACCGGCGCCGCGACCCTCAGCTGCTCCAAGAGCCACGCCTTCAACCCCACCGTGTACCGCACGCCCTTCGGAATCCCCGGGAACGAGACCGCCAGGCCCTTCTGCCGCAAGAGCGCGATCCGCGGGTGGTCGGGGCTCACTCCGGAGGGCGCCCGCTTGAGCGCCTGCATCGACATCGCCACCTGCCCTCGCGCCTCGCACCCGGCCACCAGCTTCGCCAGCTTGCTCCCCGCCTTCTCGTCGAGGATCCGCTTGCGCAGGAGCGCCAGCCGGTCGCTGTCGAGCGCGTAGAAGCCCGTGGCCGCGAACTCCTCGAGGCCGAGCTGCAGGTACAGACCCGCGACGCCCTCGGGCGAGGACACCTCGCCGAACCCGAGCAGCCCGCCGCAGTGGGTCTTGTACGGGCTCTTGTCCTTCGAGAAGCGCACGTCGCGGTTGATGCGGAAGATCTTCGGCGGCGCCACCTTGCGGCCGAAGAGCTCCTCCGCGGGCCCGCGCACCTCGGTCAGCAGCGAGAGCATCGGCGCGCGCCAGAGCGCTTCGTAGTCGGCCTTGTGGGCCCCGAACCAGTCGCGCGACTGCGCCACCGCCAGCCCCTGGAAGAACGGCACGCCCTGCCGCGAGAAGCCCGCGAAGGGAGGCGGGGACTCGGCGGGCGCCGCCTTGGAGGGTGTCGCGTGAGGTGCGGCGGAAGGGCGGGCGGCAGGCTTCCTGGCTGCGGGCTTCTTCTCGACCTTGGCGGGCATGGCCCGATCGCTAGCAGAGGTGCGGCGCTGGCGCGAGGGGCTGCCAGCCCATCGTCATCCCATTGACCGGGCCGGGCCGGCGTTGCCTGATGCGCCCCTCGCAGCACGGGCAGACCTCAGACAAGGGGCGCGGATGGGCTGGACGCAGATCGAGGCCGAAGCGCAGGCGCTGCTGCAGGCCGGCGGGCCGTTCCCCTTGCCGGCCTACTCCGAGTTCATGCCGGCCCCGTGGATCGGGCTCAAGCCGTACGACCCCGTGCGCGCCCACGCGAGCGCCACGCACGGGGCGGGCGCAGGTCCCGACGGCGACCAGCGCCTCGACATCACCGAGTACGAGCAGGCGCACGACCTCGCCCCGGGCCTGCCGATGCTGGCCGAGCGCATCCTGCACGAGCTCGCGCGGCTCGTGCGCGGCCGGCCCCACGGGCTCTCGCAGGCGCTGCTCCACGGCAACCCGGCGTGGCCCGCCGCGCTCGCCGACGCTGCCGCCGTGGGCCTGTTCGCAGAGGAGGATATAGTAACACTCCTGCCGCTGGCGCTCTCGCGCACGCAGGACGACAAGGGGAACCAGCGCTGGACCTTCTTCGGCCACAGCCACCTGGGCCCGGCGGCGGCGTTCTGGCGGAGCTTCGGCGACGGCGACGAGGCCCGACTCGCGCGCCTGCTCGCGTGGTGCCGCGAAGACCCCGCCACCGTGCTCTTCGACGCAGAAGGGCCAGGCGCAGAGGCGCCGCTGCCTGCCTTCGCGCGGCCCCGGCTCCTCGGCGCGCGCCCGCTCGCGCAGGCCTGCGCCCTCTTGACGTTCCGGCCCTTCGCGCAGTTGCCCGAAGAGGTGCGGCAGGCGTACCTCGCGCGCACGCTGCGCCTGCTCCCGAGCCCGGCGAGCCTCGTCTTCTTCGAACACCCGTTCTACAAAGCGCTCTCGGCGCAGCTCCCGCGCGCGCGGCAGATCCCGCTGCAGCAACTCTTCCCCAGAGTGCAGGGCGGCTGCACGCTGCGCATCCCCCAGTCGGGCTGGCTCGACGAGCGGGACCCCGCTGAATCCGCCGCCCACCAGCACCACGCGCACCATCACCGCCACCAGCACGCGCTCTCGCCGCACGTCGCCCGTTCGCACCGCTGGCAGAAGCACCAGCGCGACGCTCCGCTGCCGTCGGAGGGCGACGGAGCCTTCACCGATCGCGTCTCGGTGGCGCTCTTCTCCTGCCTGCCCGACGACCTCGGGCTCTACGGCAAGCCGATGGCGCGCAACGTCCAGCTCTGGGACGATGACTACACTTGTCTCCTCGACGGCCCAGCGGCCGATCGCGCGCAGGTGGAGCAGGCGGCGCGGGTGGTCGACCGCGGCGGCCAGTTCGGTTACCGATTCCAATACCCGCCGATGCGGGCCGGCGCGCGGGAGCTCTATTGGCACCTGCCGCTGGTGGCGAAGCTCGGCGCGCACGACGGGCAGACCGCGCTGTTCGATGGCGCAGGGCGGCCGCTCGGGTTCGTCTCGGCGGAGCGCGAAGGTGAGCGGGGCCCGCCGCTGCTGCTGACGCCGCGCCTGCTCGCGAGGCCGGGCCACCACGAGGCGGCGAGGCTCTTCGAGCGCGATCCGGGGCACCGCCGCCACACCACCTCGAACAACGCCCGCGCCCTGCTGGAGTTCCGCGAGCTGCTCGGCGCGCCGCTGCCGCCCTCGCTGGCGCGCAGGCTGGTGCACTGCGCGAAGGAGCAGTCGCTCGAGCAGTGGCTCGCGCGGCTCCCGGCGTCCGCGTCGGACCCCGCGGGCGGGGAGCGGCTGGCCGGGCTGCTGCGAGCGTCGCTCGGGGCTCCGCTGGAGCCGGGCCCGGGTATGACATTTGGGGCGACGGCGAGCCGCGCCTTCGAAGAAGGCGTCTGGCGGTCGATCGCCGGCCTCGCCGAAGGGGAGTTCAAGCAGAAGGACAACGCCGACACCGTGCACGCCAATCGTGGCCGCACCGGGGGCAAGGTGGCCGACAGGGTCGCGCAGGAGCGTCTCGGGCGGCGCGATCTGGAAGCGCTCGGCGACCACCTGCACGCGCGCTACCGCGCCCTCATCGAGGCCCACGGGATGGAAGGCCGCGCGCAGGTGGTGGACCACCGCTTCCGCTGGGAGACCGAGTGCGACCTCTCCTGGTCGGAGGGGTGGGCGAGGAACCAGCGCGGGGAGGCGAGCGAGCGCAACGTCGTCTGCGTCATCCCGGGGCGCAACCGCGGCGAGGCGCTGGTGATGGGCGACCACTACGACACCGCCTACATGGAGGACGCCTACGAGAAGGGCCGCGGCGGCGACGGGCTTCGCGCGGCCTCCTCGGGCGCGGATGACAACCACTCGTCCACCACCGCGCTCCTGCGCGCCGCCGAGGTGCTGCTGCCGCTCTCGCGCGAGGGGAGGTTGGAGCGCGACGTCTGGCTCGTCCACCTCACCGGCGAGGAGTTCCCCTCCGACTGCCTCGGGGCCCGCGCGCTGGGCCGGGCGCTGGTCGAGCGCAATTTGCGATTCGTTACCGAAGCGGGCGCGCCGCTCGACGTCTCGCAGGTCCGGGTGGCCGGCGCCTTCGTGCTCGACATGGTCGGCCACAACCACGACCACGACCGCGACGTCTTCCAGATCGCGCCAGGGGAGGGCGCGGGCTCCGCGCGCCTCGCGCTGCGGGTGCACGCCGCGAACGAGCGGTGGAACCGGGCGGTGCCGGGGCTGAACCGCGCCGCGGGCCGCACGGGGCTTGGCCGCGCGCGCCGGATGCAGGGCGGGAGCGCGCCGCCGCCGCCGTTCGCGCACCTCGCGCTGGCTGGGGAGGTGCGCACCGAGTGGCAGCCGCGGTCGGCGCTCTACAACACCGACGGGCAGATCTTCTCCGACCTCGGCGTGCCGGTCGTGCTGCTGATGGAGAACTACGACCTGAACCGCACGGGCTATCACGACACCGAGGACACGATGGCGAACATCGACCTCGACTACTGCGCGGCGCTGGCGGCGATCGCCATCGAGGCGGTGGTCGACTGCGCTTGCGCGACAGCGCTATAGGCGGTGCGGTTGCCAGCAATCCGCCCAGCAAGCGGGTGCAGTTCCCGCCGATCGGGGCGGGCCACCTGTAGCCAGGCCTTGGTCTGTTGCGTCGGTTGCCATCCGTCGCTGAAGACCAATCGTCTGGGACGCGGGCCTGCGGCCCTGCTGGTACAAGGGGCTCCGCCCCCCGTACCACCCCCCGGCGTAGGCGCTGCGGGTGACCAGGGATTCGCTGCGTCGACAACTTGGGTCGAGCAGGTTGCGCACGAGTCCAACCGGGTCAACCGGGTCAACCGGGTCAACCGGGTCAACCGGGTCAACCGGGTCAACCGGGTCAACCGGGTCCAACCCCGGCAAATGCCGGGGCTGGAACTGCGGCCACCCCTGCGGGGCTGTGAGCCGACGGTCGACTGCGGAGACAGCCCCCGAAGGAGGTGGCTGCTTCTCGCGGGTGTCTCTCTGGGCCTTGCCTTCACGCCGCCCGCGCCCGCCGCCGTCCCCACCCCAGCCACTGCAGCGCCATCAACCCCAGCACCGCCGCCGACCCATACCCGGGCCAGTCCCCAGCCAATTGATACAACGTCTCCCCCTCCAGCATCGGCACCGCGCGCACCGCCACCCCGCGGGTGTCGTTGGCGATCCGCTGCACCACCCGGCCCATCGAGTCGACGAACGCCGAAGTGCCCGTCGAGGTCGCCCGCACCAGCCAGCGCCGGTGCTCCACCGTGCGCACGGCTGCGAGCATGAGGTGCTGCTCCTGCTCGTGCCCGGTGCCGTACCAGGAGTCGTTGGTGAGGTTGACCAAGAGGTGCGGCCGGCCCTCGCCGCGGTCGCGCATCGTCTCGCGCACCTGCCATGGCAAGATGTCCTCGTAGCAGATCGACGGCGCCAGCAGCCACCTCCCGTCGTGCAGCGGCGCGGTGGTGGTCCCGCGCGAGAGCGGCTGCGCCATCGGCGACCATTGGTAGAGTATCGGGAACATATCCCCAAACGGGATATACTCGCCGAACGCGAGCAGCTTGATCTTGTCGTAGTGGTCGCCCAGCTGGCCGTCGGGCGAGACCATCACCGCGCTGTTCCAGAGCTGGCGCGGCGGCTCCCCGCGCGGGACGCCCGCCACCAGTGAGACGGGCACCTTGCCCGAGACGAAGCTGCCCGTCCCCTTGAGCGCGACGTTGACCGCCTGGATGTTGAACCCGACCTCGGGCCACACCACCAGCTCGGCCCCGCGCGCGTGCAGCTCGGCGTTCTGCTCCCAGAGCGTGCGCACCGACGCCTGCGGGTGCTGGTGCAGCTCCACCTCGCCCACGTTGGGCTGCGCGATGCCCACCTTGCGCGAGACCGCGGCCTTCTCGCGCGCCTGCTGGCGGACGAGCGCGAAGGACCCGAAGCTCGCCGCCGCCGCGAGCGCGAGGAACACCGCCGAGCCAGGCGCGAGCGAGCGCTTCCACGCGCCCGGGCCCTGCAGGCTCTCCAGCAAAGAGTCATACAGGCCGCCGTTGACGAGGGCCTGCAGCGCGGAGAGCAGCATCGGGCCGCCCAGCTCGGCGAGCTGCAGGAGGGGCAGCACCGCCACCAGCGAGACGCCCGTGTAGCTCTGGAAGAGGAGCGGATACACCCACTCGGTGGCGCAGAGCGCGAGCGGCAGGAGCGCGTACATCCGCAGGCCCGTGGCCAGCGTGGCCCGGCGCAGCACCCAGGCCATCACGCCGAAGAGGAAGCCCTGCGCTGCGCAGAAGAGCAGGTAGATGGCGAGCGCGATCGGCAGCGGCAGGAAGGCGAACGCCTGCAGCATGTGGATGATCCACGGATACCCGCCCAGGTGGGTGACGAACCCCATCCAGGCGCCGCGGCCGAGGGCCTGCTTTGGCGTCGCGTCGCGGAGGCTGAAGAGCAGCGGGAGGAAGCAGAAGAACGCCAGCGGCCAGACGCCGTACCCCACCCAGGAGAGGAAGTAGAGCACGCCCGAGAGGGTGGGCAGCGCGAGGTCGCGGGCGAGGCCGCGCAGTCGGAGTTGGAGGCGTTCCACGGAGGCGGGCCTTGTAACACGGGATTGCGCGCGATCGACGCCACCGGAGGCCGCGGCGGCCCGGGCCGAGTAATACACCTACGGCGCGACTCCCCCCGCAGCAGCTTCTCCGCTGCCGGGTGGTCGGGTAGGAGATCGTGAGGGCCCGCTGCACGTCCTTGAGGGTCCCGCGCGTCTCGAGGAAGAGGTCGAACAGCCTGCGGTGCTCGTTGGTCCTGCACCGCTCGTCTTTTCTACTTGCCGGTCCAGCCGTCGTGCAGGGTCAGCACGGGGCAGTGCGAGCGACGCACCACGTTCTCGGCGACCGACCCCGCGAGTGAGGCCATGCGGCCCGTGCGCCCGTGGGTCCCCATCACGATCAGGTCGAACTTGCCCTTCTCGGCGAACTCGACGATGCGGGTCGAGGGGTCGCCTGACTCCACCACCGACGAGACCCTGCTGAGCCCTGCTGCCCGCGCCGCCTTCTCCAGCTCGCCCAGCTCGGTGCCCGGCACGGGTCCTACGTGGAGCAGCACCAGCTCGGCGCCGAGGCGGCCGGCGAGGTCGGTGGCGGCCCGCAGCGCAGCCTTGGACTGATCGGAGAAATCGACGGCGCAGACGATCTTCTTCCACTCGATGGCGCGCATGGTGCTCGTTCCTTTCGACTGCTTGCGAAGGCGCGGCGGCGGCTTGCAACCACAGCCCCAGGCCAGCAGTAGTGTCCCGAAAGAGGGGGTGCAAGGGGCGAGATGCCGCAGCTCGGGTCCGCGCGAACGCGTTCGCCCGAGTTACTACGGCGCTCGACGGCGGCTGGGGCGTTTGTCAGCGTGCACTCTTCCACCTCCCTGAGGGCCTCCCATGCGCAGCCTCGTCGCTGCCCTGCTGCTCGCCTCCCCTGGATACGTCCGGCCTGCGGTCCCGCAGAACTGCGCGGCCATCCGCGGCAACGGCGAGCTGGTGATGTCCCACTTCAGCTCGCTCGCGCGCTTCGTCGAGGACCAGGGCGTGATCGACGGGCTGGCCGGCGGTACTGTGAGGCCTTCAAGGCCAACCAGCGCGGTCCGGGAAACCGACTACACTGCTGCGCTCCATCGCTCCGGAGGCCCGCCATGAGCCCAGCCCCGCTGACTCTCGCCATCTCCAACAAGAACCTCTCGTCGTGGTCGCTGCGCCCGTGGCTCCTGCTCACGCAGGCAGGGATTCCGTTCACCGAGCAGATGGTCTACTTCGGCGCGCTCGGCTGGCAGGAGCAGGTGGCCTCACCCTCGGGCCGCGTGCCGCTCCTGCGCATCGGCGAAGGCCCCGCTCCGGTGGCGGTCTGGGAGTCGCTCGCCATCTGCGAGACCATCGCCGATCTGTTCCCCGAGAAGCACCTCTGGCCGCGCGACCCGCTGGCGCGCGCGCACGCCCGCTCGGTGAGCAACGAGATGCACGCGGGCTTCGGCGACCTGCGCAGCGAGTGCTCGATGAACATCGGGCTGCGCACCAAGAAGCGGCTCTCCAGGGGCGCGGCGGCCAACGTGGCCCGCATCGACGCCCTCTGGAGCGATTGCCGCGCGAAGTACGGCGGCGCCGGCCCGTTCCTCTTCGGCGGGTTCTCGGTGGCCGACGCGATGTACGCGCCCGTCGTCTACCGCTTCCAGAGCTACGGCGTCGAGCTGTCGCCGCCCGCGCAGGCCTACGCGGACATGCTGCGCGCGCTCCCGGCGATGCAGGCCTGGGAGGCCGCGGCGAAGGCCGAGCTCGACGCGCGCATCGACGACCCGAACCCGCACGGGCCGCTCTTCTCGCGCGCCGAGATCGAGCAGTTCACCCACGACTGGGCCCACGCCTGGCGCGCGAAGGACTTGGAGAAGATCCTCACCTGGTTCGCCGACGACGTCTGCGTGAACAGCCCCGGCGCCGAGGAGCTGACGGGCAGCGCGCTGGTCGAGGGCAAGCCTGCGCTGCGGGCCTTCTGGACCAAGGCGCTGCTCCACGACCAGCCGATCGTCTACGAGGTGGAGGGCTTCACCTGGGACCCGGAGACCAACTCCCTGCTGCTCCGCTACCAGTCGGGCGCGGAGGGCCGCGCGCTGCACCGGGCCGCGGGGCTCCTGCGATTCGGTAACGGACGCACGGTGGTGCGGGCGGACGCCTACTCCGGCGCGTAGCGCTTACACTTACCGGTTCAGCTCGGCGATCTTCTTCACCACCCGCGCGCGCTCGTCGGCGTCGCCTGCGAGCTGCAGGTACTTGCGGTACCAGGCAACGGCCGCCTGCTTGTTGCCCGCCTCGGCCTGCGCCTCAGCCATCAGCCGCGTGCCCTGCGCGCGCTCGGGAGCCAAGAGGGCTCCGGCGAGCAGCGCGTCGAGCGACTGCACGGCTCCTGCGGCGTCGCCCCTGGCCAGCAGGCGCTGGGGTTCGGCGAAGCGGGACGGGGGCGGCGGCGGTGTCAGCGCGACCTTCTTGGCCGACGCGGGCCTGGCGGCCTTCTTCACGGGGGACTGCGGTGGGAGCGCTGGCTCCGCGGTGGCCACGGGCGTGGGCGCTGGTGGCGGCTTGGGCGGCGCTGGCGGTGGCGAGGGCGGCGGAGGCCTGGGCCGCTCGGCGGCGGAGGCAGTGCCAGCCGCAGCTCGTTTGCGCGCGCGGCGCGACTCTCCGCCGAGCGCGAAGATCGCCGAGACGACGAGGGCGCAGAGGATGGCCACCCCGGCCGCGGCGCGCATGGGCGTGAGCCAGGGCGGCAGCGCGCTCTCGCGGCGCGCGGGCGGCGCGAGCACCAGCGCTGGCCCGGACTCCTGCCCGCGCGGGACGTTGCCGAGCAGCGCCTGCTCCAGACCGGGGTCCACGGGCTCGGCCGCCCTGGCAGCGGCCACCGCGGGCTCTTCTTCGACGGTGCCGATGCCGTCGGTGCCCTGCGAGGAGAGGATCGGGACCGGGTCCTCGAACTCCTCCTCGGCGGCGCCGGCGGCACCCTCGACGGGCTCGGTCTGCGCCGCGCGCAGCGCCTGCGCCGCGCTGGCCGCGTCGGGGAAGCGGGCCAGCGGATCCTTGGCGAGCAGGCGCGCGAGCACCGACTCGAGATCGGGGTGCACCTTGCGGCCCACGTCCCGCAGGCGGAGCACGCGCTGGGTCTTGTGCGCCTCGATCAGCTCCTCCGCGGTGGAGCCCATCACAGGGAGACGGCCGGAGACGAGCTGGAAAAGTAATACACCTACCGCGTAGAGGTCGGCGGCCGGGCCCGCAGCGCTGCCGTGGGCCTCCTCGGGTGAGAGGAACGCCGCCGTCGAGAGGGGCAAGAGCCCCGTCTCGCGCAGCCCCGCGCGCGCGAGCAGGTGCGCGGTGAAGGCGTCGAGGAGCACCGCGGACTCGGCGCCGTCTTCCTCCTTGGCGAGCCCGACGTTGGCCGGCTTGAGCCCGTGGTGCAGAAGGCCTGCCCCGTGCAGCGCCGCGAGGCCATCGCAGAGCTGCGCGCAGAGGGCGATGGCGCGCACGGGGTGCATGCGGCCGCGCCCGCGCAGCTCGTCGGCCATGGTCAGCTCGCCGCCGCTCTCGTAGACGAGGAACAGCGCGCCGCCGATCTGCACGCCGGCCTCGAGCACCCGCGCCACGCCGCTGTGGTCGTGCGGCCCGCCCTCGGCGAGCCGCTTCGCCTCCTCGAGGAACCGCTGCACGGTGCCCTCGTCGGGCGCATAGGCGCGCAAGAGCTTGAGCACCACGCCGCCGCCGTCCTGCTGCTCGGCGAGCCAGGAGGTGGAGAACCGGCCCGCGCCCAGCTCGTGCACCAGCGTGTAGCCGCCCACGCGGATCTGCTGCAACGGCGAGGACTCCTCCGGCTGGTGGAGGCCCGCGCACGAATCGCAGACGGTCTGGTCGGGCTCCGAGGGCGTGAACGGCGCGCCGCAGCTGGGGCAGGGCGTCATCTTCACCGACGGTAGCACGGGCGGTCCGGGATGCGGCGGAGATCAGCGAGACTATCGCGGCGCGGGCTGCGGAGCGCCGGGCTCTTCCCCGGAGAGCGTCGTGCTCGCGGGGCGCGACCCTGCAGGAGACCCGCGCGGGCGCTACCGCTTGGCGTCGGCGAACCGGGCACCGGCGAGCGAGGTCGCCTGCTTCTTCCCCGGCTTGGCGGACCTGGCGGCGCTCTTGTGGGCCCACTTCAGCGCCCCCTTGGCCTGCGGCTGGACGGCGCGCGGGTGGATCAGCGGCTCGCCGATGTCGCCGCGCTGCGCAGAGGGCTCGGGCGCGGCGCGCAGCTGGCCTTCGACGAGCGCGCGGTCGCCCAGCGCCAGCTCGATCGCCTGCAGCCTGCGCTCGAGCGTCTGCACCCGGTCGGTCATCGAGCGCAGCGCCTCGTCGCGCTCGCGGTCCTGGGCGACGTGCAGCTCCACGTCGGCCACCGCCTTGAGCGCGTCCGGGTGCAGCGCAGACTGCAGGGTCCAGATCGACTGCGACTCGAGCATCTGCCGCGCCTCGAGCAGCGAGACGCGCTGATCGATCGAGCGCGCCGGCGCGTGCGATGAGGCGGCGAAGCCGGCGGCGAGGAGCAGGGCTGCGAACATGCGGGCACCCGGGAGCAACACTGCGTGAACCCGCGGCGAGCACGGGACGGATGTCTAGTCCCACACTGCGGGCGCGCAGACCCATCGGTCGGTTGACCGGCGACAGGAGCGTGCCGGTCCGGGCGAGCGGTGGTCCCCGGCCCGGGTCGCGGCAGCGGTCTCGGCGGCGACCGCCCTCCTGAAACGCCGGGGCGCCTCGGTGCAAGACCCGCATGCGCTCGTTCCGTCCACTCCGGCCCGCGTTGACGCGACGCCAGGACACCGCCCTGTGTGCGCGGCCATTCCGGTCAACTCCGGTTTTCATCCCCAGCCCTCGCCGGGCGTTCCCGCGCACCACGCCTTCCCGTGCGTGCGCCTGCCGCGCTCTGGCGCGCCTCCAATCCGCCGCCGAAAAGTTGACGGAACCCGTTTATGGCCGAGCATCCACCCCATGAAGCGACCCGCCACCGCCGCCGCGCTCGCCCCCAGCCGGACCAAGCTGCTCCTCGCCGCCGCCCTCGCCGCGAGCGCGCTCTCGACCGCCGCCCACGGCGCGCCGCCGAGTAACACTCCTGCCTCACCGAGCGCAGCGCACGCGCCGCTCAAGACCTCGAAGACCGCGCAGGCCCAGGCAGCGAAGGCCGCGGCCGTCCCGGACGGCGAGTCGATCGGCCTCTATCCGCTCCAGCTCCCCGCGGGGCAGGAGCAGCTGCAAGACCGCCTCCTCGCGCAGCTCCACGACGGCGCCAGCAGCCTGCCGCGCGTGCGCGCGTTCGACTTGATCCCGCGAGGAGCCTGCGCCGCCGACGAGGGCGGGTGCCTCGCCGCCGCGGGCCGCGCCGCCCGCCTCTCACAGATGGTCAGCGGGCAGGTCGAATCGACCACCAAGGGCTATCGCTTCACCCTGCGGCTCTTCTCCTCGAAGGACGGGGCGCCGATCGGAGAGGAGCGGGCCTCGGTCGAGGGCGGCCCGCTCGACCTCGCCGGCGGCCTCGAGCACGGCGTCTGCGCGCTGCTCGGCGCGGCCCCCTGCGCTGGCAACGTGCTGGTCCGCGCAGGCGAGGGCGCCGCCGGCGTGCGGCTCTTCGTCGACGGCCAGGACCAGGGCGCGCTGCCGCTCGCGAGGCCGCTCGCCCTCCCGGTCGGCCGCCACGTCGTCAAGGCCGGCGGCGAGGAGCGGCGCGTGCGCGTCTCCTACCACCGCGACACCCGGCTGCTCTGCGAGAAGCGGGGCGGCGCCCCGGCGCTGGTCGACGACACGCCCGACGCGACGCCGCTGGCGACGCAGAAGGTTGCTTCGGCAACGGTTGCAGCTGCAAGTATTCCAGCGCCGGCCGCGGCGGTCGACGCCAGGTCCGCGCCGGGGGTGGGCCAGGCCAGGGTGGGCAAGTACCTGCTCGTCGGCGCCGGCGTGCTCCTCGCCGCCGCGGCTGGGTTCGAGTGGTACGCCCGCAACGCCTCGTCTGCCCTCGATGCGCGCTACCGCACGGGCGCCCTCACCGACGCCGACAAGCCCTCCTACGGCGCCGTCCACACCGCCGGCACGACCGCGGTGGTGCTCGGCGCAGCGGGCCTCGGCGCGCTAGGCCTCGGTGGCCTCGTCCTCTTGCTCCCATCCGGACCCGCGGGCGGCGCCAAGGCTCCGGCCGGCGCCGCCGTGCAGGGGAGGTTCTAGCCATGCGCCGCTTCGAGCACTCCGCCCACCGCGCCGCGCGCGCCGAGGCGCTGCTCCTCTCGCTCACCTCGCTGCTCGCCGCCTTCGCCGCGGGCTGCATCCCCAGCCCGGGCGGGCAGTGCACGCTCGACGCCGACTGCGGCTACGGCCTCACCTGCCAGGACAGCCTCTGCCGCACCGCGCCTCCCCGCGCCTGCGCGCCCTCGTGCGGCGCGGGCTTCCACTGCAACGACGGCGCCTGCGCGCTGGACGTGGCCCCGAAGACCACCTGGGTCTCACCGGCCGGGAACACCTTCGTGAAGGGCGGCGTGATCGCGCTCTCGCTCACCGTCGAGACCCCGGCCACCGACGTGGTGGTCCGCGTCATCGCTGAGCCCGCGCAGCCCTCCGCGGGCGCGGCGCCGGTCGGCGTCACCCTCGTCGCCGCCAGCGACGGCACCTACCGCGGCCTGCTCGACGCCGCGGGCCTGGAGGAGCGCGCCTGGAACCTGCGCCCCGTCATCACCGCGGCCAAGGCCTCGTGGGCCGCGCCGCTGCGCCTGCTCTCCATCGATCGCACGGGACCGGCGCTCGACCTCTCGCTGCCGTCGCCCGCAGGCGCGCCGTCGTTCCTCCGCAGCGCCACCGTGGAGGTGCACGCCCGTGCCCGCGACCTCGGCGCCGGCGTCGACCCCGAATCGCTCGCCGTCATCGGCGAGGGCATGGCCCCGATCGCCGGCACCCGCGTCTCGCCGATCGAATGGACCTTCCAGCTGCCGCTCTCCGCGCCCGCCTTCCACGCCGCCGAGGGCCCGCTGCTCTTCGGCGTCCGCGCGCGGGATCGCATCGGTAACGAATCGATAATGCCAGCCTCGCTGCCCGTCACCCGCCTGCTCTGGCGGCGCGACGTCGGCGGCGGCCTGCCGATCGACTCCTCGCCCGCGCTCGACTCGAAGCGGGTCTTCCTCGGCACCGGCACCGCCAAGGTGGTCGCGGTCGATCGCCAGACGGGCGTCCCGCTCTGGTCGCGCCCGCTCAACGGGCCGGTCAGCGCCTCGCCCGTGCGCGGCGACGGTTTGGTGTATGCGGTGAGCGAGGCCGGAGACCTGCGGGCCCTCGACCCCGACAGCGGCGAGTCGCGCTGGACCTGCCCCGGGCTCCCCGCGGGCCTCTCCTTCCACGCCTCGCCAGCGCTCTACCGCGTGCCCGGGCTCGGCGCCGGCGGCGCACCGCTCGAGGCGCTGATCGTCCAGGGCAGCGGCACCTTCCAGTTGGCGAGCGGCGCCTCGGTGCGCGGCGGCCTCTTTGCGCTGCAGGGCTCGGCGGGCTTCCCGGTCGCCGGCGGCGAGCGCGCCTGCTGGGTGCTCGCGCAGGTCTCGGGCGGCCGCAGCAGCCCTGCCATCGCCGAAGGCGGCGCCATCTACGCGGGCGGCGACGACGCGCGCGCGCACAAGCTCCGCCTCTCCACCGACGCGACGGGCGCATACTCTTTCAACGAGGAGTGGAGCTTCCCCGCCGCCGACGACCTGGGCGCCTCTCCCGCGCTGGTCCCGGGCCTGGCTGCCTTCGCCGACGACTCTGGCCGCCTCTCGCGCCTCGGCGCCGACGGCGCGCTCCTCGGCGCCGGCCCCGAAGCCGTGGGCCAGAAGCTGCTCTCGTCGCCGGTGATCGCCTTCGGCGCGCTCCTCCTCCTCGGCCGCGACGGCGCGCTGACGCCGTTCCCGCTCGACGGCACCGCCCACGCCAGCCCCTCGCTCGACCCGAAGTTCCTCCCCGCGCAGGTCGGCGACGCGAGCGGCATCCAGGCGACGCCGGCGATCGGCGCCGACGGCACGCTCTACCTCTCGGCGGGCCGCAGCCTGCGCGCGATGTCGCCGGGAGGCAGCGTCCTCTGGGAGCTTCCGCTCGGCGGCGCGGCGACCGCCTCGAGCCCGGTGGTGGGCTGCGACGGCACGCTCTTCGTGGCCGACGCGAGCGGGGCCCTCAGCGCGATCGCGACCGACAGCAAGGGGCTCGCGGCAGGCTGGCCGCGGTTCCGGCACGACGCGCGCGGCACCGGCAACGCGGCGACCGCGGGCTGCGAGTAGGCGGCGCGCAAGGCAGGGCTCCCCACCTCGCCGCGCTCGCTGGAGCAGCGCGCCAGAGGTTGAGAAGTGAATAGGGTAGCCCACGAATTGCTGGCCACTCCGGTTGGGCGGACACTCCTTCTCCCATCGGCCGATGGCGGGGGAGGCATCATCAATGGGCGACCAAGCCCGGGCACCGAGAGTGCGCGCGATGGGGGTCGCGGTGCATTTGTCCGCGGACGGGAAGCGCATCCCGAGCACGGTGGAGAACATCTCGCGCAGCGGGCTCTTCGCCCGCACCGACGCCGACGTGCGCGAGGGCACCCGGCTGCGGATCGACGTGGTGCGCCCCGGCTGGAGGCAGGCGCTGACGCTCGGCGGCTGGGTCGTCCGCCGGGCCGACTGGCAGGTGATCCAAGGGCGCAGCGTGCCCGGTGTGGGCGTGCAGTTCAACCAGCTCGACGAGCAGCTGGAGGCGCGCCTGCAGCAGGCGCTGCTCGAGCTGCGCACGGCCGGAAGGGCCCCGACGCCCGCCGCCGCGCCCGCGTCGACGCTGACCGCGAGCGGGGCCGTGCCGCTGCCCGGGCGCCCGCCGGACCCGCTGCCGGCGGAGCCTGGAAAGCTCGAGCTCTACCAGCGGCGCTGCGAGGCGCTGGTCGCGGAGGGCGCGCGCCGCGAGCGGGAGGTGGCGCGCCTCAAGCTCGAGCTGGAGGCGACCCGGGCGCGGCTGCGCGCGCTCGAACTCTGGCCGGGCGGCCGCAGCCGCACCGACTCCTGAGGCTAGAAGCCCACCACCAGCTTCGAGATGATCTCCTTCATGATCTCGCTGGCGCCGCCGCCGATGGTGATCAAGCGCGCATCCCGGAACGCCCGCGCGATCGGCGTCTCGACGACATAGCCCATGCCGCCGTGCAGCTGCTGGCAGTCGTAGACCACCCTCTGCATCAGGTCGCCGGCGAAGAGCTTCGCCATGCTGATCTCCTTGGTGGCGGCCTCCTTGCGCGCGAAGAGATCGCAGGCGCGATAGGTCAGCCAGCGCGCCGCCTCGATGGCGGTGAGGTGCTCGACCAGCTTGTGCTTCCAAACCTGCATCTTGATCAACGGCTTGCCGAACGCCTTCCGGTCATTGGCATATTGGATGGTATCATCGACCATCTGCTGCATTCCGGCCACCGCGCCGACGGCGGCCACCAGGCGCTCGCCCTGGAAGTTGGTCATGATGTGATAGAAGCCCGCGTTCTCCTCGCCGAGGACATATCGCGCGGGGATCCGGCAATCCTCGAAGAAGAGCAGGGCGGTGTCGCTGGAGAGGTTGCCCACCTTGTGCAGCTTCTTCGAGACCGAGAAGCCCTTGACGTCGGTGGGGAAGGTCACCAGCGAGATGCCGCCATAGCCCGGCTCGCCGGTGCGCACCGCGAGCGTGATGAAGTCGGCGCGGGTGCCGTTGGTGATCCACATCTTGGCGCCGTTGATGACGTAGTCGTCGCCGTCGCGGCGGGCGGTGGTCTTGAGGTTGGCCACGTCGCTGCCAGCGTCGGGCTCGCTGACGCCGAGGGCGGCGATCTTCTCGCCCGCCAGCGCCGGGGCGAGGAACTCCTTCTTCTGCTCGTCGGTGCCGATCTCGCCGATGATCGGCGTGGCCATCTGCGCTTGCACGAGGAGCGCCATGTTGATGCCCGCGTTGTAGCTGCGCACCAGCTCCTCGCCGAGGACGACCACGTGCCAGTAGTCGCCGCCCGAGCCGCCCATCTCCTCGGGGTAGCCGACGCCCAGCGCGCCCAGCGCCGCCATCTGCTTGAACACCTCGCGCGGGAAGATCCCGGCATCGTCCCACTCCAGCGCATGCGGCTTGAGCTCGCGCTCGACGTAGTCGCGCAGGGACTTGCGGAAGAGGTCGTGCTCTTCGGTGAAGGCGGGGGCGATCATCTGCGGCTCCGGGCGGATGAATGAATGCTCATTCAGTGGGCGGACCGTACCACAGGGCGCTCCGCGGGCAAGGGGCCGGGGCGCTGCTTGCGCAAGACGCGGCGCCTCGCTCCACCGCGGTCGGGCCCTTCCTCCCCCTCCTCATCGCAGGCAGAGTGTGCTGGTGCTCCCGCCCGCTCCGCTGCTGGTCTCCTGGCTTCCCAAGAGCAATGCACTGGTCGTGCGCCTCGCCGCGCTGGCTCTCGTCGTGGTCTGTTCGTGCAAGCCGCCCACCCTCGCCCCCGACGCCTTCGGCAACGTCCGCGCCGACCTCCCCGACTGGGCCGACCGCAAGGCCGAGGGAACCCCGGGCGCCGGCTCGCTGGCGCACGCCAAGAAGGGCGCCGGGCGCGTGGTGCTGTCCTGGGAGGCCGATCCGCGCCAGGGCTTGCCCGGTGACGAAGAGGTGATGCTCGCGGCCGCGCTGGGCAGGGGCGCGCGCGTGTC
The DNA here is from genome assembly GCA_043782365.1 of Deltaproteobacteria bacterium. Taxonomy (GTDB): domain Bacteria; phylum Myxococcota; class Myxococcia; order Myxococcales; family 40CM-4-68-19; genus CAIWCD01. The sequence continues at coordinate 17,729 of JAYWAO010000074.1, forward strand.
CACCTCGGCGAGGCGGTCGGCCGATCCCGCCGGCGCCGGGTTCCTGCGCGGGCCCGTCGAGGTGCAGGGCCACCCGGCGGCGCTGGTCGACGCCGACGGCGGGCAGGCGCTGGTCTGGCGCTGCGACAAGACGGGGCGCTTGCTGCGCCTGCTCCGCGAGGGCGATGGCACGCCGTGGATGGAGGCGATGGCCCCATCGGTCAAGTGCCACCAGTTCAAGGACCACGCGGCCGACGGCGACGTGCCCGCGGCGAGCGCGTCGCTCTTGGGGGCCGCGTGGAGGCTGGCGAGGCGCAACCCGGCGAGCGCGGTCTGGCTCGAGGACGAGGCGGTGCTGACGCTGTTTGCGGGGCAGCTCGCGCCGCTGCCCACCGACCTCGTCGAGGCGGCGCACCTCGTGCCCGGCTGGGCGGCAGCGGCGGGCCTGAAGGCGGCGGAGGTGCGCACGGGTGTGCGGGCAGTGGGGCCGCAGGGGCACCCGGCGCTCCGCTTCGAGGGCGAGGCCACGCTCGACGGCCACTCGGTGCGCTTCTCGTTCCTCTGGTGGCGCTGCCAGGCCCGCGCGCGCACGTATGGGTCGCTGGTGGTCGCCGAGGCGAAGGCGGCGAGCCCGGCTGGGGGGCCGCTCGCCACGCCCGCTCCGGCGCCTTCGGGGCCGCAGCCT
>JAYWAO010000075.1:0-6782 GCA_043782365.1 Deltaproteobacteria bacterium
CCACGAATCGGGCCAGCGCGCCCCGCCGAGGCTGGGAGACGTGGGAGACCTCACCGCCGCGCACGCCGCGGTCTCGATCTGGACCGGAGCCAGGCGCGATCGGACCGCTCGGGTGCCGCGCTCGCACCCTCCCTCGCTTGGCTGCCAGGCGCTCTTGCGAGCCGACCGCCAACCCACGACCACGTCAACGACCACGTCAGCGCTGCCTTTGCCACCCCATTGTCCGTGGCCGATCGCCGCGCCGCCCGCTTCCCGCGCGGCGCCGCCGCTCTTCAGTGGCAGACCTCCGTTGATTGGGGCAGAGTGCGCCACGTACACCTCCTGGAGGTCCCAATGAACGTCTCTTCCAGCAGCCGCGCCGCGCTCCTGAGCGCCGTGGCCTGCCTCTCCCTCACCGCCTGCAAGAAGGACCCGACCCCCGCCGAGCTGGAAGCCGCCAAGGCGCAGGAGGTGACGGCGCTCAAGCTCGCCAAGGGCAACGAGCTCTACCGCGCCCAGGACTACGCCGGCGCCGCGGCCGCGCTGCAGGAGGCGCTCGCGCTCGACCCGAACCAGCCGCAGGCGGTCTGGGACAAGACCTCCTTCAGCTGGAAGAAGGCCGGCAAGCTGGACCTCGCCGGCGAGACCCTGGTGAAGGCCGCGGCCACCCGCACCAAGCCCGAGGAGAAGCTCGCCAACCTGCGCAACGGCGCGGGCATGTACCTGGAGGGGCGCATCCTCGACAAGGCGGAGGAGACCTTCGTCGAGGTCCTCAAGCTCGACCCCAAGGACGCCGACGCGCTGGCCTGGGTCGGCGAGATCTACGCGCAGCGCGGCGGCGCGCGGAAGGGCGACGCCCCGGTGGTCGAGGCCCAGCTCGACAAGGCGCTGGAGATCTACGAGCGCCTGATCGCCCTCGCCCCGGCGGCGCCGATGAACTACGTCAACAAGCGCATCGCCCTCACCAAGCTGGCCAACCACTACACCCAGTTGGTGGACAAGCTCGCCGACCCCGCCGAGAAGGCCAAGGCGCAGGAGAAGCTCGCCAAGCTCAAGGCGACGCTGGAAGAGACCTCGGCGAAGATGACCGAGGTGATCAAGGCGGCCAAGGCTGCGCAGGGCGGCGCAGGGGCGCCCGCGAAGTAGCGGATCACAGGGGCGAACCCGCTCAGATTTGTGCGGCCTTGGTCTGATGCAGTGTCGCGCCTTTGAACGTCCGCCGTGTAGAGGATGCCCCCTTTCCCTACACTGCTGTTTCTAGATTCAACCAGTTGATTTTAGACGGTTGCAAGATTCCGCCAGCGGTCTCGTCCTGTTGCGGCGAAGACCGACCGACTTGCAGCAGGCCTTTCGATCAGTACGGTTCGCCCCGCGATTGTCCAACCCTCGCTGGAGGCGACGTGCTCAACCGGTCCCGCAACACCGCTCTTGCACTACCTGCCCTCTCCGCATTGCTCGTGATGGCCGCCGCCTGTGCTCCGGCGCCGGAGAAGGTTGCGACCACCGTCGAGGACGGGATCTCCAACAAGCCCAACGTCACCGTGGCCCAGGTCGCCAAGGGCCAGAGCCAGCGCCGGCTGGCGATGCCGGTCGCCGCCTCGGCTGAGGAGTCCGCGCAGCTCTCCGCGCAGAGCCCGGCCGTGCAGAAGTTCCTCGCCGGTGAAGGCAAGGGCTGGTCGGTGGTGTTCGACCGCCGCTCTGGCGCGCCGATGTACTTCGAGGGTCCCGGCATCCCCTGGACCCCGGGCCGCGGCAACGCGCTCGCCGCCACCGCCGTCTACGGCAACAGCTTCGCGACGCTCGGCGCGGCGCAGCCCAAGGCCGTCTCGGCCCGGCTGCAGTCGATGGCCAGCGGGCTGCTCGCCCGCCACCAGGGCCTCGTCGGCGCCGCTGTCCTCGGGGCCGGCCTCACGCTCGACTCCCGCTGGAGCGGCGCCCAGGACGACACCGGTGAGCTGCTGCTCGCCACCTTCCGCCACGCCCTGGGCGGCACCGAGGTGAGCGACGCCCGCCTCACCTACGTGGTCAACAACGGCAACCTGGTCCAGATCCACGCCGAGAAGCTCGTCGACGCCCCGGCCCACACCGCGTCGCTCTCCAGCGACCAGGCGTGGGAGCTGCTGCGCAAGGGCGCCCGCGTCCTGCAGACGCCGAAGATGATGACCAGCGAGCTGAAGGTGGTCCCGCTCCTCCCGGCCTCGGGCGAGTCGTCGGGCGTCTACACGGGCGCCATCGGCGCGGGCTACGAGACGCACCTCGCGTACCTGTTCCGCTTCCAGCTCCCGGGTGACACCAAGACCTACGCGGCGTGGGTCGACGCTTCGTCTGGTGAGACGCTCGACCTCTGGGACGACAACCGCTACGCCAGCCACATCGAGGGTTCGATCTACCCGCGCACCAACACGCAGGCCGAAGTCATCGTGCCCTTCCAGTACTCGGCGGTGACGGCTGGGTCGGCGCAGCGCTCGGACCTCGGCGGCAACTTCACGTCGGCCTCCAGCGCCTCGTCGGCGCTCGCGGGCGGCTTCTTCAACATCAACGACACCTGCGGCGCGCCGGCCGGCACCGCCACCAGCGGCAACGTCACCTTCACCTCGTCGCCGGCCAGCGACTGCTCGTTCTCGTCCTCGGGTCACTCTACCCGCGCGGCGCGCAATGCTTTCTACCACCTCAACATCGTGCGCCAGGTCTCCTCGAAGTGGCTGGGCTCGGGCAACAACAGCACCGCCACCTCGTGGTTCGCGACCGATGTCGGCGCCAACGTCAACCTGTCCCAGACCTGCAACGCCTTCTGGGACGGCTCGACGGTGAACTTCTTCCAGAGCGACTCGACGTGCTCCAACACGGGCGAGATCGCCGACGTCATGCAGCACGAGTTCGGCCACGGCCTCGACCACAACACCAAGTCCGGCACCACCGGCGACACCGCCAAGGGCGAGGCGATGGCCGACACGGTCGCGCTGCTGCTCTCTCGCGACAACTGCGTGGGCCCGGGCTTCTTCAAGTCCACGGGCCACGGTGAGACCACCGCCTGCCCCACGGCGGTGCGCGACTTCAAGTACTCGGTGACCAAGGCGAACATCGCCACCAAGTGCCAGAAGAGCTCGGGCTGCGCGGGCGCCCTCGGCTACGAGTGCCACTGCGAGAGCCACCTGCTCTCCGGCGCCACCTGGGACCTCTCGCAGGCCTACGTGCAGCGCTACGGCACCGAAGAGGGCTGGCACCAGTTCGAGCGGGTCTACCTGCGCGCCATCCCGATGATGACGGCCTATCTCCCCAACACCGCGGGCAACGCCTACTCGGCCTTCCTCGCGGCCGATGACGACAACGGCAACACCACCGACGGCACGCCGAACTCCGACCTGATCAACGCGGCCTTCAACGCGCACGGCCTCGCCAACACGGCGCAGCCCGCCTCCAATGTGGTCGCCTGCCCCAGCCGGCCCGCCGCCGTCACGCTGACGGCCACCGCCGGCGCCGGCAAGGTCGACCTCTCGTGGACCGCGGTCTCGGGCGCCACGGGCTACACCGTGCTGCGCCGTCTGGTCGGCCACGCCCCCACCATGCTGCCCGTGGGCGGCTCCACCGCCGCTGCCTACTCCGACACGCAGGTGTTCGGCGGCGTCCCCTACGAGTACTCGGTCTACGGCACCGCGGGCGCCTGCACCTCGCCCCTCTCCACTCCCCAGGCCGCCACCCCCACGGGCGGCACGCCGCCGCCGCCGCCGTCCAATGACTTCAGCGTGGCGGTCTCTCCGGCGAGCGTCACCGTCGCCGCCGGCGCGTCGGGCGCCGCGACCCTCACCACCACCATCACCTCGGGCAGCGCGCAGTCGGTGGCGCTCTCGGTCTCGGGCCTCCCGGCCGGCGTCACCGCGGCGTTCAGCCCGGCCACCGTCACCGCGGGCGGCACCAGCACCCTGACGATCTCCGCGGCCTCCAGCGCGGCGGCCGCCAGCGCGACCGCCACCATCACGGGCACGGCGGCCTCGGGCAGCCACTCGGCCACCCTCGGCGTCACCGTCACCGTCACCGCGCCGCCGGCGAACGACTTCACCCTCGCCGTCTCGCCGGCCAGCCTCACGCTCGCAGCGGGCGCCACGGGCACGGCCTCGGTCGCCACCACCATCAAGTCGGGCAGCGCCCAGTCGCTCGCGCTCTCCGTCTCGGGCCTCCCGGCCGGCGTGACCGCGGCGTTCAGCCCGGCCACCGTCACCGCGGGCGGCACCAGCACGCTGACCATCACCGCGGCCTCCAGCGCGGCGGCGGCGAGCGCGTCTGCCACCATCACGGGCACCTCCACCTCGGGCAGCCACACCGCCACGCTGGCGCTGACCATCATCAGCACCACGCCGCCTCCCCCGGCGGGCGCGCTGACCAACGGCGACTTCGAGAACGCGCTCACCGGCTGGACCATCGCCAACAAGGTCTCGCTCTCGACCGACGTCCACGGCGGCAAGAACGCGGCGCAGGTCGGCCTTGCCACGCCGTTCAACGGGCACTCGACGCTGACCCAGGCGTTCGTCGTCCCCGCGACGGGCGTGAGCACGCTGTCCTTCTTCTGGAAGGGCTTCAACCCGGGCGCCGACACCACCAAGTACTCGCAGCAGATCGCCGAGCTGCGCGACTCCGCGGGCAAGACGCTAGTCAGCTTCTTCAACACGCTGTCGAACGACAGCGGCTACAAGCAGGTGAGCCAGGACATCTCCGCCTACAATGGCCAGACCGTGACGCTCTACTTCGAGAGCCACGACGACGGCTACTCGGCCGACCCCACCTGGATGCTGGTGGACGACGTCACCCTGGTCAACGCGCAGCCCGACACGCAGGCCCCGGTGGCCTCGTTCTCGGCGCCGTCGGGCTCGGCCGCGCTCTCGGGCACGGTCACCGTCACCGCCTCGGCGACCGACAACGTCGGCGTCACCAAGGTGGAGCTCTTCGCGGACGGCGTCTCGATCGGCTCGGCGTCGGCCTCTTCGGCCTCGGCCTCGTGGAACACCACCACCGTCGCCGACGGCGCGCACTCGCTCTTGGTGAAGGCCTCGGACGCCGCGGGCAACGTCGGCACAGCCACCCTCGCGGTCACCGTGAAGAACGCCACCACGCCGCCTCCCACTGGCCTGGTCAACGGCGACTTCGAGAACAAGCTGACCGGCTGGCTCACGGGCGGCACGCAGGCGCCGGTGGCCTCCTCGGTGGTCAAGCACGGCGGCAGCTACTCGGGCCGCATGGGCTGGATGTCGGGCACCACGGTGCCGGCGAGCGACTCGGCGCTGGGCCAGAACGTGGCCATCCCGGCGTCGGCCACCTCGGCGGTGCTGACCTTCTACGTCTACCGGTACTCCGAGGACGTCTCGCCCGTGTACGACTGGCAGACCGCGGCCATCCGCAAGACCGATGGCACGACGCTCAAGGTGATCTTCGATGACCTGTACAACGACCAGGTGTGGGTCAAGTACACGGTCGACCTGACCTCGTACAAGGGCACCACCGTGCAGCTCTTCTGGAACGCCCACAACGACGGCGACAGCTACCGCACCACCCTCTGGGTGGACGACGTGGCCCTCACCATCAACTAGGCGGTAAGGTCACCGCCTCCATGGCGGAGCGGGCCCCCGGCAGCGTCGGCGAGGTGAGCACGAGAGCGCTCACGTCGGCTGATGCGGCCGCGGTGGCCCGCTTCCTTTTGGAGCGCTGCTCGGGCTGGTTGCCCATCTCGGCTTCGGCACCATGACGCTGCAGTGCCCGCCCGCGCTGCTGGGGCTTGCGGTGCGCCTCGCTGCGCGCGAGTCCGGCTGGCCCGGTGGGCGGGTTCGGCGGCCCGCGCGCGCAGGTGCTGGCGGCCCGCAGCGCGCTCGGCTGCGACGCCTTTCCCCTGCTCTTCGACGAGCCCGAGACCCTGCTTGCGCTGCCCCTCTGCGCGCTGCGCGTCCCTGAGTCGCTGCGCACCGGCGCGCTCGCCTGCCTGCGCGTGCCGCTCAGCTTCTACCTGGCGCCCGCCACGATGCGCGAGAAGTCCTCGGCCTTCAGCGACGCCCCGCCCACCAGCGCGCCGTCGATGTCGGGCTGCGCGAGCAGCTCCGCCGCATTCTCCGGCTTCACGCTGCCGCCGTACTGGATCCGCACCGCATCGGCCACCGCGGCCCCGCCTAGCTCGCGGAGGAGCCCGCGGATCAGCCCGTGGACCTCCTGCGCCTGCGCGGTGGTGGCGGTCTTGCCCGTGCCGATGGCCCAGACGGGCTCGTAGGCGAGCGTGATCTGCAGCAGCTGCGCCTCGGTGAGGCCGCTCAGCGCGCCGCGGATCTGGCCCGAGACCACCTCCCAGGTGCGGCCGGCCTCGCGCTCGGCCAGCGTCTCGCCGATGCAGACGATCGGGTGCAGTTGCTCGGCGAGCACCGAGAGCAGCCGCTTGTTGACGAGCTGGTCGGTCTCGCCGAAGTGCTGCCGCCGCTCGCTGTGGCCGAGGATGATGCCGTCGCAGCCGAGCGCCTTCAGCATCGGGGCCGAGACCTCGCCGGTGAAGGCGCCCTGCTTCTCGAAGTGGCAGTTCTGCGCGAAGAGCTGGATGTTCGACCCCGCCAGCGCCTCCTTCGCCGCGTGCAGCGAGACGAACGGCGGCGCGATGGCCACCTGCACGCCCGTGCCTCCGAGCCGCGCGCGCAGGTCGCGCACCAGCGCGGCCGCCTCGACGGGGGTCTTGAACATCTTCCAGTTGCCGCAGATGAACTTCCGGCGCGCCATGGGTCTCTCCAGCCCGCGGCTTGCGCGGGGAACGCGGTGCGAAGCGTGGATGCTAGCTCAAC
>JAYWAO010000076.1:0-6769 GCA_043782365.1 Deltaproteobacteria bacterium
TTGCAGACGAAGCGGGCCGGATCCTCGTCCCAGGGGACGATGTCGATCTTCTCGCCGCGCAGCTCCTGGACGACCGCCTGCACGCGCGAGCCCTTCATGCCGACGCAGGCGCCGACCGGATCGACGTCCTGGTCGCGGCTGGCGACGGCGATCTTGGTGCGGCCGCCCGACTCGCGGGCGATCGCCTCGATGACCACCACGCCTTCGGCGATCTCGGGGACCTCCATCTCGAACAGCTTGCGCACCAGCTCAGGCGAGCCGCGCGAGAGGATGATCTGCGGGCCCTTGCTCTCGCGGAGCACGTCGACGACGAACGCCTGCACGCGGTCGCCGGCGCGGTACGACTCGCGCGGGGTCTGCTCGCGGACGGGGAGCACGGCTTCCGCGCGGCCGAGGTTGACGATGATGTTGCCGCGCTCGAACCGCAGCGCGATGCCCGAGACGATCTCGTTCTTGCGGTCCTTGTAGTCGTTGAAGACGTTCTCGCGCTCGGCGTCGCGGGTCCGCTGGATGATCACCTGCTTGGCGGTCTGCGCGGCGATGCGGCCGAACTCCTTGCGGAAGGTCTTCAGCCGCAGGATGTCGCCGTAGCGCTCGTCCTGCACCCGCGCCTCCTCGGCGTCCTCGGGGCGGTAGAAGATCTGGAAGAGCAGCTCGTCGCCGACCTCGGCCTCGATGCCCTTCTTGCCGGCGTCGTCGAGGGAGATCTGGTTGACGCTCTTGATCGGGTCCTCGATCTCGACGCGGAGCACGACGGTGAGGGTCTGGAAGACCTCCACCACGCCCTTCTCCTCGTTGTAGGTGGCCTCGATGGCGCGGTCCTGGCCGAAGTGCTTCTTCGCTGCCTGGGAGATCGCGTTCTGGAGCGTGTCGATGAGGACCGACCGCTCGATGCCCTTGTCCTTGGCAACCTGGTCGAGGATCATGTTCAGGTTGACGGCGGGGATCTGCGGGGCTGGGGCTGCCATGTGAACTCCTGCTCTGTTGTTTTCTGATGTGGGTTGGAGCGGACTTCGTTTTTTTGTAGCTTTCGGTAACGCTCTGCTAGAACTCGAACACCGGGTCGAGGTTGGCCTTGCTGATGGCTGCGTGGGGCACCGCGTACTGCTTGCCGTCCACGTTCACCAGCACGGTCTTCTGTTCGAGGTCGTAGCCCTCGAGGAGGCCGACGAAGGTCTTGAGGTTGTTGCACTCGGGCACGGGCGCGTAGGTCTTCACGCGGCAGCGCTGGCCTTTGTACTTGGTGAAGTGCTCGGGCAGGCGCAGCGGCCGGTCGAGGCCCGGGCTGGAGACGACCAGCTCGTAGGCGCCGGCGAGCGGGTCCTCCACGTCGAGCGCGGCAGAGACGATGTGCGAGAAGTTCGCGCACTCCTCCAGGCCGACGCTGGAGCCCGGGTTCACACCGGGAGCGCCAGGCAGCTGAGACCCGCCGGCCTTGTCGATGAACAGCGTCAGCTCGGTGCGGCCGGAGCCGCCGAGGGCGACGTCGATCAGCTCCAAGCCCTCCTGCGCGGCCAAAGGCGTGGCCACCGCGCGGATCTTCTCGAGGATCTCTTCCTTGCGTCCCATCGGCTCGTCTCTCGGGTCTTCGTTCGAAGCGGTGTGCAGAAATAAAAAAAGCGGGCCATACCGCGCCCACTTTCGATTCCCGGCTGCCCAGTGAGGGCCGCGGGCACCAGAAAATGTGGGGCGGGGATAGCGGAGGCGGGGGCCGGTGTCAAGGAGGCGCTGGGAGTGGCGCGAGGGGCAGCGCCCCGCGGCCAGGAGGCGAGCGGGGCGCATACGCGCGGGCCGCTCGCCTGCCCCGAGGTGCGTGGCAGCGTTTTCGCTCGCGGTCCGATCGAGTTCAGGCGAAGCCCGGGGGCGAAGTGCCGTCGCCGATCTCCGCGCGAGGCGCCGCCGGCAAGGCCGCTGGCGCCAGCGCGCCGGCACCTCCTCGCGCGCCACTTCCCTGCGCGAGGCGTCGAGGGCGAGCGAGCGCATCCCGTCGAGCCCGCTGAGCAGCGAGGGCACCCGAGCGCGCAGGCGCCGGGAACTTTTCACACGGGCGACCTGCGTCACAGCGCCGCAGCCGGTCAGCGTGACAAACTTTGTTGCGGCTCCTGGTGGCGCTCGCGAAAGCCGAGAACCCCAGCCGCGACGGGATGCACCAGCGCACCCCGTCGCCGCTCTCGAGTGGGTTACAGCGCGGGCTGCGTGATCGCGTTCATCTGCAGCGTGATCGCGGTCTGGGCGAGCAGCCGGCCGTTCACCGATGCGCCGGTGTTGACGGCGACCATGGTCTTGCCAAGCACGACCCCTTCGAAGTGGGCGGTGGTCCCGATCGTCACCGCGCCAGCGACTTGCCAGAAGATGTTCTTGGGCAGCGCGCCGCCGGCCAGGGTCACGCGGGCGGCGTTGGCCTCGTTCAGGGTGCCGGCCACCTGGAAGATCCAGACGTCGTTGGGGCCGCCCGAGAGGGTGACGTCGGTGGTGATGAAGAGGCCGGTGCCCCACTTGTAGAGGCCGGGACGGAGCGTCATCCCGCCGATCTCTCCTGCGCCCAGCTCGGTAAAGTCCGGAGAGACCCGGCCGCTGGCGTCGAGGTACGCGGTCTCCATGTCGAGCACCGAGGCCGTGAGGAAGGTCGCGTCGGTGACCGCGCAGGGGTTCGGGCCCGCGGCGTCGACGGTGTAGATCGTCCCGGTCACCTCACCGCAGGAGAGCAGCAGCGCGGCGCCGGTGATGGGGCTGGTCCCGACGTTGCCGACGATGGCCGAGGCGTAGACGTCGGTGATCCCGGTCTTGCTGAGGAGGGTGAAGGTGCCGGCCCGCCCGAGCTGCACCGGAGCCGGGCCGATGCCGCGAGCTTGCAGGCTCGCGGCCGCGCCTCCCGCGAGGCCGCCGGACTCGGAGCCAATTCCGCCTCCGCATCCGGCCAACAGGAGCGCTGCCGACAGCACCAACGAGAGAGGACCCTGAAAGTTGAACATGTTGCTCCATTCGATTCGAGTGTTGCGTCACGAACGGATGGGCCTCCAGCACGGGCCATGCCACCACTGCAAACAATTGTGATTTTCAAGTGTTGTTAACTCAGTCCCCTTTGCCCTGGTGGCAGATTCCATCAAAATGAAGTACCCTGAGCATCAATTCGAGGGGAGCAGAGCCCATGCGGGCCGACGGTCTGGACCACAGGGAGCTCCTCGAGCTCGACCCGGAGGGGGGCGTCATCCGCTTTGCGGGGCAGCGCGCGCTCCTGCTCGACGCGGTGGCGATGGGGCTCCTGCGCAAGTACCTGGTGGAGAACTTCGGCCTCACCGCCGCGCGCACCGTACTGACTCAGTTCGGCTTCGCTCACGGCTGGCGCATGGCGGAGGCGATGCAGGCCGAGTTCAAGTGGGAGACCCAAGACGACTGGGCCTCTGCCGGCACCCGCATCAACGCGCTCGAAGGGCTCTTCCGCGTCGAGCCGGGGAGCGGCGGCGCGCTCTCGAAGGGGGGGCTGCTGCTCGGCGGCTCCTACGAGAGCGAGCAGCACCTGCTGCACTTCGGCCGCTCCGACCTCGCCGTCTGCTGGACCATCAGCGGGCTCACCAGCGGCTACCTGAGCCGGAGCGCCGCCAAGGAGGTCTACGTCCTCGAGGACCGCTGCCTGGGCAAGGGAGACGCTGCCTGCCACCTCTACGGGCGCACGCGCGAAGAGTGGGGCGACGAGCGCGCCGAGGAGCTGCGCTTCTATGCCCCGGTCCGCCTCAAGGAGTGCCTCGACGTCTCCCTGCAGCGGGTGACGGAGACGCTGAAGGCGGCCGAGCGGAAGCTCCGCGAGCACCGTCTGCTGCTGGTGCGCGCGGTGCCCGACCTCGAGGAGCCGCACGGCGTGGTCGCGCGGAGCCCCCCCATGCGCAAGCTGGTGGACCTGGCGCGCCGCCTCGCCAAGGTCGATTCAACAGTCCTCATCACCGGCGAGAGCGGCTCCGGGAAAGAGCGGATCGCCCGCCTGGTGCACGAGGAGTCCGCGCGCGCGGCGGGGCCGTTCATCGCGGTCAACTGTGGCGCCATCTCCGAGACGCTCCTCGAGAGCGAGCTCTTCGGACATGCTCGCGGCGCGTTCACCGGCGCCACCCAGGACCGGCCCGGCCTGTTCGAGGCGGCCAACAAGGGGACGCTGCTGCTCGACGAGGTCGGCGAGGTCTCCCCGGCCATGCAGGTCAAGCTGCTGCGGACGCTGCAGGAGCGCGAGGTGCGCCGCGTCGGCGAGAACGCCAGCCGGGCCGTCGATGTCCGCATCGTCACCGCCACCAACCGCGACCTGACCAAAGAGGTGGCGAGCGGCGCTTTCCGGCAGGATCTCTACTACCGCCTCCGGGTGGTCGAGCTGCGCGTGCCGCCGCTCCGCGAGCGCCGGGAGGACGTGCTCCCCCTCGCCCGGGTCCTGCTCGCCGAAGCGGCGGCGCGGATGAAGCGCCCGAGCACCGGCCTCTCCCCGGGCGCAGCCGAGCTGCTCCTGCGCTACGACTGGCCCGGCAACGTGCGCGAGCTGCAGAACGCGATGGAGCGCGCGGTGGCCCTCGCGCCCGGGAGCCGCATCGAGGGCGAGGATCTGGCCGACGAGGTCCGCCAGGCGCTGCCCCGGCCCGCGGTGAGCCAGGGCGCGGTGCGGCCGCTCGAGGAGATCGAGAAGGAGTACATCCTCGCCGCCTTGGAGCTGAACGGCGGCAACCAGACCCGCACCGCGGACCAGCTCCAGATCGGCTCGGCGACCCTCTATCGCAAGCTGAAGGCCTACGGAATGATCGGGGCGCGCCGGCCCCCGTCGCTGCCGCGCTGAACGCCAGCGGCGCCAGCGCCGTGCGCGCTACAGGTCGTGGAGGTGCTCGCGTTGGCCGGCAGCGCCACCAGGCGCGTCCGCGCCGGACTCCAGGCCGATGCGCACCTTCACCTTGTAGCGGCTGTGCTGGTTGAAGCGCTCCAGCGTCTGCTTGAGGTCGAGCGCCAGGTCGGCAGCCCTGATGGTGTGGTCCGCCGCCGCGTCGGGGAGGTCTACCGCGGCGAGCCAGGCGTCGCCGATGATCCTGCTCCGCTGCCCGGCGGCGACGGCCTCGTCCTCTCCGGGGCTGCCGCCCAGGCGCTTGGAGATGTCCTCGAGCACGCCCACCAGCACCGCGGCGCTGGCGCCCTCGGCGAACCGGGTGAACTCGACGATGTCCGCGAACAGCACGGTCACCTCGGCGAAGCTCTCGGTGATCAGCTCGGTGAGGCCGTCAGGCGCCGCCGCGGGCCGCTTGCCGAGGCGCGCGGCCATCGAGGGCAGGACGTCGAGCAGCAGCCTGCTCGAGACCCGCTGCTCCGCCGCCACGCGCTCGTAGAGGCGCCTCGTCTCCAGGTGCAGGAGGCGGACCTCGAGCATGTTGTGGACCCGCAGCAGGACCTCCGCAAGATCGTAGGGCTTGCTGACGAAGTCCTTCGCCCCGGCCTTGAGCGCGCGCAGCTTGTGCACGGGCTGCGCGGTGACCACCAGCACCGGGAGGTAGCCGCTCGTCTCGATCGCCTTGAGGTTCTCCATCACCTGGAAGCCGTCCATGCCAGGCATCTGCAGGTCGAGGAGGATCAGGTCGTAGCGGTTGAGGAGGTGGAGTTCGCAGACCTGGCCAGGCTCCTTGGTGGAGGTGACCGAGGCGTAGCCGGCGCCGCGCAGCGTCTGCTCGAGCAAGCGGATGCTCGCCTCCTGGTCATCGACGATCAGGATCTTGCCGCGCAGGATGTCCGCTGGGTTGATCAGGCGAATCGCAGCTTCCTCTCCCGGCGCGCGCGGCGGCCGATTTCCTGCGGACTGGAGCGAGCGTCACGCGGCGAGTCACCCTACACCTTTGCGCCTCGGGAGCGAGCGCGTCCCCTCGGGCGAGTCGGAACCGCAAGCCGCCCACAAGTCACCTCGTCCGCCTCGCGATGCTGTAGGCGTTCTTCCCGGCGTGCTTGGCCTCCAGCAGCGCCCCGTCCGCCTCCCGCATCAGCGCCTCCGAATCCACGCCCTGGCCCTCGGCGGGGTAGAGCGCGATGCCGGCGCTCGCCGTCACCCGCATCGCGTGGCCTTCGATCTCATAAGGCTGCGCGACCGCCTCGATGGCCTTCTTCGCCACCATGGCCGCAGCGCTCTCGCTGACGACGTACCACAGCACGATGAGGAACTCGTCACCTCCCAGGCGCGCCACCGTGTCCTCCCTGCGCACCATCGCCACCAAGCGCTCGCCGACCCTCTTCAGCAGCTCGTCACCAACCCCGTGGCCCCATTCGTCGTTGACCCTCTTGAATCCATCGAGATCCAGGTAGAGCACCGCCATGGCGCTGTTGGTCACCCGCCCATGGGCGAGAGCGAGCTGCATTCTCTCGTGGGCAAGCCTCCGATTCGCGAGCCCGGTCAACGGATCCTGCCGCGCCAGGGACTCCAGCGCATGGCTGTAGGTGCGGGACGCCTCGTGCAGCAGGCGGACCTCGAGCAGGTTGTGCACCCGCACCAACACCTCGGCGAGGTCGAACGGCTTGCTGATGAAGTCTCGCGCCCCGGCGTTCAAGGCGCGCAGCTTGTGAGCTGGCTGGGCGGCGATCACCAATACCGGGAGGTAGCTGCCCAGCTCGAACTCCTTGAGGCGCTCCATCACCTGGAAACCGTCGAGGCCAGGCATCTGCAGGTCGAGCAGGATCAGGTCGTAGTGGTTCGCGCGGTGGAGGTCGCAGACCTTGCTCGAATCCATCGTGGAGTCGACTGCGGTATAGCCGGCACGGCGCAGCATCA
>JAYWAO010000077.1:0-2428 GCA_043782365.1 Deltaproteobacteria bacterium
CCGGTCTTGGCGTTCTTGATGTCGCGGGTCGCACGCTGGCCGGGGAGCAGGCTGAGCTCCACCGACTTCTCGTACTCGTCCTTGGCGACGATGGTGACCGTCTCCGTCTGGTAGAAATAGTTCAGCATCTCCTCGGGAGTGCCCTTGAACTCGATCGGGGCCTTCTTCGAGGTGTCCGGCACCGCGCCCAGCGCGCGGAGCAGGACGGTCGCCGGCAGCTTGCGGCGGCGGTCGATCCGCACGTACAGCACGTCCTTGTGGTCGAACTCGAAGTCGATCCACGAGCCGCGGTACGGGATGATGCGGGCCGAGTAGAGCTTCTTCCCCGACGAGTGCGTCTTGCCCTTGTCGTGGTCGAAGAAGGCGCCCGGCGAGCGGTGCAGCTGGCTCACCACCACGCGCTCGGTGCCGTTGATGATGAAGGTCCCGTTCTCGGTCATCAGCGGGATCTCGCCGAAGTAGACCTCCTGCTCCTTGACGTCGCGGATGGAGAGCGCGCCCGTCTCCTCGTCCTTGTCCCAGACGACGAGGCGAACGACCACCTTGATGGGCGCGCTGTAGGTCATGCCGCGCTGGTGGCACTCGTCGACGTCGTACTTGGGCTTCTCGAGGTGGTAGCTGACGAACTCGAGCGAGGACGTCTCGTTGAAGTCCTTGATCGGGAAGACGGACTTGAAGACGCCCTGGAGCCCCAGGTCCTCGCGCTGCTCGGCAGCGACGTCGGCCTGGAGGAACTTGTAGTAGCTGTGCTTCTGGATGTCGATCAGGTTGGGGATGTCGATGATCTTCGAGATCTTGGCGAAGTTCTTACGGGTGCGGAAGTTGTTCTGGATCGTTGCCGGCATGTGAGCTTTTGCTCCCTCTGCGCTGGACTTCCCCAAACTGCTCTTGGAATCGATCGACTCGGCGCTGCGGACTGGTGTTGCGTGCGACAAACGGTGCGGACTCGTACCGCCGAAGCGACAACTCCGACCCCGACGACGCCGCAAAGCGTCGCCGGGATCGGCGTTTGATGCCGCTAGACGAAAACGGTTACTTCAGCTCGACGGTGGCGCCAGCGGCCTTGAGCAGCTCCGCGAACTTGTTGGCGTCTTCCTTCGAGAGGCCTTCCTTCACCGTCTTGGGGGCGCCCTCGACCAGGTCCTTGGCCTCCTTCAGGCCGAGGCCGGTGATGGTGCGGACCTCCTTGATGACGTTGATCTTCTTTTCGCCGGCCGCGGCGAGAACGAGCGTGAACTCGGTCTTCTCCTCGACCTTGGCGGCAGGAGCCGCAGCGCCCGCCGCGGCCGCAACGGCCACGGGAGCAGCAGCGGAAACGCCCCACTTGGTCTCCAGCATCTTCACGAGCTCGGCCGCCTGGAGGACGGTGAGAGAGCTCAGGGACTCTGCGATCGCGTTCAGGTCAGACATGACTGTTTCCTTGATTCAGGGGCCCCCTTGATAGAGGTGCCCAGTTGGGTTTGCAAACGAACTGCGCATCCTTCGGACTTGCGAAGGGCCACTTAGCCTCGCGGCTAGGCGGCCTTGTCGGCCTTCGCCTTCAGAACACGTGCGAGCTGTGCGCCCGGCGTGTTGAGGAGGCGAACGAGCTTGGAGGCGGGAGAGTTGATCATCCCCGCCAGCATTCCGCGAAGCTCCGTCAGGGACGGCATGCTCGCGAGTGCCTTCAGCCCGGCTGCGTCGACCAGGTTGCCCTGGATGACGCCTGCCTTGACCACCATCTTGTCGCCCTGCTCCTTCATGATCTCTTGGAGGAGCTTCGCGGGAGCGACGACGTCGCCGTACCCGAGGATGAGTGCGGAGGGACCCGACATCTGCTCTGCCAACTTCTCAGAGGGGGTTCCCTTCGCTGCGATCTTGGCCAGGGTGTTCTTCACCACCTTGTAGTCCACCTTGCCTTCCCGGAAAGTCTTCCGGAGCTTCACGGTGGCCTCTGCATCGATGTTCTTGTACGCGACCGCCACGGCGAAATCCGCCTTGGCAAGCTTTGCGTGTAGAGCTTCGACCAGTTCCTTCTTCTCGTTGCGCTGCATGACCTCACCTCCATTCCTGCGCGTTTTTTGTTCGGTTCGGTCACGTAGCCAACGAGCTGCGTGGTGAACCCTGGCCCAGCATCAGTCTCGGCAGGCTTCCTGGTTTGAGGGACGGCTGCTCCGCCCCGCCTGCTGTCTGTGACCAGTCGTGCAAAAATCGGTTACCGAAAACCGGTCCTCGGCCGTGGAGGCACGCCCACCTCGCGGTGGCAGTGCTGATCCGCGGCTCCGTTGGGAGCGCCGGCTCTACTACTTGTGGAGAGCGGCGATGGCGCCGGCGTCGAGCTTGATGCCGGGGCCCATCGTGGTGCTGATCGAGACGCCCTTGAGGTAGACGCCCTTCGCGCTCGAAGGCTTGGCCTTCATGATGACCTCGAGCAGCGCCGAGACGTTGT
>JAYWAO010000078.1:0-6747 GCA_043782365.1 Deltaproteobacteria bacterium
TCCTCCTCGGAAACCGCAACGGGTTGACTCGTCGTCGCGCCTAGAGCTGCTTGCCCCTCACCGCCCGGGCTCGGTCCGGTAACCTGATCGGTGCTCTAGCCCCGGGGCTGTGTTATCTCCCCTCGGTGGCTCCACGACCGCCCGAGTTCCGCAAGCACCGCGTCGCCGTCTATGTCGCCTACGGCGTGCTCTGCGCGATCGTGTTCTCGCAGCTCATCCGCTCGGTCCATGGAGACCTCTACGGTCGCCCGGCCTCTACCGACACCCGCCCGGCGACGCCGCAGCTCTGCCTGGACGAGGTCGAGCGGCTCTCCCAGCAGCTGGTGGCGCGCGCAGCCCTGCCGGGGACGGGCGCGCCGCAGCTCGAGCAGCGCGGCGGCGAGCCCGACCAGGAGTGGGACCGCTGGGCCCGCCGCTGGGAGAGCGAGGTCGCCGCGATCTCCGAGCGCTGCAGGCTCTCCTCCACGGTCGCGCCCGGGCTGCAGGACCTCGCCGCCGCGCTCGAGGCGCTCGAGGACCTCCGCCGCGAGCTCGCCCGCAGCGGCGAGCAGACGGCGGCGACCGCGCGGAAGGCGCGCGAAGCGCTGGCCGCGGCGCGCACCAAGATCACCGGGCGCTAGAGCAGCGCTAGAGCACCGATCAGCTTACCTCCCGTCGCCAGGGCGGCGATGGGCAGCGCATCTCGTCGTCGCTCCTCCTCGCTAGTACCGCGCGGTCGGCGACTACCGGGGCGCCGCCGGCCTGGCTGGCGCTGCTGGCGGCTGCGCGGGCGTCGCCCCCGGAGGAGGCAGCTTGCGCATGCGGGTGCGGATGAGCGGCGCGAGCTCGCTGCCCGGGAAGAGCGACACCGCCTTGCCGTAGGCGTCGGCGGCCTTCGCCGAGGCGCCCGTCTCCTCGTACGCGAGCCCGAGCCAGTAGCCCGCCGACTGCGCGAGCTTGCCCTGCGACTGCGCCTTGAGGAACCTCTCCAGCGGGTCGATGGCGGTCTGGAACTCCTTGAGCTGCGCGCGCGAATGGCCGAGGTGGAAGTAGATCTGCGGGTCGTTGGTGCTGCCGACCAGGTCGAGGTAGCGGCCGTACTCGGTGGAGACGGCCTTGTGGTCGCCGCGCCGCACCGCCTGGTTGCCCCGGTCGAGCGCGCCCTGGGCAACTGCCGTCTTCAGGGTGGCGACGCGGTCGTCGAGCGCCTTGGCCTCGAGCGCGGAGAGCTGCGTGCGCTCCATCCGGACCGCGTTGGACATCGCCTGCGACAGGCCCGGGCCCTCCTTCTCGGAGGCGAGCTGGTCGAACACGCGCGAGGCCTTGTCGCTCCCCTCGCGGCGCACGGCCTCGGCCTTCTGCGTCTGGTCGAGCTTCTGCTGCAGCTCGCGCGACCGCGACTCAGCGGCGGCGCTGGCCTCGCGCTCGCGGGCCGAATCGCTGCGGGCCACGGTGAACGCGCCCACGCCCGCCAGCAGCACGAAGAGCACGTAGGCCGTCGCCGAGGAGAAGAACCGCCGCCGCGCGAACTCCTCCTGCCGCTCGCCCACGCGCTTGAGCTCGGCGTGCATGTTCTTGAGCAGGTTGTCGGTCTTGATGATGAGGTTGCGCGCCTCGACCACTTCCTTGCGCAGCTCGGAGAACTCGCGCCGCTCGCTGGGCGGCGCGTCGCCCGCGGCGGTCTGGACCACGACCGCGGGGTTCTTGGTGGTGCCGCTAGCGGGGCTGCTCGTCGTCTCGTCGGCCATCGTGGGGCGGAGCATCCCACGACCCGACAGAGGCCGCACGTTTTTGCGCGCGCGCGCGGCGACCGCGACGCTACCGGCGAGTGTCCGGGTGGCCCTTGTCGTCGGGGGAGAGGAAGTGGAACTGCAGGCCGATCAAGAGCGTGTTCCCGCCCACGTTCACCATGCTCTTGAGCTCGGGGTAGTCGGCCGCGGCGAGCGTGTAGCGGTCCTCGAGCACCAGCGCGGCGTGGCCCCAGAGCTGCCAGCGCAGGCCCGTCTTCAGGAAGCCCGCCGAGCCGTTCGACTCGGTGCTGCGGCCGTTGCGGCTGAAGGTGTTGAGGGAGTAGCCCAGCCCGCCGCCCAGGTACCACGACCAGTTCTTGCCCTTGAGCAGCGCCGTGTCGCCGGCGAGCAGGATGCTGACGATGCTCACCGAGGCGTCGCCGCCGTTCAGCTTCCAGGAGTCGAGGCCGTAGCCCAGGTCGACGGAGATGTGCATGTCTTCGTCGGGCTGGAAGCCCAGTTGGAGCAGGAAGCCGGGCTGGAACGCCGAGTGGACGGGGCTCTCGCCGTCGCGGGCGAGCTCCGCCATCAGCGCGTGCTGGGGCACCCCGCGCCAGCCCGCGAGGATGGTGACGGTGGCCTCGCCGGCCTCCGGGACCGCGGCAGCGGCGGCGCGCGGGAGGGCCACGCAGAGCGCGGTGCAGGCGAGTGCGGCGAAGAATCGCTTGGGGCTGCGAGGCATCCGGGCTCCGGTGTGGACCGCGCTCCCCGCTACTTCGGGCGACGCTGCGGCCGCTGCGCGAGGTACAATAACCGCGCCCTGGACGAAGGCGAGGTTTTGCCCTCTTCTGAATGCCGAGCGGGCGTGCGGAGGAGTCGAACTTGGCGCGGGCCCCTGAGACTGGCTACTACTTCGAGCCGCTGACCGAGCGCCTCGCGCTGGTGGTGGAGGGGGCGGGCTTCCCCTCCGACGACCACTGGGCTTGGCTGGGCGACCCCATCGAGATGACCCAGGAGGAGGCGCGGATGAGCTGCGGCCTGCGCTGGCCCGGCGTCGACCCCGATGCGCTGGAGGTCGAGTTCGACCTCGACTTCGAGAGGGCGACCCAGGAGGCCGAGCAGCAGCGGCTCGAAGCGCTCAGCGGGATGCAGCGCCTGCCGCGCGAGTTCGACCTCGACATCAACTCGCTGCTGCAGCAGGCGGATCTTTTGAGGGAGGCCGCGCGGCAGGTGTCGTTTACCGAGACCACACCCGAGGCGCTCGAGAAGGCGGCCGAGGCGCAGGCGATGATCCGCGACCTCGCCCAGGGGCTCTCCGAGCCCGCGATGGCCGGGCAGGTGATCGATCCGCACCCGCCGGAGCCCGCGCCGGAGGGCCCGCGCAAGGCCCCGAAGGCCGCCGCCGAGCCCGAGAGCTAGCGCTCCTGCCTGGCCTTGGTGGCCTGCGGCTTCAGCAGCGCTTCGAAGGGGGGCTGGCCCCGCAGGGCGGCGAGGTCGTCGTCGCTCTGGGCATGCGCGGTGAGGTCCGGGTCGAGCCGCACGGCCGCGCGCAGGTGCTCCAGCGCGCCCGGCAGGTCGCCCAGGCGGGCGAGCACACAGGCGTAGTTGTACTGGCCCTCGGCGAGGTCGGGCGCGCGCACCACCAGCTCCGCCAGGGTGCCCGCGGCCTGCTGCAGCTTCCCCTGCGAGAGCTGCATCACGCCCACCGCCCGCAGCGCGAGCTGCCGCTGCTCGGCGACCAGCTCGCGGCCCGCCAGCACCGCCTCGCCGTGCGGGAGCGCTCTCGGGTAGGTGGCCGGCCCCAGCTCGTAGCCGGCCATCAGCGCGCCGAACCGGGCCCGCGACAGCTGCGGCTCCCGGGCCGCCAGCGCCTCGAAGCGGTCGAGCGCCGCCGAAGGCTCGCGCTGCTCGAGCAGCCTCATGCCGCCGACCAGGTCGAGGTCGCGCTGCCGGTCTGGGGTGAGCGGGAGCAGCCGGTGGCTCCGGGACGCGAGCTCGAAGACCTGGTCGCCGCCGGCGTCGCCCGCAGGGAAGGTCACCTCGAGCATCAGGCAGTCGGCGCCGCGCGTGTAGAACGCCCAGCGGCTCCGCACCGCGGTTCCCTCCGCGCCGCGGGTGAAGCTCCACCAGACGACAGGCCCGTCGCTGACGGCTTGGTCGCGCAGCGGCTCAGGCGGGCCCGGCCGCTTCGCGGTGGGGCTCGGCTTGCCCTCCTCCTCGGGCTCGGTCTCCGAGTCGCCCGGGTGCGCGCCGAGCGCGGCGACCCTGCTGCGCGCGGTGTCCCGGCAGGTGATGGCCGAGGCCGCGGCGCCGAGCGGAAAGCTCCCGGTCTCGACGCGGATCCCGTGGGCCGCGAGGCCCTCGCGGAAGTCACGCCAGCCTCCTTCGATCGCCGGCAGCAGGTAGCGCATCCCCTGCTGCGCATCCTCGACCAGGCGGCTGCCCGCGGGCACGGGCTCGTCGGGCGCGGGCGGCCCCGGCCTCACCGCCGCGGGGCCAGCCGCACTCGCCTCGGCAGCGACCGGGGGCTGCGCGGCCCCCGTGGAGGCGGCCACCCTTACTCCTTGCGCGCGCCCTGGCGCAGGCTGCGGGCCCGCGCAGGCGGCCACCGTGCACGCGCAGGCGGAGAGGAACATCGAGAGCTGCGTCCGCCCTTGCAACAAGGACATCTGGTTCCTCCGCGGCCGCCGTGAGACCAACGAGGCCGAGCGGATAGACAGTAACACCCGGTGGCCCCGCCGCCCCAAGAGCGCCTGCGCGAGCCGGATGCGCCTCCCCGGGAACACCGCGGTCCGCACGCCTCCGCGGCGGGGCGCCTCGAGCTACTCGTGAGCACCGTGGCCGAACGACTGGTAGTCGCGTCCGAACCGCTTCTCGATCTCGGGTGTGCCCCACTCGGCCACCACCGGGCGGCCGTGGGCGCAGCGGGCGCCGTAGTCGGTCCCGTCGAGCGCGTCGAGCAGCGCCTGCGCCTCTGCTGGCGTGAGCGCGTCGTGCGCGCGCACCGAGGCGTGACAGCCCGCGCGGGCGAGCAGCGCGTCGCGCAGCTTCTCCAGCGACTCGGGCCTGCCCTGCGAGGAGAGCTCCTCGCAGAGGTCGGCGAGCAGCGCGCCGAGCTTGCGGTCGTCGAGCGGGGCGAGGAGCGGAGGCAGCGCCTTGACGGCCACGGCGCCGCCGCCGAACTCCTCCACCTCGAGGCCCGCGGCCAGGAGCGCCTCGGCCGCCTCCCCGAGCAGCGCCGCGCTCGCCGGGGCCAGCTGCAGCACCCGGGGCAAGAGGAGCGGCTGCGACGCCACGCCCTGCCCGGCTGCGCGGCGCAGACGTTGGTAGTTCATCCGCTCGTGCGCGGCGTGCTGGTCGATCAGCACCAGCCCCCGGGGCCCTTCGCAGACGAGGTAGGTCCGGTGGAGCTGGCCGAGGTAGCGCAGGCCCGCGAAGTACGGCGCCGGGGCGAGCATCGTCTGCTGCGCCGGGCTGTCCGGAGCGGCCCTGCCAGGGCTTGGGGCGCTCGCCAGCCCGGCCTCGCTCCCGCGACTGAGCCACGGCGCCGGACCGCGCTCGCCCTGCGCATCGGACCGCTCGGCAAACCGGTGCAGAGACTCCGAGACCCGCGCAGCCTGCTCTTCCGCGGCGGAAGCCCACGCGCCCGGGGACGCACCGGTGTCCCAGGCAGGCCGATCTTCGGCCCGCGCCGCGCCCGCCCTCGCGCCAGTCAGCCTGGCACCAGCGTCTCCAGGCTCCGCCGCGGCGACGCCAACTGGCCAGCCCGCGTGCTCGCGCTCGATGGAGGCCGGGTCGAGCGGCCCGTTCTTCTCCGCGCCGGGCGTGAACGACTCGATGGTGTACCGTCGCGCCGGAGCCTGCTGCGCCGCGCCGAGGTGCAGCCAGCCTCCCGGCGCAAGCTGCACGCCGAGCCCGCGAGAGATCGCCTCGTAGGCCGCGCGCGCATCGGCGAGCCGCACCTCCGACTTCGCCGGGTGCACGTTGACGTCCACCTCGGAGGGCGGCACCTCGAGGAACACCAGCGCCGCCGGGTAGCGTCCGTGCGGCAGCACCTCGCCGTAGGCCCGCAGCACGGCATGCAGCAGCGACCGATCGCGCACCGCGCGCCCGTTGACGAAGAGCCAGACCGCCTTCGCGCTCCCGTGCGCCACGTCGGGCGAGGCGCCGAGGCCGTGGGCCCGCACCCCGCGCACCGTCGCGTCGAACTCGAAGAGCCGCCCGCGCACCTCGCGGCCGAGCGCCTCCTCGGCCCGCTGCGCGAGCGTCTGCCCGGGCGCCATCCGCAGGAGGACGCGATCGTTCTCCCGCAGCGTGAACCCCGCATCGAGCCGGGGGATCGCCAGCCGCAGCAGCGCCTCCAGCGAGTGGGCCTGCTCGGTGGCGTCGCGCCGGAGGAACTTGCGCCGCGCAGGGACGTTCCAGAAGAGGTCGCGCACCAGGACGGTGGTGCCGACAGGCGCGCCTGCGTCCTCGACCGCCACCGTGCGGCCGCCGTCCACCTCGATGCGCGTGCCGATCACCGCGCCTGGTTCGGAGGTGAGCAGCGAAAACCGCGAGACCGCCGCGATCGACGGCAGCGCCTCCCCGCGGAACCCGTAGGAGGAGATGTTGAAGAGGTCTTCTTTCGTCTTCAGCTTGCTGGTGGCATGGCGCTGCAAGGAGAGCTGCGCGTCCGCGCGCGACATCCCCGAGCCGTCATCGCGCACGCGCAGCAGCCGCCGGCCACCCTCGAGCAGATCGATGTCGAGCTGCTTGGCGCCCGCATCGAGCGCGTTCTCGGCCAGCTCCTTGAGGACCGCCGCCGGACGCTCGATCACCTCGCCCGCGGCGATCTGGTTGGCGAGCGTGTCGTCGAGCAGGTGGATGCGGTTCACGGGAGGAGCGCAGCAAACGCGGCCAGGTGGGTGCGGTCAAGGGCGCAGTGCGGTGACCGCGCAAAAAGCGAAGGCCCCCAAGCGGCGCTTGCGCGCAACGTGGGGGCCTTCTGGACTACCTGTCACTCGCGCTTCGCGCGTTGGTGACGATTAAATTCCGG
>JAYWAO010000079.1:0-18180 GCA_043782365.1 Deltaproteobacteria bacterium
CGAGGCCGCCGTCGAGCAGGCGTGCAACGCGGCGAAGCGCGCGGCCCAGGCGCAGTGGCTCTTCCTCGACGGCGTGCAGGCCCGCCGGCTGGCCGCGTCGGCCTAGCTCGAATCGGTAACCGGCTTGCCAGAACGGCCGCTCCGGTTCCCCCGGGGCGGCCGTTCTTGCGTCTGGCGCTGGAGCCCGCGGAGACTGCACCTAGCCCTTGGAGAACGTCAGCACGTCGCTCTCGGGGAGCGAGCTCACCTTCACCGTGTCGCCCGGCAGGTAGTCTCCCTTGAGCACCTTGAGCGCCAGCGGGTCGAGCACCATCCGCTGCAGCGCCCGCTTGAGCGGCCGCGCGCCGTACACCGGGTCGTAGCCCGCGAGGCCCACCGCGGCCTTCGCCTCGTCGGTGAGCACCAGCTTGAGCTGCTTGTGCGAGAGCATCTCCGAGAGGCGCTCCAACTGCAGATCGACGATCTTCGTCAGCTCCGCCCGCTCCAGCGAGTGGAACACCACCACCTCGTCGATGCGGTTGAGCAGCTCGGGCCGCAGCTCGGCGCGGATCGCCTCCTTGACGCGGCGGTCCTCCTCCTCGTGCTTTCCCCCCTTCACGTGCTGCGAGCCGAGGTTGCTGGTGAGGATGACGATGGTGTTGCGGAAGTCGACCGTGCGGCCTTGGCCGTCGGTGAGCCGCCCGTCGTCGAGCACTTGCAGCAGCACGTTGAAGACGTCGTGGTGCGCCTTCTCGATCTCGTCGAAGAGGACGACGGAGTACGGCCGGCGCCGGACCGCCTCGGTGAGCTGGCCGCCCTCGTCATAGCCGACATATCCGGGCGGCGCGCCGATCAGCCGCGCCACCGAGTGCTTCTCCATGTATTCGGACATATCGAGCCGGAGGAGCGCCGCCTCGTCGTCGAACATGAAGCCGGCCAGCGTCTTCGCCAGCTCGGTCTTGCCCACGCCGGTGGGCCCCGCGAAGAGGAAGCTGCCGATCGGCCGGTTCGGGTCCTGCAGCCCCGAGCGCGCGCGGCGCACGGCGTTGGAGACGGCGATCACCGCTTCGGCCTGCCCGACCACCCGCTCCCCCAGCCGCGTCTCCATCTGCACCAGCTTCTGCAGCTCCGCCTCCAGCAGCTTGTTCACCGGGATGCGCGTCCACTTGGAGACCACCTGCGCCACGTCCTCGGCGTCGACCTCTTCAGTGAGCATCTTCTGCGTCTTCTGCATCGCCCCGAGCTTCTCCTGCTCGCCCGCGAGCTGCTTCTGGAGGGCGGGCAGCGCGCCGTACTTCAGCTCGGCCGCCTTGCCGAGGTCGCCCTTGCGCTCGGCCGCGTCCATCTGGTTGTGGAGCTCCTCCACCTTCTGCTTGGAGGCGCGGATCTTCGCGATCGCCCCCTTCTCGTTCTCCCAGTGGGCGCGCAGCATCGAGAGCTTCTCGTTGCCCTGCGCCATCTCCTTCTGCAGCTCGGCGAGCCGGCCCCGGCTGATCGGATCGGTCTCCTTCTGCAGCGCCTGCTCTTCGATCTGCAGTTGAAGCACCTTCCGCCGGACCTCGTCGACCTCGGCGGGCATCGAGTCGATCTCCATCTTCAGGCGCGAGGCCGCCTCGTCGATCAAGTCGATCGCCTTGTCGGGGAGGAATCGGTCGGTGATGTACCGATTCGACAACGTCGCCGCCGCCACGATGGCCGCGTCCTGGATGCGCACGCCGTGGTGCGTCTCGTAGCGCTCCTTGAGCCCGCGCAGGATCGAGATGGTGTCCTCGACGGAGGGCTCGCCCACCATCACCGGCGAGAAGCGCCGCTCGAGCGCAGGGTCCTTCTCGATGTGCTTGCGGTACTCGGTCACGGTGGTGGCGCCGATGCAGTGCAGCTCGCCGCGGGCCAGCGCTGGCTTGAGCATGTTGCCCGCGTCCATCGAGCCCTCGGCCGCGCCCGCGCCGACGATGGTGTGCAGCTCGTCGATGAACAAGATCACCTTGCCCTCGGCGTCGGTGACCTCCTTGAGCACGGCCTTGAGCCGCTCCTCGAACTCGCCGCGGAACTTGGTGCCCGCGACCAGCTGGCCCATGTCGAGCGCGCAGATCTTCTTGTCCTTGAGCCCCTCGGGCACGTCGCCGTCGACCACCCGGCGCGCGAGCCCCTCGACGATGGCGGTCTTGCCCACGCCCGGATCGCCGATCAGCACCGGGTTGTTCTTGCTGCGCCGCGAGAGCACCTGGATGACGCGGCGGATCTCCTCGTCGCGGCCGATCACCGGGTCGAGCTTGCCCTTGCGCGCGCGGTCGGTGAGGTCGATCGAGTACTTCTCCAGGGCGCGCATGCTCGACTCGCCCTCGGCGGAGGTGAGCTTGGTGCCCGCGCGCAGCGTGCCGAGCGCCTGCGCGATCCGCTCCTTGGTGGCGCCCACCGAGCGCAGCGCGTCGCCCGCGGCCCCGGCCTTCTCGGCGGCCAGCGCGAGCAGGAAGTGCTCTGACGAGGTGTACTCGTCCTTCATGCCCTCCGCCTCGGCCTCGGCGGCGTCGAGCAGCTTGAGGGTGCGCTGCGACAGATGGCCGCCCTCGCCGCCGTGCACGCGCGGGAGCTTCTTGAGGCCCTCCTCCAGCCGCTGGCCGAGCAGGCCCGCGTCCGCGCCCACCCGCAGGAGCAGCGGGATGACCAGCCCGTCCTTCTGCGCGAGCAGCGCAGCGAGGAGGTGCTCGGGCTGGATCTCCTGGTGGTCCCGCTTGCGCGCGACCGTGCCGGCGTCCTGGAGCGCTTCCTGGGCCTTGACTGTCAGCTTGTCGTTTTTCATGGCCCCAGCAACTTAAGTCGCCTGGGTGTCCTGGCAAGCGACGCGGCGCGAAACCGGCCCGGCGCCTACTTCGCCCGCGCCACTTCCACATACCGCATGCGCAGGTCGTAGAGCAGGTTGCGCAGGAAGCTCTCCTCGTTGGGCGTGAGGTTCCCGCGCGTCTTCTCCTGCAGCAGGGCGAGCAGGTCGATCGACTGCTGCGCGAGCCCGAGGTTGGCCTTGGGCTTCGCCGCGTCGCCCTGGGGCGCGTCGGGGTCGGGCGCCAGGCCCAGGTGGATCAGCGCCGAGGAGGCGAGCGAGAGGACGAAGGCGTTGAAGTCGAGCTGCGGCTGCGTCTGGTCCGTCATGCCTGGCTCCGGTTCGAAGGTCGCGCGTCGCGACCGCTACCCTGCGTCGAAGAAGACCTCTTGCGTGCGGTACCCGCGCTGCACCAGCAGCACCCCGCGGCCCTGCTTGCGCGCCTGCGCGAGCGCCTTGCGCAGGTCGGCGAGGGTCTCCACCTCGGCAGCGTTCACCGCGCGGATGAGGTCGCCGCGCCGCAGGCCGGCCCGCGCCGCCGCCGAGTTCTTCTCGACGAACTTGATGGCGATCACCTTGCCGCGCGTCTCGTAGCCGATCTCGCGCGCCTGCAAAGGCGTCAGCTCCGAGATGGCCAGCCCCGTGCGGTTCTCGAACAGCGTCTGCCCCTGCTCGGGAGTCAGCGGCTGCGAGGCGATCTTCAGCTCGAGCGGGACCTTCGCGCGGAGCAGGCCCAGCGTGATGGGCGTGCCGGGCGGGATGTCGCGCAAGTGGAAGCGGAGCTCGTCGGCGTCGCGCACGGGCGAGGCGTCGAGGCGGACGATGGCGTCCCCTTCCTTCAGGCCGGCCTTGGCGGCGGGAGAGCCGTCGTCGACCGAGGTGACCAGCGCGCCGTTCTTCGGCAAGCCATCGCCGCGACCCAGCGGGTGTCCCTGCGCGTCCACGCCGCCGATCGGCTCGGCGTCGAAGCCCCAGAACGCCCCGCCGATCTCTCCGGTGCGCACCAGCTCGCGCGCGACCCGCAGCGCGCGGTCGATCGGGATGGCGAACCCGATGCCCTGCGCGTTGGCGTAGATCGCCGAGCAGACGCCGATCACCGCGCCGTCCGCGTTGAGCAGCGGACCGCCCGAGTTGCCTGGATTGATCGAAGTATCGGTTTGAATGAAGTCGTAATAGCTGCGCCCCTCGGCGGGAACGGTGCGGTGTAACGCCGAGACCACGCCCACCGAGACGCTGTGGTTGAGCCCGAACGGGTTGCCGATGGCGATGGCGGGCTCGCCCAGCATCAGATCGACCGAGGTGCCGAGCGGCGCCGCCGGGAAGGTCTTCTGCCCCTCGAGCTTGAGCACGGCGAGGTCGCCGCCGGGGTCGGTGCCGACCACCTTGGCGAGGTAGTCGCTGCCGTCTTCGAACGAGACCTGGATGCGCGAGCCGTTCGCCACCACGTGGTAGTTCGTCAGCACGAACCCCGAGACGTCGAAGACGAACCCCGAGCCCAGCGAGGTGCGGACCTCGTCGCGCGCCCTCCCGCCGCCGAAGTAGAGCTCGAACGGATCGTTGGGCTGCCGCGCGCGGACGATCTCCTGCGCGCTGATGTTGACCACCGCCGCCTTGGTGCGCTCGACGGCGGCCGCCATCGGCGTGCGCCGGGCAGCCGAGGGGGCAGGGCGCGGCTGTGCAGCGGCCGGGCCGGCGCCGGCACAGAGTGCGAGCGCGGCCGCGGCGGTGAGGGCGCAGGAGCGGGTGCGCATGAGTCTCGTGCTGCTAACCGAGGTCGCCGCCGCCGAACTCGGTCTCCACCTTGACGGCTCCATCGGCGAGGTCGGGGAGCGCCTTCAGGTGCCTGGCCAGCTCCTTCTCGTCGACGTTGCCGCGCTTCAGGTGACGCTCGATGGTGCGGCGATCGAGGTACTTCTGGGGGATCTCCTTGTCCTTGTCAGCCACGTCTTCTCCTCGGTTCCCAGTGCTCTTTGGACAGCTGCGGGTCAGTTACGCGAATCGTGCAAGCCTTCGAGCCTTCAAAGGGCGCGGAACCTAACACATCGGGGGCAGTGGTAAAGTCCCGCCCGTGCACGAGCCCCCGATCGAGCCCGTCGACCGCTCCCTCCGCCAGCCCCTTCCTCCAGCGCGCGCCGCCCGCCTGCAGAGGCTACGCGGGCTCTACGCCATCGTCGACGGCTCGTCGCCGCAGCCGCCGCTCTCGCTGGTGGCGGCCTTCATCGACGGCGGGGCGCCCGTCATCCAAATTCGCCTCAAGGGCCTCGGCGCCGGTCCGCTGCTCTCTGTCGCGCGGGCGGCGACGAAGCTCTGCCACGACGCCGGCCGCCTGCTGCTCGTCAATGACCGCCCCGACGTCGCCAAGCTCAGCGGTGCCGACGGCGTCCACCTCGGGCAGGACGACCTCCCCGTCGCCGCCGCGCGCGCGCTGCTCGGACCCGACCTGCTGATCGGCCTCTCCACGCACTCGGACGCCGAGCTCGACCAGGGCTGTGCGTCCGGCGCCGACTACCTGGGCTTCGGGCCCATCTTCGCGACGGCGACAAAGAGTATTACCGATCCCGCCGGCGCGCCGCTGCCGCCCCCGCACGGGCTCGCGGGCCTGCGGCGGGCCTGCGCGCGCGCGTCGCTGCCGCTGGTGGCGATCGGCGGGATCACCGACGAGGGCGCGGCGGGCGTGGCGGAGGCGGGCGCTGCCTGCGCGGCAGCGATCGGCTGGCTCTCTGCCGCGGGTCACGCTCCCGAAGCGCGCGCGCGGCTCTTCGCGGCGGCGTTTGCCCGCGGAGCGCGCCCTTGAGCCCGGGCAGACCAGTCATCGGCCTCACCCCGGACGTCGGCGTGACGCAGGCGCGCGAGGGCCGTCCTGCGCTGCCGCGGCTCGAGCTGAAGCAGGCCTACCTCGACGCGGTCTGGCGCGCCGGCGGCTTGCCCGTGGTGCTCCCGCCCTGCCCCGACGAGGCGTCGGCCCGCGCGGCGATCTCCCTCTGCGCGGGCCTCGTGATCACGGGCGGCGGCTTCGATCTCGACCCCGCGCTCTATGGGGAGGCGCCGCGCCCGGGCCTCGGTGAGCTGCGCCCCGAGCGCACCAACTCGGAGCTGCTGCTGCTCCGCGCGGCGCTCGCGAAGCAGGTGCGCGTGCTCGGCGTCTGCGGCGGGATGCAGCTCCTGGCCGTCCACGCGGGCGGGACGCTCTACCAGGACCTGCCGCGCGAGCTGCCGGCGGCGGGCCAGCACACGCAGCCGCACGATCCGCGTGAGCCGCACCACGCGGTGCAGATCGTGCCGGGCTCGCTCCTCCACCGGGTCACAGGCGCGCTCAGCCTCCGGGTAAACTCGACCCACCACCAGGCGGTGCACCGCTTCCCCGCCGGCCAGGTCTCGGGCGCCGCGCCGGACGGCGTGATCGAAGCGATCGAGCTGCCCGCGCAGCAGGCGCTCGGCGTGGAGTGGCACCCGGAGCTGCTCGCGGGCGAGGAGCACCTGGCGCTCTACCGCTGGGTGTGCGGGAGTCGGTAACCGAAGACTACCGAGGCGGCGGGACGGCCCCACGGGCGTCTCCCCGTGCGAGACCTCGTCGCAGGCTGCGCTTCGGGCGCGCGGGGACGACCCGAGGCCGTCCCGCGCGCGGGATGAGGCGGCGCCGACTACTTGGCGCTGAGGCACTCCTTCATGAACGCCTTGTGCTCCTTGCCCTTCTTGCCCTTCCCCTGGGCGGCGCACTCCTTCATCTTCGCCTGCTGCGGGGTCAGCTCCTTCTTGGCGGGCCCGGCCTCGGCCTTGGCGCCCAGGCACTCCTTCATGAACGACTTGCGCTCGTCGCCCTTCTTGCCCTTCGCCTGCGCGTTGCACTCCTTCATCTTGCCCTGCTGCGCGTTGCCCTTGGCGAGGACGGGGCTGGCGAGGAGCGTACAGGCGGCGGCGGCGAGCACGAACGACTGGAGGGTCTTGGTCACGGTGGACTCCGAAGGTTTGAAAAGCGGCGCAGCATAGGCCACTCGGGCGTCTGGAGTCGATGGGACGGACGGCCGCTGGCTGGCAGAAGCTCACCTTCGACCCCAGCGCTAGAGCGCTCTAGGCCAGCTCTAGGGAGGGGTGGTGGGCGGGGTCGCGGGCGTGCACTTCTCGAAGAGGCCGCGCCCCTGGCCCGCCGGCCCTCCGCGCCGGTGCAGCGAGGCGATCGCAGCAGCCCGGGCGGCGAGCTCCCGCGCCTCCTCGCAGCGGCCCTGCCCTGCGCGCGCGGAGGCCAGGACCTCGAGAAAGGCCGGGTTCGCGGGGGCGCCGCGGAGCGCCAGCAGCGCCACCGACGCCGCGCGGTCGTACTGGCGGGCCTCGGTGAGGTACCGGGCGAGGTTGGCGAGCGCGGCGGGCACCTCCGGACCGAGCCGCGCTGCCCGCTCCCAGCTCTTGAGCTTGTCGGCGCTCGAGGCCTCCTTGGCCATCGCGGCGAGCGCGGGGCAGCGCCAATCGGCGGGGTGGGCCGCCGCGCACGCCTTGGCCCGCTCGGCGCGCCCGCTGCGGGGTTGGTAGGGCTCCGCGACGAGCATCGCGGCGGGCTCCAGCGGATCGAGCCCGACCGCCTGCAGCGCCAGGGCCTGCGCCAGCTGCTCCGCCTGCGCCGGGGTCTGGAGCGGGCCGGGCCGCACCAGCTCGCTCAGCATCGCCAGCGCCTCTGCGGGCGCCAGCCTGCGCAGCGACACCGCCCCGGTCCAAGGCGGCGAGGCGAAGAGCAGCTTCTTGTAGTTGGGCTGCCGCAGGTGCTGCTCCAGCGCTTCGCGCAGCGACTCGAGCGTGAGCCCCGGGAACGCCTCCAGCAAGGGCGGCACCCTGCCGCCCACCGGCCCCAGCTGGTGCATCCAGGCGAAGAACTCCTGGCCGCGCTTCTCCAGCAGGTAGTCCACCGTGAGCCAGCCCACCGCGTAGGCCCGGCGCGCCTCCTCCTCGTCGACCGCGGACCAGTCGTCGCTCAGGTAGGGCGCGAGGTCGAGCCCGTCGCGCCAGCTGAAGGCGCGCCACGGCGACGGCGCGCCGAACGCCACCACCGGCCCGCGCGCACCGTCTTCGAACACGAAGGTGGCGGCGTAGTCGGCGAGCCCTTCCTTGAGCCAGCGCGGCGCGCGCGGGACCACCAGCGCCTGCAGCAGGTGCTCCAGCTCGTGGTTGATGATCAGCTCCTGCGCCTGCATGTCGCCGACGGTGGCGATGAAGAGCGGCTCGCCCGCGCTCGCCACCGTCGCGATTCCCGCCGCCCGCCGGCCCGTGAGCCGCTGGAACTCCTCGAGGCCGGTCATCAGCGCCACCCGCATGCGGATGGCAGGCACCGGCGAGATCGGCAGCGGCGCGTTGGTCAGCGCGAGCAGCGCCCGCTCGAGGCGCGCCACCTGCTCGCGCGCCTCCGCCTCGCCGAGGTCGGTGGCGACCGTGAAGTGCGGGCTGGACAGCTCCAGCCACTGGTCCTCGTGCGGCGCCAGGCCGTTGACCTGCCGCCCGGGCGCGCACGCCAGCAGCAGAAGACAGAGGCTCCCAGCCAACCCTCGCACGCTCGCCATGATCTCTCCCCCAAGGACCGCTTCGGTAAAGGTAACACATCCCTCGCCGCGCCCACCGCCTGGAGTGCCGATCAGCTCGCCGGAGGCCTACGCGATCTGGAGGTCGCAGGGTCCGGTCGGCGTCATCGGGTAATACACCAACCCGGCGGCGCCCGACGGCGGCGGGTGCGCGCGCGCCTGTCGCGGTATCTTGCGCGGATGCCCCGCCCCACCGCTCCCGCCGTCCTCATCCTCGCCGGCCTCGACCCCTCCGGTGGCGCGGGCCTGCTCGCCGACGCCGAGGCGGTGCGCGCTGCAGGCGGCCGGCCGCTCTGCGTCGCCACCGCGCTCACCGTGCAGACCCGCGCGCGGGCCCGCTCGTTCCAGCCCTGCGCGCCGTCGTTCCTGCTCGAGTCGGCCCGCGCGCTGCTCGAGGAGGAGGACGTCCGCGCCATCAAGATCGGCATGCTCGGCACGCCGCAGATGGCCCGCGCCATCGGCGATCTGCTCGGCGAGTTCCCCGCGCTCCCCGCGGTGCTCGACCCGGTGGTGGCGGCGTCGAGCGGCGCGCTCCTCTTCAAGGGCACGCCCGGCGACGCCCGCCTCGCGGTGATGGGCCTCTCTGTGCGCGCGCTCCTGACGCCGAACCTGCCCGAGGCGTGCCTGCTGCTCGGCCTGCCGCCGCCCGGTCCGGAGGCAGGCGCCGAGGCGCAAGAGGCGCTCGCCCGCGCGCTGGTCGAGGCCGGCGCGAAGGCCTGCGTGGTGAAGGGCGGGCACGCGAGCGGAGACGAAGCGGTCGACGTGCTGGCGACCCTGAAGGACGGTGCGGTCACGCACGCGCGGCTCGCGGGCCCGCGCCTGCCGGGGACGGCGCGGGGCACCGGGTGCAGGTTCGCGTCGGCGCTGGCGACGGGGCTCGCGCGCGGGGAGGACCCGCTGCAGGCCGCGTTGGCGGCGAAGAAGCTGGTGGCGGCGTATCTGCGGGAGGCGGGGCGGGGCGGTCCTGCGTGAATGCGCTCCCCCCGCTTCGGTGTTAGGCTCCCGCGGCACTCTCCCGGAGGCTTCGCATGCGTTCCCGCAGCTGGATCCCGCTCTGTGCCCTCGTCATGGCCACCGGCTGCGGGCCTTGCTACAACACCATCGTCAAGGAAGAGCAGCAGGTCGAGGCGGCGTGGTCGCAGGTGGAGAACCAGCTGCAGCGCCGGGCCGACCTGATCCCCAACCTCGTCGAGGTGGTGAAGGGCTACGCGGCGCAGGAGAAGTCGGTCTTCGAGGCGATCGCCAACTCGCGCGCGGCGATGATGAACGCGTCGACCAGGGCCGACAAGATCACCGGGGCCAACCAGCTCGACTCGGCGATCTCGCGCTTGATGACGGTGGTCGAGGCGTACCCGAACTTGAAGAGCGACGCGAACTTCGCCCGGCTGATGGACGAGCTGGCGGGCACCGAGAACCGGCTCGCCGTCGAGCGCAAGCGCTACAACGACGCCGTCCAGGAGTACAACACCGACGTGCGCGGCATCCCCGGCGCGTGGTGGGCCAAGATCGGCGGCTTCCCGGGCCAGAAGGAGTACTTCAAGGCCGAGGCCGGCGCGAAGGCGCTGCCCAAGGTTTCGTTCACCAAGTAGTCACCGAAGACTACTGAAAGGGCTCGGGCGATCATGCGCACTTCCGGCATCCTCACCATCGGCGGCGGAGCGCTCGCAGCGGGCGCAGGCTTCTTCGCCGCGAAGATGCTCGGCAGCGTGTTCTCCGACGCCCAGCCCTTCCCGTACGAAGTGGGCTTCCTCTTCTTTGCGGCGATGTGCGCAGCTGGTGTCGCGGCGATCCTCACTGGCCGCAAGCGGGCGCGGCTCGAGAATGAGAGCGAGGAGCGCGGGTTCGCCGAGATGGCGCTGGCGCTCGCGCGCAAGGCGGGCGGCTCGGTGAAGCTCGACGCGGTCTGCACCGCCAGCCAGCTCACCAGCGAAGAAGCGCAGGCGCGCATGCGCACGCTCACCGGGAAGGGGCTCTTCGAGCTCGACTTCGACGCCAACGGGCAGATGGTCTACAAAGTGTCGGCGAACGCTGGCGCGGCCGAGCTCGCGCAGCTCGCCGGGCGGTAGCGACCCTGGGCACCAGGGCCCCGCTGCGGTCTGCTCCGGCGCTGGTCGCGATCGCGGCGCTGCTGGCCGCCTGCCACCCGGAGGTCGCAGGCCGGTGCGCCGCCGACGCCGACTGCCGCGCCGGCTCCAAGTGCGACGTCGCCAACCGGCTCTGCGTCAAGGACACCGCCAGCTGCACGCCCGCCTGCACCTCCGGGCAGCAGTGCCTGTCGGGGAGCTGCCTCTCGGGCGTGCCGTCGGTGGGTCTGGTGGTCGCGGCCAACGCGCTGCTCTCGCCCTCGAAGAACGTGGTCCAGGTCAACGTCACCAATGGCGCCGGGCTCAAGCTGGGCAAGGTCTCGCTGCAGGCGTCGAGCGGAGGCGCGGGCGCTGTGGTGGTGGCGTCGGGCTCATTGCCGGTGGCCTCGGTGGGCGATGAGGTGATCAACCTTGCGTTCAACTCCTCCGTGCAAGGGGTCGGAAATCTGGTGGCGATCCTCGCCTTCACCGACCCCGCTGGCAGCCCCGCCGAGGTCCGCAGCACGGCGGTCCCGGTGGAGCTCGACTCGCAGGGGCCCGCGCTGCAGGGGCTCACGGTGCTCGACGACGCCGACACGGTGGGCGGCTGGACGCCGCGCGTGGCGGGAAAGTTTCTCACCGTCGCCGCCTCGTACACCGAGGACACCACGGGCAGCGGGCTCGAGGTCGCCACGCTCACCATCGACGGCTGCGCCACCCCCGGCTGCTCGTTCAGCGGCGTGCTCGGCGCGGTCCCGCAGGGCGCGGGCACCTTCCGCTTCACCGTGCCGCGCACGCTGCAGGCCGCGGGGAGCGAGGCGAAGATCCCCTTCACTGTGAAGGCGCGGGACAAGGCCGGCAACGAGACCGCCAGCGCAGGCGCGCTGCAGATCGACGACGCGCCGCCCGTGATCGGCGCGGGCTTCACGCTGGTCACCCAAGGCGCGAGCGGCGAAGACGGCAACACCTGGTTCCCGGGCGGCGCCCGCGGCAAGGACGTCGAGATCGCCGTGCCCCTCACCGACCTCGGGGCCGGGCTGGAGGCGGGAAGCCTGGTGCTCACGCTCGCAAAGGCCGACATCGCGCACGGCGCCACCTCGACGGCGCAGGGCTTCCTGCCGGGCGCTCCCGACGGAACGGTGCACTTCAAGATCCCCACCGGCGTCGTCCTGGGCCGCGAGGGCCGGCTCCACTTCACGCTCGCCGCGCAGGACAAGCTGGGCCAGGCGGCCTCCTCGGTGCAGACCGACGCCCGGTCGATCTGGGTCGATGACGTCCCGCCCCAAGCCACCGTCTCGTCGGCCGACTACACCGCGCTCTCGCCGGCCTGGAGCGCGGTCTGCGGACAGGCAGACCTGGCGGGCAGCCCCGGCGCGTTCTACTGCGGCCGCGGGCCCTCCAACGGGCCGACCTACGCGCTGCGCGACGACGTGGTCCCGGTGAAGTTCACCGTCACCGACTGCGGGAGCGGCACAGGCTCGTCGGGCGGCTTCTGGCAGCTCGACTCGGGCGGGCAGCCCTCGGCGCTCGCCAACGCGTCAGCGCAGACCGGGCTGACCGCCGGCGGCTGCGCCAACGGCTCTACCAACAAGGTGCACACCTTCCTCGCCACGGTGGACCTCGCCGCCGCCGCGCCGCTCTTGGCGCCGCCCGGCCTCGATGGCACCTCGGTCACCACGCTGGTGACCGGCGGCACCGACAAGAGCGGCAACGCGGCCCGCGCGCCGGCAGCGCCGGACCTCGCCACGGGCCACATCCTGGTGCGCCACTGGCGTTGGCGGGCGCAGCTCGGTGGCCAGCCGTCGGGCTCGCCAGCGCTGCTCTACGCAGGCAGCCCCTCGTCCGCGAGCGCAGCCCGCTCGCTGGTGGTGCCGCTCAAGGCCGCGGGCGCCCCCGCCACCCCACCGCACGCGCTCGAGGTGTTCGACGCCACGGGCAAGCTGACCCCGGTCACCATCAAGGACACCGGCGGCAGCGCGGACGTCACGCCGCTCACCGACGTGGTCGCCGGGAGCGAGCGTTCGCTCTGGTTCGGCGCGGCGAGCGCCTGCGCCGGCGGCGTCGGGTCGTGCTCGCGGCTCTGGGTCACCGTGCAGGCCTCGGGCGCGTTCACCTCGGGGGCCTGCCCGCTCGACACCGGGGTGCTGGGCGCGCTCGCGGTGCGCATGAACGGCGCGCTGACCAGCGATCAGGTCGTCTCGGCCACCACCGCCGCGCCCGTCACCGAGCAGGCGGCGGTCTGGCAGGGCACGTTCTCGAGCAACCAGGCGGGCTGCAAGAACACCGGGAGCGCCACGCCCAGCCCAGACCTGCCGCTCGTCCCGTTCAGCGGCGTCACGCTGGGCGGCGACGGCGCCTACTTCTCCCACGCGAAGGGCTTCCTCTCGGCGAGCCTCAACGGCGGCGGGAACGGCTTCATCAACGGCGCGCCGTTCGTCGATGGGAGCGGCCCGCTGGTCCTGCCCGCGCCGCCGTCGCTCTCGCTGGCCTCCCCCAAGCCGACGCCGTTCTTCGGCGCGCAGGACACCAGCGCCGCGCCGTCGGTGCGCAGGCTGCGGCGCGCCTCCACCTCGAGCTCCTCGAGCGGCTGCGGCGGCGGCTCCTGCTGGGTGCCCACCCAGGGCTTCAACGAGGCCTCCTTGGCGGCCGCCATCTCGCACACGCCGGTGCACGACGCCTCGACGCTCTTCGTGGTGGACGAGGTGGGGACGCTCCTCGCCTTCGATCAGTCCAGCGGCGCGGTGGTGGGCCCAGCGGGCGGCGTGCCGGCGGCCGACAGCGCGAGAGCGCCCGCGCCGCAGCAGGTCTCGCCGCCCGTGCTGCTCGGGAGCGCCACGCTCAGCCCGCGCCCGGCGCTGGTGGTGCAGGCGGACGGCCTCGTGAACCTGGTAGTCCCGGAGAACGACACCGCGGTGGCGCAGGTGCAGATCGGCAGCTTCACCTCCGGCCGTCCGCTCCCGCCGCTCATCGACGTGCGGGGCAACGGCGGCGTGGCCTACCTGCTCGACGGCGGCTGCCCCCAAGGAGGCGGCGCCTGCGGCAACGCCTGGGTCTGGGCAGTGCAGCTCGACGTGCCGCCGCTCCCGGCCTCGAGCACCGTCTGGCCACGCCCCTCGCGCGACACCTGCAACAGCCGCCACCTGGAGGCCGCTTGCCCCTGAGGCTGCCCCTGCCACGGGGGGCCTGCGCGCCCCGGACGGCCGCGCCCGGGCTTGCCCTCTGGCGGGCGGCGCTGCTCCTCTCGTTCGCGGCCTCCGCGCTCGCCTGCGCCCACGGCGACGCAGCCGGCCGCCCGGCCGAAGGCCCGCAGTCGGTCGTCGCGCCCGACCCGGACGCCGAGGCGATGCGCGAGGCCGAGGGGTGTCTGCCCGGCGAGGCGTCCCGGGCCTGCCCCTCCGAGACGCTCGAGCCGCTCCCCTACGTCTCCGCGCGGGCGCTGCGCCACCTGATCACCTCGCAGCTCGCGCGGCAGCGCGGAGACCTGGGCGCCGCCGCCAGCGAGCTGCGCGAGGCGCTGCTGTACGACCCCGAATCGGCCCAGCTGCGCACCGAGCTCGCCGACGTGCTGGTGCGCCTGGGCCGAGTCGCCGACGCGGAAGAAGAGCTGAAGGCCGCGCTCTCGGCCGACCCGTCCCATCCTGCGGCGAGGGTGCTGCTCGGCCGGATCGCCGCGGCGCGGGGCAGGGCCGCTGAGGCCCGCAGCCACTTCAACGCTGCGCGCGAGGCCGCGCCGGAAGCGCCCGCGCCGCTGCGCGAGCGGATCCGGCTGGAGCTGGGGCAGGGCGACACCGCCTCGGCGGCGGCGCTCGCGCAAGAGCTGGAGGACCTCGCGCGCAAGCAGACGCTGGCGGCGGCCACGGCCGATCGCCTGGCCTCCAGGCATGACCCAGGGGATGAGGCAGGGCCCGACGCTGGCGACGCGCGCGAGGGCAGTCCGCTCGGTCCGCCCGATCCCGCTGGCGCGCTCCTGGTGCGGGCCGCGCGCCTGCGCGACGAAGCCGCGTACGGCTGGGCCGACGTGGGCCGGGCCTGCGGCGAGCGGCGCGAAGATGCCCGGGCGGCCGAAGCCTTTGCCAAGGCCGAAGCGGGCGCGCCGGGCGCCGCGGAGCTGGTGATGGCGCGGGCGGCGTTCTTCGAATCGCGTCGCCGCTTCCGCGAAGCGCGCGACGCCTGGCTGCGGCTCTACGCGCAGCGCCCCGACGCGCCAGAGGTGCTGGCCGCGCTCTCCCGCGTCTCTCTCGAGGCCGGGGAGCCGGACGCCGCGGAGGCCCACCTGCGCAAGCTGATCGAGCTGGCGGGCGACCTGGAGCCGTACCCTCCCGAGCCTGGCGCCCGGAAGGGCGCGCCCGCGCCGGAGTCTCCCGAGCGCGTGGAGTCGAGGCGGGAGGCCGCCGGGGCCTTGCTCCGCGCGGGGCTGCCCTTGCTGGGCGCGCGGCGGATCACCAGCGCGCTGCAGGCGTTCGAGGCGGGCCTTCGGCTGCTCCCCGAGCAGCCCGAGCTGGAGCTGTACAAGGGCCTGTCGCTCCTGCAGCGTGGCCGCGCGAAGGAGGCCGCCGCGCTGTTCGACCAGGTGGCTGCGCACGCCACCGCGCTCTCCACCGCCGCCCGCGCCGGACAGCCGGCGAAGCCGGATGCACCCCGCACGCTGCTCGGCCAGGACCCCGCCTCGCTGGCGCTCGACGCCAAGGTGCAGGCGGCGCTCGCCCGCGGCCGCGCTGGCGAGGTGGAGGGCTCGCTGCGCAGGCTGCGGGCGCTCTTCAGCGACCGCCCGGCCGAGGGGGAGGTCGCGCTCGGCTTGCTCGAGGGGTTCGACCGCGCGGGCCGCGCCGCCGAGGCGAGCGCGCTGATCGCCGTCGCCCTGCAGAAGCACCCGGACAGCCCGCAGCTGCTCTTCGCGCTGGCCACCGCGCTCGACCGCTCGCGCAAGCTGGAGCAGGCGCTGGCCACCATGCGACGGCTGCTGGCGCTGCAGCCCGAGCACGCCGGGGCGCTCAACTATGTGGGTTACACTTTAGCCGAGCGCGGCTCGCCGCAGGACCTCGCGGAGGCCGAGCCGCTGCTCTCGCGCGCCGTGGAGCTGCGGCCCGACGACGGCGCGGTCGCCGACTCCTTCGGCCTGCTCCTCTTGAAGCGCGGCCGCGCCGCGGAGGCGCTGGTGGAGCTGCGCCGGGCCGACGCCCTCACGCCCGGCGACCCGGTGATCCTGAGCCATCTCGGAGACGCGCTCTTGGCGGCGAACCTGCGCGAGGAGGCCGCCGCCGTCTTCCGACGCGCGCTCGGACGCCTGCAGCCTGCCGAGGCGCGCCGCCGCGGCGACGGCGCCCGCCGCGAGCGCACCGCCTCTTCCCGCGGCCGCGCCGACTCCACCCGCGAAGGGGCCGACGAGGAGCCCGAGGGGGCCGACCGCCTCCCGGAGCCCGGCGACGCCCGCGTCCGCGCCGAGCTGGAGGCCAAGCTCCGCTCGTGCTGCACCTCTTGCTGCGCCTCTTGCTGCACTCCTTGACCTCCCGCTGATTGCATGTTGATAGGTGCCCCCCGATGGCCTACCCGATAGACGAGGGCTTCTTCTCGGCGCGCGACGGCCTGCGCCTCTACTGGCAGACGGCGCGCCCGGCCGACGTCTCGGCGGCTCCGGCCCACCTCGCCTTGGTGCACGGCTACGGCGAGCACTCGGGCCGCCACCAGGAGATCACCGCAGCCCTGGTCGGGGCGGGCTACGTGGTGCACCTGCTCGACGTCCGCGGCCACGGCCAGAGCGGCGGCAAGCGGGCCCACGTCGAGAGGTTCGACGACTACCTGCAAGACCTCGAGCTCTTCCTCTCGCGGGTGAAGGAGCAGGCGGCCAAGGGCGGCAAGAAGCCCGTCTTCCTGATGGGCCACTCACACGGCGGCCTGATCGGCGCGCGCTACCTCTTGGACAAGCCCGGCGCGGTGGACGGCCTCGTGCTCGCCTCGCCATACTTCCGCCTCAAGCTGCCGGTGCCCGCGCTGAAGCTCTGGGCCGGCAAGCTGGTGGGCCGCGTGCTCCCCTCGCTGCCGCTGCAGAACGAGCTGCGGCCGGAGGTCCTCACCCGCGACGTGGCCATCCAGCAGGCCACCCGCAGCGACCCGCTCTTCCTCCACATCGCCACGCCGCGCTGGTTCACCGAGTCGAGCGCGGCGCAGGAGACGGTGCTGCGGCGGGCGACCGAGTTCGTCACCCCCTTGCTGGTGCTGACGGGCACCGCCGACGTGGTCGCCGACCCCGCCGCCGGCAAGGAGTTCTTCGACGCCGCCACCGCCAAGGACAAGACCTACAAGTCGTACCCCGGCCTGCTCCACGAGCTGTTCCACGAGCCCGAGCGTGACCTCGTCTTCAAGGACGTGCTCGGCTGGCTCTCGGCGCGCGCTGCTCCCTCTCTGGCGCGGGCCCCAGTGGCCGCGGCGGTGTCGGCATGATCCCCGGAGCCGCCGAGCTGGCAGAAGACCGCGCGCGGCTGCTCGCGCTGCTCACCAACCTCGCCTACGAGAAGCGCAAGGTGGTGCTCTCTTCGGGCCGCGAGAGCGACTTCTACCTCGACACCAAGCAGGCCTCGCTCTCGGCGGAGGGCCACTACCGGATCGGCAGGCTGGTGCTCGCCGAGCTCGACCGGCACTTCGAGGGCGCGCAGGCGGTGGGCGGCATCACCATGGGCGCCGACCCGATCGCCTCGGCCACCTCGCTGACCTCGTGGCTGCAGGGGCGGGCGCTCCCGGCCTTCTACGTGCGCAAGGAGCCCAAGGGTCACGGCACGAACCAGTGGGTCGAGGGCAAGAAGGGCCTGCCCGCGGGCGCGAAGGTCGTCGTCGTCGAGGACGTGGTGACCACCGGCGCCAGCACGCTGAAGGCGGTCGAGCGGTGCCGCGCCGAGGGGCTCGAGGTGCTCGGCGTCGTCGCGCTGGTCGATCGCGAGGAGGGCGGTCGCCAGGCTGTCGAAGCGCAGGGCCTGAAGATCGTCCCGCTCTTCGTGCGAAGCGAGTTCCCGTGAGCGCGCTCCTGCCCAAAGCGGCCCGGCTCGCCCTCGCGCTCCTCTGCGGCGCGGGGCTGGGCGCGCTCGCGGGCTGCCGCTCGATCCCCTTCCCTGAGCCCAAGCTGGAGGGCGAGTACGGCGCCGCGCTCAAGGCCGCCACCCGCGAGGCCGCGCTCTTCGACAACCTCGAGACCCGCGCCTTCGTGCACGTCATCCAGGTGACCCCGCAGCTCGCCGAGGCGCAGGCCGACAAGCTCTCGGCGCTGCGCGGAGAGCCGCCCGCGGTGGCCGCCGCGCGCAAGACCAAGGCGCGCGACGAGGCCGCGCAAAAGCCCGTCTTCTTCGCGGTCGTCTCCACCCCCTACGCGCAGTGGAACGACTGGGAGCAGAAGGGCTCCGCCTGGCGCATCGCGCTCGGGCCCGACTACCTGCGTGTGCCCTTGAAGGTGGAGCGGTTCGAGCGGCCGTTCACCGTGGAGCTGCTCGCGCTCTACCCGTACCTCGACGACTTCCACACCGGCTACCGGCTGGAGTTCGAGGGGAAGGTCGAGGCGGCGCCGCGGCTGCAGATCGCCGGCGCGCTGGGGAAGATGACGTTCGACTGGTCGGTCGGGCCGTAGCGCCAGTCCGGGCCACGGCATCGCCAGGCGATTATACTCAAGACACTCCCTTGAAAAGATTACATTCACAACCATCGCCGCGTCGAGGGAGTCCACCCACTCGGGCGCGCGCGCGTCGTCGAGCAGCGCGAGCCCGACCTATCCGGCAGC
>JAYWAO010000080.1:0-18176 GCA_043782365.1 Deltaproteobacteria bacterium
GAGTTCCGCGAGCGGCGCGCGCGGTACGGCGGCTCGGTCTGGCTGCTGGAGCCGCACTTGAAGCAGGGCAAGGGAGGCCTGCGCGATCTGCAGGGCGCGCTCTGGATCGCCCGGGCGCGGCACAAGGTCGCGGGGCTCGGCGAGGCAGGCGAGCGCGGCCTGATCCCAGGCCGCGAGCTGCACACCGTGCGGGCCGCCCGCGACCTGCTCTGGCGGCTGCGCAACGAGCTGCACGTGGTCACTGGCAGGCGCGACGACCGGCTCACTTTCGATAACCAACGCAAGCTGGCCGCCTCGCTCGGCTACCAGGACACCGGGACCGAGCTGGGCGTCGAGCGGCTGATGCGCGAGGCGTACACCGCGCTGCAGGAGGTCGCGCGCGCCTCCGACGCGCTGATCGATCGCTGCGCGGTGGAGGATGCGCCCAAGCAGTCGGCCGCGGCGGGGCTGGGGCTCGGCGCGGCGCTCTCGGCGGGCCTGGGGCTCGTCAGGCGGCGGCCT
Organism: Deltaproteobacteria bacterium; assembly: GCA_043782365.1. Classification (GTDB taxonomy): domain Bacteria; phylum Myxococcota; class Myxococcia; order Myxococcales; family 40CM-4-68-19; genus CAIWCD01. The sequence continues at coordinate 502 of JAYWAO010000080.1, forward strand.
CCGCAGGCGAAGCCCATCGACGGCGCCTTCAAGCTCTGGAACGGCAGGGTCACCGTCGCCGACAAGGACGTCTTCGCCAGGCGGCCCGCCGACCTGGTGCGCATCTTCGCGGTGGCCGAGACCTACGACGCCCCCATCTACAGCTACGCGCGCGACCTCCTGCTCTCGGAGCTGCACCGCCTCGAGCAGCAGCTGGCGGCCGACCGCGAGGCCCACTTCGAGCTCTGGCAGCTCCTCACCCGCGACGGCAGCGAGGGCGCGCAGCTGGTGCCGATGCACGAGCTGGGAGTGCTCGGCGCGGTGGTCCCGGAGCTGGGCCGGCTGCGGGCGCGGGCGCAGCACAGTCTATACCATGTCTATACGGTCGATACCCACACCGTCTTCGCCGTCCAGCGGCTCTGCCGGCTGCGGGCGAACGTGCTGCAAGAAGAGGAGCCCGAGCTCACCCGCATCATCCGCGCGCTGCAGCGGCCGCTCCCGCTCATGCTGGGCCTGCTCTTCCACGATCTGGGCAAGGGGCTGGGCGGCGACCACTCGCGGCGCGGCGCGGAGATGGCCTTTGCCTACGCGGCCCGCTCCGGGCTCGACCCCAATGACGCCGCGGAGATGGGCTGGCTCGTCGGCGAGCATTTGACGATGAGCCTGATCTCGCAGCGGCGCGACCTCGAGGACCCCGAGCTGATCGCCGAGTTCGCCCGCTCCTGCGGCACCGTCGAGCGGCTGGAGATGATGTACCTGCTCACCTACGCCGACATGGCCTCGGTCTCGGCGGAGAACTGGAATGCGTGGAAGGCCGGCCTGCTGCGCACGCTCTACGAGCGGGCCCGCGTGGCGCTGCTCACCCATGACGCAGAGGCCCCGTCCCACGAGAAGGTGCTGGAGGCCCGCCGCGAGCACCTCGCCGCGCAGCTCGCGCCCCGGCTGCAGGCGCAGGGTGAGCCGCCGCTGCCGGGGAGACCGCGCAGCCCCGGCGCGCCGCAGCCCGGAGGCCCGGTGCAGCTCGCGCACGAGTTCGTCAACGCGGCGCCCGAGCGTTACCTCGCCACCGTGCGGCCCGACGACGCCGCCCGTCACCTCGAGCTCTGGCTGCAGGCGCGCCGCTCCGGGTTTGCCTCCGAGCTGCGCCGGCCGGCCTCGGGTGAGGCGGAGCTGACGCTGCTCGCGCCTGACCGGCCCGGCCTGCTGGCGCTCTTCGCGGCCGCGCTCGCGGCTTCGGGCATCGACGTGCTCGCCGCCGAGGCGCATACACTTGCGGGCGGCGTCGCGCTCGACCGTTTCGTGGTGCGCGAGCCCGGCGGCGGCGCGCCCGCGCAGGGCCGCTGGGAGAACGCCAAGGCCGACCTGCTCAAGCTGCTCTCGGGCGCCGACGACCCCGGCAAGCTGGTCAACCGCAAGCTGCGGCGCGCGGCCTTCGGGAGCGCGCAGCCGGCGGTCCGCACCAAGCTGCGCACCGACAACGTCTCGTCGCGCGGCTTTACCGTGCTCGACGTGATGGCGCAGGACCGTCCCGGCCTGCTCTTCGCGATCGCCGAGGCGCTGCGGGAGGCGGGCGTGTCGATCGGGCTGGCGCGGGTGGCCACCGAGGGCAACCGGGCCACCGACGCCTTCTACCTGAGCGACGAGCGCGCGGGCGGCGGGAAGCTGACCTCGGACGCGCGGATGGCCGAGGTGGAGCGCGCGGTGCAGGAGGCGATCGACCGGCTGCCTGTGTAGCGGCTTTGCAACTTTTCGGACGCTGCGCTTCGCCGCGGCTGAATACTTCTCCAAACGGCCTTCCGGCACGATGATGCCCCCTGTGTCCAAGCACGCGCCCATCCAGGAGGTCGATCCCCGCTACCCGCAGCCGCGCCACATCCAGCGCGCGGTGGCGTTGCTGGAGGCGGGCGGCATCGTCGCCTACCCGACGGACACGTACTTCGCGATCGGCTGCGACTTCACCCAGCGCAAGGCCGTCGAGCGGATGGCCTCGTTCAAGCGGCGCGACGACAAGAAGCCGTTCAGCATCCTCTGCGCCGACCTCGCCGACGTGGCGCGCTGGGCGATCGTCGGCAACGAGACTTATCGAATCTTGAAGCGCCTCGCGCCGGGCCCCTACACCTTCGTGCTCAACGCCACCCGCGAGGTGCCCCGCACCGCGCTCACCAAGCAGCGCTCGGTGGGCATCCGCGTGCCCGACGCGCCGGTGGCCCAGGCCCTGGTGCACGCGCTCGGCCGGCCGCTTGCGACCACCAGCGCCGCGCTGCCCGAGCACGAAGAGCCCTTCGACGCAGACGAGGTGCAGCAGCAGCTGGGGCACCTGATCGACCTCATCCTCGACGGCGGCGCCACGCTCAACGAGCCGTCCACCGTGCTCGACTTGACGGGGCCCACGCCGATCGTGCTGCGCGAGGGCAAGGGCTCCGTCGAGGGTCTGCTGTGATCACCCGCTCGCCGCACACCGGAGGCTTGGTGCACGTACAGGTCCCCGAGGCTGCGCCTGCGGTGCAGCGCACCTCGCTCCCGCCGCCGCCGCGCCGCTCCGCGCCACCGCCAGCGCAGCCCGCTCCCGACGTGCCCGCCCAGCCCCAGCGCGCTCCCGACGCGCTCGACCAGGCGCTCGACCTCTACCTGTCCCACCTGCGTGTCGAGCGTGGGCTGCTCCCGGCCACGCTGGATGCGTACGCGCGCGATCTCGTCGAGTACCTCGGGTGGCTGCGCGAGGACGGCCACCAGTCGATGGCCGACGTCACCGAGCCCACCGTCGTGCGCCACCTCGGCGCCCTTCAAGAGCGCGGGCTCTCGCGGGCGAGCCAGGCGCGGCACCTCGCGGCGCTGCGCGGACTGCACAAGTTCGCCGCCGCGGAGGGGTTGTCGGCTGCCGATCCCGCCGCCCAGGTCGAGGCCACGCGCGGAGAGCGGCCGCTGCCCAACTTCCTCGGCGTCATCGAGGTGGATCGGCTGCTCGAGACGCCGGACGCCAAGAGCGCGCCCGGCGCGCGCGACAAGGCGATGCTGGAGCTGCTCTACGCGAGCGGCCTGCGCGTGAGCGAGCTGGTGGCGCTGCCGATGGCCGCGGTCGATCTGCGCACGGGCCTCTTGCGGGTGCGGGGCAAGGGCTCGAAGGAGCGCGTGGTGCCGGTGGGTGAGCGCGCGCAGGAGGCGCTCGCGTACTACCTCCAAGAGTCGCGGCCGCAGATGCTGGGCGCGCGGCAAAGCCGGGATCTGTTCATCACGCCGCGCGGCACCAAGATGACGCGGCAGGGGTTTTGGAAGCTGCTCGCGCGGTATGCGCGCGGCGCGGGGATCACCGCGCGGGTGACGCCGCACACGCTGCGCCACTCCTTCGCGACGCACCTGCTCGAGCGCGGCGCCGACCTGCGCGCGGTGCAGGCGATGCTCGGGCACGCGGACATCACCACCACGCAGATCTACACGCACGTGGATCGCGAGCGGATGAAGGTGATCCTCGCGCGGCACCCGCGCGCGTAGGGGCGACTGGTTCAGAGGCAGAGCCTGACCGGCGGCTTCAGCGTCGCCCCTGCTAGCCCCCTCCGCTCCCGGACTCCTCATCGGCAGTTGCCGGGGGACGCGGCGCTGGCCGCGGGCCCGTGCGCGGACACGTGCGCGGACAGGTGCTTGTCCCCGCGCCTCACACCCGCTATAAACCCTTCCTTTTTCCAACGCGCGGCGTGAGCCGCCCGGAGTCTTTCATGCCCGAATCCACTGGCGCGCCCACGCCGCCTGCCGCTCCCGCCGCCCGCCGCGAGCCCAAGCGGATCGTCTCGGGGATGCGCCCCACGGGGAAGCTCCACCTCGGCCACTTCCAGGGCGCGATCAAGAACTGGATCGCCCTCTCGCAGAAGGCCGAGTGCTTCTTCTTCTCGGCCGACTGGCACGCCCTCACCACCGACTACGGCGACCCCTCGAAGATCGAGGCCGCCACCCGCGACATGTTCGCCGACTGGATCGCCTGCGGGCTCGATCCGGAGAAGGTCACGCTCTTCGTCCAGAGCCGCGTCAAGCAGCACGCGGAGCTCTACCTGCTGCTCTCGATGATCGCCCCGCTCGGCTGGCTGGAGCGCGTGCCCACCTTCAAGGAGCAGCAGGAGCAGCTGCGCGAGAAGGACCTCGCCACCCTTGGCTTCCTCGGCTACCCCGTGCTGCAGACCGCCGACGTCGCCATCTACGGCGCCGACGCCGTCCCGGTGGGCCAGGATCAAGTGTCACACTTGGAGCTCGCCCGCGAGCTGGTGCGGCGCTTCAACCACCTCTACGGCAAGGGCAAGCCGGTGCTGGTCGAGCCGGCCGCGTACCTCACCGAGGTGCCGAAGATCCTCGGGCTCGACGGGCGGAAGATGTCCAAGAGCTACCACAACGCCATCGAGCTGGGCGAGGACCCCGAGTCGGCGCGCAAGCGCATCATGGTGGCAGTGACCGATCCGGCGCGCGTGCGGCGCACCGACCCGGGCCACCCGGAGGTGTGCGCGATCTACTACCTCCACCGCGCCTACAGCCCCCCGGAGACGATCGCGCGCGTCGAGACCGAGTGCCGCAGCGCGGGCATCGGCTGCGTCGACTGCAAGAAGCTGCTCTTGACGAGCCTGCTCCCTGCGCTCGAGCAGCACCGCGCGCGCCGCGCCGAGCTCGACCGCAACCCGGCCCGCATCGACGAGCTGGTGCAGCTCGGCACCCGCAAGGCCAGCCTGGTGGCCGAGAAGACGATGGAGCAGGTCCGCGCCGCGATGTCGTTGGGCTAGCAGCCGTGGCCGCAGACCCTTCAAAGGATTCGGTTACCGACTCACCCGAGCGGGCTCCCGCGCCCGCGGCCGTTGTCGGGGCTGCCGCGGAGTCGGCGCGGGTGGCCGCGCCCGCCGCGGACGCGTCTGCGGCCATCCCCCCGCAGGGCCCGGCGCAGGGCTCGCTCGTCGTCGACGGCGAGAAGCTCGAAGTCCCGCAGGGCGCCGAGGCGCTGGTGCTCCGGCTCCCGCAGTTCGAGGGCCCGCTCGACCTCCTGCTGTCGCTGATCCAGGAGCACAAGCTCGACATCTTCGACATCCCGATCTCCTGGGTGACCGACCGATATATTGAATTTATCGAAGTCGCCCGGCTGATGAACATCGACCTGGCCGGCGAGTACCTCTTGATGGCGGCGACGCTCGCCCACATCAAGTCGAAGATGCTGCTCCCGCGCGAGCAGGTGGCTGACGTCCCCGACGGAGAGCCCGGCCCCGACCCGCGCGAAGAGCTGGTCCGCCGGCTGCTCGAGTTCCAGAAGTACAAGGACGCCGCGAAGCTGATCAGCCGGCTGCCGATGCTCGGCCGCGACTCGTTCACCCGGCGCGCGCGCGAAGAGCTGCCGCTGTCGCCGGACGAGGTGGCGTGGCTGAAGTCGCCCGAGCTCTCGGTGTACCGGCTGATCGAGCTCTTCGCGAAGCTGCTCAAGGACCGCAAGATCGAGATCGCTCACGAGGTCTTCATGGAGCGTCTCTCGATCGGCGACCGCATCGCCACCATCACCGACCGGCTCCGCGAGGGGCTCCGCGTGACCTTCACCTCGCTCTTCGAAGACCTGGTCGCGGCGGGCGACAAGCACCGCATCGTGCCGACCTTCCTGGCCGTGCTGGAGATGACCAGGCTCAAGCTGATCCGCGTGCACCAGCCGGATCCGTACGGCGAGATCTACCTCTCGCGCACCGACGCGCTCTTGGCGGCCGGGGCGGAAGGAGTGTCCGTTGACTACCGAGGGTAGCGATGAGCCCGAGAAGCCGGCGGAGCGCGCCGACGCTGGAGTTGCCACCGCAGGGGCCGCGGCGGCGCAGGCCGCGCCGGCCGCGCTGGAAGGGGAGGGTGCTCCAGTGAAGGACGACGCCACCGGCTCGCTGTTCCCCAACGCCGCCGCGCTCGCGCTGGCCGGAAAGCCCGCGCCCGAAGCGGTGGCCGGCCCAGGGCCCGACGGCCAGCGCAAGAGCGACGAGCAGGAGCTGCAGGACGCCGCGCTCGACGACCTCAAGCTGCTCGCCGAGGCCGCGCGCTTCGCCAGCCCGCAGCGCGTCCAGCAGGTCTTGGAGGCGATCCTCTTCTCCGCCGAGAAGCCGCTCGACGTGTCGCAGATGATGGACGCGACCCAGTTCACCAGGGACCAGGTCGAGGCGGGCGTCGCCGGGCTCACCAAGGCGTACACGGAGCGCACCGGCGGCGTGGTCGTCGCCGATCTCGGCGGCCGCTGGCAGCTGCGCACCGAGCCGCAGGTGGGCGCCTACGTGCGGCGGATGCTGCAGGTGAAGCCGATGAGGCTGACCCGCGCCGCGCTGGAGGCGCTGGCGATCATCGCCTACCGCCAGCCGATCACCAGGCCCGAGATGGAGGACCTGCGCGGCGTCGACTGCGGCGCGGTCACCAAGGCCCTGCTGGAGCGCAAGCTGGTGCGCATCCTCGGCAAGAAGGATGAGCCCGGACGGCCGCTGATCTATGGCACCACCAAGGAGTTCCTCGAGCTGTTCAACTTGCGCGACCTGACGCAGCTTCCGACGCTGCGCGAGTTCCAGGAGCTCTCCGAGGAGAGCCGGAAGATCGTCGAAGAGGAGCACCCCGCAGCTGGCGTCCCGGCGGTCGCGGGCCTCACCGAGCTGGCGCACGACCCTGCGGTGGAGGCGAAGCAGCAGGCCGCGCTGGTCGAGTCCGACGCCGCGCTCGAGCAGCTGGAGAAGGCGATGGGCCACGCCGAGGAGCAGCACAAGGTGGTGGCCGCGGTGCTCGACCCGCCGAAGCCGCCCGACGCGGGCGTTGGGCCCAGCGCGCCGCCGCCCATTACCGAAGCAGTTACCGACCAAGCAGCAGCAGCCCCGAAGGCAGGTGTGTGATGCAAGAACGTCTACAGAAGATCCTCGCCCACGCTGGCATCGCCTCGCGCCGCAAGGCCGAGACGCTGATCGCGGAGGGGCGCGTCTCGCTCAACGGCAAGAAGGTCACCGAGCTGGGCACCAAGGCCGACCCGGAGGTGGACCTGGTCAGCGTGGACGGCAAGCGCATCGCAGAGCCGCAGGACAAGGTCTGGTACGTGCTCTACAAGCCCGCGGGCTGCGTGACCACGCTCTCCGACCCCGAGGAGCGGCCGACCATCGCGCAGTACCTCAAGGCGGTGGCGGAGCGCGTCTACCCGGTGGGAAGGCTCGACTACGACGTCGAGGGCGCGCTCTTGATCACCAATGACGGCGACCTCGCGCACCAGCTGATGCACCCGCGCTTCGGCGTGCGGCGCACCTACCTCGCCAAGGTGCACGGCCACCTCAACGTGGCGGCGGCGAGCGAGATCATCTCCAAGCTCACCAAGGGCATGCGGCTGGAGGACGGGCGCGCGAAGGCGCTCGAGGCTTCGCTCCACTCGCAGACCCCGAAGAACACCTGGATCCGCGTGGTGGTCGCCGAGGGCCGGCAGCACCTCGTCAAGCGCCTGATGGAGGCCGCGGGCGCGCCGGTGCTCAAGCTGTTCCGCGCCGACTACGGCGGCATCGACGTCGAGGGCCTGCGGCCCGGCGAGCTGCGCGAGCTGAAGCGGGACGAGGTGCAGATGCTCGCTGGCCAGGCCGGCAAGAAGGCCACCGCGGAGGGCGGACCCAAGCTGGTCTCGCTGCCCGCGCGCCGCCACGGGCACGGGCCGCCGAAGCCGGTCGGCCGGCACGACAAGCGGGGCGGGAAGAAGCGGTGAGCACGGCGCGCGGCGCGGGTTCCCGGTGGAGCTCTCCGGGCGCTGCGCTCTGCGCGCTGGCGGTGTGCGCCGCGCTGGCGACGGGCTGCGGGAACAAGGATCGCGAGGCGCAGCTCCTGCGTCTCGAGTCGAAGGTGGCCAAGGAGCGGGCCGAGGCGGTCCGCGCGCTCGCGGCGCTGGCGAGGCCAGGGGACGACGAGCTCTGGGCCGCGCTCGAGCGCTCGAGCCGCGACACCTCGCTGCAAGTAAAGCTCGCGGTGGTGGAGGCGCTGGGCGACGCGCCGCCCGCTTCCCACACCAGCGGCGCCGACCGTGGCTCGCTCGCCGACGACGCGCTCTCGGTGCTCCTGGGCGACGCGGATGACCACCTGCGGGCCGCTGCCGCGCGGGCGCTGGGGAAGCGGTGCGGGCCCAGGCCCATCGCGTATCTGCAAGGCGCCTTCAACCGGGGAGGGATCGCCGCGCGGGCGGCGGTGTCGGCGGCGCTGCTCGGCTGCGGCGTGAGGCCCGAGACGCTCTTCGCGCGCGCCGAGGAGGCGCGGCGGACCAGGGCGCTAGAGCGGCTGGAGCGCAGCAACTCGGCGCAGCGGGCGTGGGCCGCGGGAGAGCTCGGGCTGCTGGGGCGCGAGCAGGACGTCGCGCTGCTCGAGGGGCTGCTCGACGACGAGGACGGCGCTGTGGTGGCCGCCGCTGCGCTCGGGCTCGGGCGCGCGGGAGCTCAAAAGGCCGCAGGCCGGCTGGGACTGCTGGCGGGCGACGAGGTGCCGGTGATCGCCGCCGCCGCGGCGCGCGCGCTCGCCGAGCTCGGACCGGAGGCGTGCCGTGGGGCGGCGGCTGCGCTGGAGCAGCAGGCAGCCCTCGCTGGAGACCAGGCGGTGCCCGCCGCGGCCGCGCTGGCCCTCGCCGTTCCCGAGGCCGGCGCGAGCCTCTGCGCGCTCGCGGTGAGGGCGGCCGAGCCGCGCGCCGCAGCGCTGCTCGCCCGTGGTTGCCCTCCAGGGCCGCTCGGGGACGCGCTCGCGAAGGTGGTTCCGGCGAAGGGTCCGCTCACGTTAGAGGCGGCCAGTCAGGCTGCCGCGCTCCTGGAGGCGCTGCTGCAGGCGCGCGCGGAGCCGCTCGGCGCGGCCGCCGCCGTGGCCCTGGGCAGGCTCGCCAGCGCGGGGGCCGCCGGCCTCTCCGAGCGGGCTGCAGAGGCAGTCGGGCTGCTCGACGCAAGGCGGGCCGCGCCTGCGCTGCTCGCGCTGGTGAGGGCGCAGCGGGCCGCCCGCCAGAAGGAGTTGGCGGCGCAGACGGTCGCAGCCGCGGCAGCAGCGGCGGCTCCCAAGATCCCACCTTTGCAGCCTCAGGCGGGGGCAGCAGACCAAGGTGGCGCGGCCGCCGAGCTGCAGGCCGAGAAGTACGCGCGCTTGATGAAGTTGATCGGCGACCGATCGAACGAGCAGGCGCTCCGCGAGGGGGCCACCGAGCGGCTGGCGGCCCTCCTGCGCGGCGAGCCGGCCCCGGCAAGGGCCCGCGAGCTGCTCGTCCAGGCGCTGCGTTCCCTGTTGGCGCTGGGAGTGAAGGAGGCGAAGCGCGAGGCCGCGCTGCTGGCGGAAGACCCCGACCCGGCGCTCGCCGCCGCGGCCCAGGCCACGCCCCGAGTGGCCGACCCGCCTGCTTCGGCTGCGCCCGCGCTGCCTGCCCAGCCACCGGTGGAGGCCGCCCGGCGTGAACTCTGGAGCGCCGCCGGGGCAGAGCGCGCGGCCGCCTGCACCCTGCTGGCGTCCCTCTCAGACGCCGCCTCGGCGCCGCTCCGCGCCGCGCTCTCGGCCGACCCAGAGCGGCGGGTCCGCGCCGCCTGCGCCGCCAATAAAGAGACAGCCCCCGCTGGGGCGAGGTAACCTGCGACCGATGGCAAGCCCCCACCTCGACATCCGCAAGCTCAAGGACGAAGTCGCCGAGTACTTGCGCAAGCAGAAGCACGACAAGGCTGCCGAGGTCCTCGAGCAGCTGGTGAGGGCCGAGCCGAAGGACATGCAGCACCGGCTCAAGCTCGGCGACACCTACCGCCGCCTCCACATCGAGGAGAAGGCGGTCACTTGCTACCAGATCGCCGCCAAGCACTTCTCCGACGAGGGGCAGCTGATCAAGGCGATCGGCGCGGTGAAGGTGCTGCTGGAGATCGACCCGAAGAACGAGCTGGCGCAGCGCGAGCTGGCCGACATGAACAACCGGCGGATGGGCAAGCCCACGCTGGAAGCGGCCGGCCTCAGGGCGCCGAAGGCGATCGGGTCCGGCGCGCGGGCCACCAGCGCGCTCGAGCTGGCCGAGGGCGAGAAGGTCGCGGCCGACATCTCCTCGATGCTGGAGGGCTCCCACCGCGGCCACGCGCCGGCGCCGTCCGACGACGAGCCGCTCGAGCTCGACGAAGCCCCCAAGGCGATCCGCGCCGGGATCAAGGCGCCCATCGCGCCGGTGTACACGCCGCCCAAGGTCGCGCAGCGCGGAGTCGTCTCGGCCCGCGCCATCGCGCCGCCCCCGATGCAGCGCGGCTCCTTCGACCTCTCCGCCGAGGAGGAGTCGCTCGACCTCGACACCTCCGACCACTCGATGGAGGGCCTGATCGAGCGGGACGGCCCCTCCGTCCGCAAGGCGCCCGAGCCGGCCAGGCCCGCGCCGAAGCCGCAGACGCCGCAGGTGCGCGCGAGGCCAACCGCGCCTCCCGCCGTGTCGATCGACCTCGAGCCCGAGCTGGCCGAAGCGGAGCTCGACGAGGTGCTCGAGCTCCCCGATGACGCGATCGTCGAAGAGGCCGCGCCGCCGCCTGCGCGCCGTCCGGCGCCGGCGCTCCCCCGGCCCGCGCCGGCGCTAGAGGAGATCGAGCTCGATCTCGATCTGGCCCCGCCCGCCCCCGCGCCCAAGCCTGAGGCGAGGCCAGCGCAGCCCCCTGCGCAGAGGGCGGCGCCGCACCTGCAGGGCCCGCCGCAGCCGATCGCCGATCTGCTCCCCTCTGACGCCGAGGAGGAGATCGAGCTGCTTTCGATCTCCAGCGACCAGGAGCTGGAGCCCCTGCCGCCACCGAAGCCTTCGAGGCCGCTGGTGCCTCCGGCGCCGCCGCCCGCGCCCGTTCACGCGCCGCCGTCGGCGCTGCAGAACAACGACCTCGACGAGGCGTTCGCCGACATCGGCGCGCCCACCACCAAGCCGATCGTGTTCTCGCCGCCGCCGCCGCCAGCGCCGCCCGCGCCCGCGCACAAGCTGCCGGCGAAGGTGCCGCTCTTCGACGACCTGTCGCAGATCGCCTTCGTCTCGCTGGTGAACAAGCTCGACTACCGCCGCTGGGGTCCGGGCGAGCTGATCCTCAAGGAGGGCGATCCGGGCCGCTCGTTCTTCGTCATCGTCGAGGGCAAGGTCCGCGTCTTCAAGCAGCGCCCCGACGGCAGCGAGGTGGAGCTGGCGCAGCTCTCCGAGGGCGCGTTCTTCGGCGAGATGGCGCTGCTCTCTGGAGCGCCGCGCACGGCCAACGTCGCCGCGGTGGACGACGTCGAGCTGCTCGAGATCACCGACACCGTCCTGCGCGAGCTGGTCGAGCAGCACCCGAACGTCGCCACCTCGCTGAAGAACTTCTACCGGCAGCGCCTGCTCAACAACGTGATGACCATCTCGCCGATGTTCAAGGACTTCGACTCGGGCGAGCGCAGGGCGGTGGTCGAGCGCTTCAAGATGCGCCAGGCCGCTGCTGGCGAGGTCCTGATCACGCAGGGCAAGAACAGCGACGGCCTCTACGTGGTGCTCCACGGCGCCGTCAAGGTGGTCAAGGCGGTGGACGAGAAGGACATCGAGCTGGCCAGGCTGAAGGAGGGCGACGTCTTCGGCGAGATGTCGCTGCTCACCCGCAAGCCCGCGACGGCCACGGTGACCACGCTCTCGAACACCATCGTGCTCAAGCTGCCGCGGGAGAACTTCCAGGAGCTGATCCTCACCCACCCGCAGATCCTCGAGCTGGTCAGCGACCTGACCGAGCAGCGCAAGAGCGCCACGCAGGCGGTCCTCAGCGGCCAGGGCCCGGGGTACGACGGCATGAGCTTCGTGTAGGTGTATTACTCGCCGGGCCGGGTGCGCTCCTGCCGATGGGCAGCGCGGGTGCTACTTCTTGCTGGTCCGCGCGCCGAGCTCGCCGCGGCGGACCACACCCTTGTCCTGCAGCAGCTCCACCAGGGCGCGGAAGGCGCGCCCCTGGGCCGAGACGGTCTTCTCCAGGCGGATCAATAGATCTTTGAGCTCGGCGACCTCGCTCTGCGCCAGGTCGGGCTGCGGCGCGATCCCAGTCAGCACGGGCGGCGGGGCCTCGACCTCGGGCTCGAGGTCCACCGACTCCATCGCGGCCTCCGGCGCCGGCTCGGCCTGGACGACTGGGGCCGGCGGGGCCACCAGCGCGGTCCTCTGCGGCGTGGTCTTGGCGACCGGCGCGCTCTTCGGGCCCGGCTTGGGCACGGGCTTCGCGAGCGTCGGCCGGTTCACCACGCCGGGGTCGAGCGGGATTGCGGACATCGGCTCGCCGAGCCGCGTCTTGGGCTTGGTCGTCTCGCCGTAGTAGTAACGGCGCACCGCTTTGTCGATCGCGCTCATCGGCGCGAGCATCGGCTCGAGCGTCAGCTGCGCGACCTGCGCCACCTCCTGCAGCATCGCGCGGTCGGGCTCGGCGCAGGCGATCCAGAGCAGGCTGGCCGCGCGATCGAGCTTCACCGGGATCACGCCGTAGCGCTCGCAGGAGTCGACGCCCAGAGTGGTGAACGCCTCCGGATCGAGCTCGTCGTGCTCCAGGTCGATGGTCGAGAGCCCGAGCTGCTCGGCGAGCGCGGTGACGAGCTGCTGCTCGTTGATGTAGCCCAGATCCACCAGCGTGCGGCCGAGCTTGCCGCCGAAGGCCTGCTGGTCGGCGAGCGCGGCGTCGAGCTTGCTCGTGTCGATGTAACCGCGGCGCAGCAGGATGTCGCCCAGCTTGGGATTCTTCATGGACTCCTCACGGGGGCCGGCGCGCGGACGACCTCGAACGTCGCCACCCGGCCGCGCAAGGTGAAGAGCGCGGCGAGGCCGTTGGCGGTGCTGCCGTCGGACATCGGCCAGGCGGTGCGGTCGGCCGCGCCCGGGTTCAGGTAGAGCTGCGCGGAGGACGCGCCTGCAGCGAGCGGCTTGCCAGCGCCGTCCAGGGCGCGCCCGCCAGACTCCCAGACCTGCCCGAAGAGCCCGAACTGGGCGCGCTGCGCGGCCAGGAGCGGGCCGAGGCGCGCGTCTCCCAGGTTCAGCCCTTCGCTGAAGTCGAGCGCCCGCGGACCCTCGCCCCGCGGCGGCGCAGGCGCGACCAGGATGGTGGGCACCGCGCCGGGCGGCAGCCTGTCGAGCAGGCCCGCGAGCAAGTCGAGGTCGCGCTGGACATAGAGGCAAGCGCCCTCGTTGCGCACCTGCTTGCGCTCGAACCCGCCGGGGAGGCCCACCAGCAGGGCGTCGCCCAGATCGACCAGGCGGGTGTGCGAGAGGTCGGTGAGCTTGCCGCCGCGCCGGCGGATCTCGGCTTCGGCGGCGTCGAGGTCGGCGCGCAGCTCGCGGTTGCCCGGCTCCACCAGGAGGGGCAGGCCGGTCGCGGACAGCGCGGAGAGCAGCGCCACCTGCGCCTCGACGGTGTCGCCGAGGTCGCCGTTGGCCACCAGCGCCTCCGCGCCGCGCCGCTGCAGCTCGGCCGCGAGCGATTTCAGGTGGGCGAGGTTGTCGTCGTCGCTGTCCTTCAGGCCCGCCAGCACGCCGAGGACGAGCGTGCCCGTGGCGGCGCGCAGCTTGAGCGGCGCCTCGAGCGGGCCGAGGCAGGCGGGGTCGGAGCGCGTGGGCTCCGGCTTGGGCGCGGCCGGGCGGTCGCCGGTAGCGGTCTGGGCCACGGCAGGCGGCGGCTGCGCGCTTCCGGTGCAGCTCGCCAGCAGCAGCGCGCCCGCGGGCCCGGAGAACGACACCAGCGTGCGCAGGGCGGGGTGCATGGACGTTGAGTGTACGGGAAGGGTGGTCGCTCCTCCAGAAAACCCACGGAGAGGCCGCGAGAATCGGCGCGCGAGGCCGGTCGCAGAGGCGGCTAGTGCGGCGGCAGCGCCTTGCCATACCGCGACGAGACCGCCGCGCCGAGCGCCACGAACTGCAGCAGCATCAAGAGGGGCGTGCCCAGCCAGGGCACCAGCGAGACGAGCAGCAGCGCGCCCAGGCCCATCCCCAGCGCGGCCGGGGGCACGAAGATGTTGCCCGGCCCGGCGGGGAGCCGCTCGCCCACCCGCAGCGCCAGCGCCGCGAGGCCCAGCGCCGCCGAGAGGAAGAGGCCCAGCGGCAGGAGCGGCAGGAGCGGGATCCCGACCACCGAGATCAAGAGCAACACCAGCATCGGGAAGAGCAGCATCCAACAGAGGAAGCCCACCAGGAACGACCGCAGCGGGTTGTGCGCCACCACCGCGCCGACCGCGCGGACCCGCTCCGGAGAGAGCCGCAGGGCGCCCAGGCCGAGCAGGTAGACCAGCGCGAAGAGCGCCAGCGTGGGGAAGAGCCCGAAGGGCCCGAGGCGGGTGAGGCCGATGGAGCGCCGCTGGGGGACCTTGTGGAAGAGCTTGCCGACGCCGATCTGCACGTGCTCGCCGAGCACCTGCCCGCCGCGCGAGACCTCGTTCTCGCCGAGGAGCGCCACCGCGTCGCCGAGCACCACGCCGCCGGGCTCCACCTCGACGCTGCCGCCGATCGCCGCCACCGAGCCCTGCACCACCGCGCCGGGCTGGACGACGACCGAGCCCCAGATGGCGACGGCGTCGCCGCGCAGCACGGTGCCCGAGGGGACGACGAGGTCGCCCTGGAAGACCTTGACCATGTCGCCGCTGCTCTTGGAGCCGCCTTCCTGTCCGGCGCGCTTGCCCCGGTTGCCGCGGCGGCTCGAGCCGGCCTGCTCGATGATCAGGCCGGTGCCCCGCTCGTCCGAGACGGGCACCACCACGAGGTGGCTGTCGCGCAACACGCCCATGCAGCGGGCGCGACGCAGCACCTCGGAGAGCGCGTCGCGCGGAGTGGCGTGATCGAAGTCCACGTCGATGGTGTCGCGGCCTACGCCCACCAGGGTGAGCGACCAGCCGGCGGTGTGCGCGATGCGGTGGAGCACTTCGACCGCGGGCACATTTTGGGCGTGCTCGGTGAAGACCTCGGGGCCGAGGTCCTCGATGGAGGGGAGGCCTGCGAGCGACCCGTGCAGGCGGGGCAGCGGAGGGACCGGCGGTACGGGAGGAACCGGGGGTACGGGCGCGATCTCGGGCACTGGAGGAACCGGCGGCACCGGCGGCACGGGCGCAGCAGGGGCGACCACGAGATCCTTGCTACCCTTGAGCTCGGCGTCGGGGTCGCTGTCCTCGGAGTCGTCCGCTGGAGCCTCGCCTTGGGCGGCCGGCGAGCCTTCGGCCGCGCGGCTCACCTCGATCTGCAGCACCTGCTCGAGCGCTGCCTTGATCAGCTGCCTCTGCGCCGTCCGGTCGAAGAGCCCCGAGACGTCGCGCGCCGCGGAGCCGAAGACGCCGGTGAGGCCGGCAGCGAGCAGGGCGAAGGCGATCATCGCGTGGTCGCCTCGTCTCCCCGCCGGAGCGCGCCGCGCAGGAGCATGCCGATGAAGGCCACCGCGCAGATGGCGCCGAGGGCGAGCGGGACCTGCGCCGCGTACACCACCGGGCCGACCAGCTCGTACACCTCGCGCAGCACGGTCACCGACTGCACCAGCTGGTCGATCCGCTGCCCGGGACGCATGGAGGTCGCCCAACCGACCACCGCGACCACCGCCACCAGCGCGGCGGGGATGGCTGCGAGCCGGATGTGACGGCGCGCCTCGAGCTGCCGCTCGCGCTCCTCGGCGAGCAGGAGGACCTGGAGGGTGAAGTCGGGCGGCGGCGCGGGGTCGCGCAGCCCGCAGAGAGACAGGTGGAGCGCCGCGTAGCCCTGCACCTCAGCGGCGCAGTCGGAGCAGCGGTCGCAGTGCTCGCGGGCGGCGAGCCCTTCGGGCCCGCGCAGCGAGCCGTCGGCGAGGCCCTGGAGCCGGGCGTCGTCGAGGTGGAGCGCGCCGGGCGCGAGCTGGAGGTCTTGACCGCTCATGAGAGGTGCTCCGAGAGCCGGGCCTTGAGCTCCTTGCGGGCGCGGTGCAGCCAGGTCATCACGGTGCCCATCGGGACGTCGAGCGTCTCGGCGATCTCGGCGTAGCTCCTGTGCTGCACGTGGTAAAGCGCGATCACCTCGCGGTAGCGCGCCGGGAGACCCGCGATCGCCTCGTCGAGGTCGCGCTGCGCCTCGCGCTCCTGCACCGCCGCCTCGCCGGACTTGACGAACGGGTCGGCGAGGTCGTGCGCCACCCCCGGGTCCGCTGCTTCCTCGCCCCTCGCCTCGGGAACGAGCGACAAGGTGGGCCGCCGACGCCGGAGGAGGTCGATGCAGTGGTTGCGCGCGATGCGGAGCACCCACGCGGAGAAGGGCTGCCTCGGGTCGAACGAGGAGATGCTGGTGTACGCGCGGACGAACGCCTCCTGGGCGGCGTCGCGCGCCTCCTCGCTGCCGCCCTGCTGCCCGAGCAGGCGCCAGCAGAGGCCGTAGACAGAGGACTTGTGCCGCTCGACCAGCCGGCCGAACGAGGCCTTGTCGCCGCCCGCTGCAGCGCGGGCCCAGGTTGCCTCGTCGGCAGGGCAGGAGCGCGCCGCTGGAGTCGCGTCGGTCAATGGGATCGGGAACGAGAGGGCTTGGTCCACAGCAGGAGTTACGGGCGCTTCGGGGGGCTATTTCAGGGAAATCGACAGGGCGGCGATCACGCGCAACCCTCGGAGTGGCAACGGGAAACATAGGCGGACGAGAGGCTTCCGGCAAGCCGGTGGGCTGACCTCCTCCTGGCCTCTGCGGCAGCTCGGCGCCGTCGATCAGCGCCAGCACCAGCGGCGTGCACATCAGGCAGGGTGACGAGGAAGATGATCAGCGCTGGCAGCACAGGCGCAACCTGCCAGAGGAAGACCAGGAGCAGCGAGGAAACGTCGCCCAGCGGTTACAGTGGGCGGATGCCCCAGACCACCATCGGCAGCTACGCAGACCTCCGCGGCCAGGCAGCGCTCGTCACGGGCGCTTCCTCCGGGATCGGCCAGGGGATCGCCGAGGCGCTGCTCTCGCAGGGCGTGCGCGTCGTGCTCCACTACCGCGGCAACGAGGACGCCGCCGAAGCGCTCCGCGCCCGCTTTCCCACGCTGGCCACGACGGTCAAGGCAGACCTCGGCGCCGAGCAGGGCTGCGGTCTTCTGGCCCGGGCGGCGCTGGCGGCGTTCCCAGACCTGTCCCTCCTGGTGCACTCGGCGGGGATCTGGAACGACGGCCCGATCGCTTCCATCACCGCCCACACGCTGGAGGAGATGTTCCGGGTGAATACGTTCTCCGCCTTCTACCTGGTGCGCGATCTGCTCCCCGCGCTGCGACAGGGCGGGGCGGCGCGGCCGGGGCGGATCGTCTTCATCGGCTCCACCGCAGGCCAGCGCGGCGAGGCGTTCCACGGCCACTACGCGGCGAGCAAGGGGGCGCTGCAGGCGCTCGCGCAGTCGCTCACCGTGGAGCTCGGGCCCGAGGTGCGCGTCAACACCGTCTCGCCGGGCTGGGTCCGCACTCCGATGGCCGGTGCGGCGCTGGAGAGGATGGGCGCCGACCTCCTGCCCACGCTGCCCAACCGCCGAATCGCCGAGGTGGACGACGTGGTGGCGGCGACGCTCTTCCTCGCCTCGTCGGCCTCGGGGCACCTGCTCGGGCAGGACCTCGGCGTCTCCGGCGGCGCGCTGGCGGTGCTCCCGCGCGGGCAGCTGCGGAAGGTCGAGTAACACACTTGCGCCTCACGCCCGCCCAGCTGCGGACCCGCGCCGCCGAGGCCCGCGCCCACTACGCCTCCTGCGACCTCTGCGCCCACCGCTGCCTGGTGGACCGCACCCGCGGGCCCGCG
>JAYWAO010000081.1:0-6714 GCA_043782365.1 Deltaproteobacteria bacterium
AGTCGGGCGGCCGCGGAGTGAACACAGGCCTCGTTCCCCCAGGGGAGCGGGGCCTTTGTGTTTGTGGCGTGTGTTCGCGGGGTGTTGGGCGATTCGGGGTGCCGCGAGCGCGTCTCTCTGGAGTTCGTGAGAGCGAATGGGACCCCATAGGACACGGGGGAACGGTTAGCGTGCAGCCGTTCGACACGCTCTACGAACGCAGATTGGGGCGAGAAGCGAGAGAAGCGGTTAACACAGAGCCAAGCGGTCTCGGCTGCAGAGATATCGGCTGAATGGGCTTGGTATCGCTGTTAATCGCGGGATTCTCTGTTCGAGAGAATTCCCGAAGGCCCGTGGGACACGGAGAACGAACGCGGCGCTTAACTCGCGGATGAGATTCGCTGCCGTGTCCAGGCCGTCGCCGAAGATGGGGGGCCGCCTGCCTCCGAGCCACTCCACCCTCAGCCCATCCCCAGGCGCGAGCCGCGCACGCCCGATCTCGTTTCTCAGATGCGCGTTGGCAGACAGGTCAGTGGCAGGAAGGGCCAAGTAGGAGGGCAACGTGCACCTTCCTGAACGATCCAACTCCGCTCAGCAGATCCGCCCAGTCGCTGGCCGGAACTCTGAACCTCAACTCAAATTCGAAGGTGAAGGCCTTTTCACGCTACTCGTCCAAATGGAACACGTTCTGGGAGCGAACCGACGTGACAGCCCAGGCAGGGCGCCTTCCTCGCCACCGGCTTGGTGGAGGTCCCATCCTGGGGACACCGCGCCCCCAGTATTATCGTGCAGCTTTACAGGCCGCCCGACTCCGGGCGATGGTCCAAACCTCGCCGTTCGAACCGTCCTCTTTCTCGCCCTCCTCGACGACCAAGATCACCGGCGAATACGCCTGGGCCGGGCTGCCGACGTTCGGTGCCGCCTCGCTGGTCGGCCTTTCGGTGATCAAGCGCGGGTGGCACTGGCCGAGCGACGTGGTGGCTGGCGCGGTACTCGGCGTGGTGATCGGTCGGACCAGCCTCTCGATGGACCGGGAGCGTGGCTTCGTCATTGGCCCTACGCAGGAGGGGTGCGGGCTCGTGGTGAGCGGCGTGCTGTAAGAGGGCCAGCGCCTCGACTGCGCCGCCTGCGTCTTCGGCTGCTGGGCGTTGTGACAGCGGCGCGCCGGACCACTCGGATCCGCCACGCACCGTCGTGGGTACAGGCGCGGGCTCGCCCCCGCGCGCCGACGTCGTCGCGATGAGTAGGGTGCAAATGAGCCAGGACAAGAGAACAGTGCGTCTCGTCCCCCGCAATGGTGCGGCGACGCACGCGCTTTGGGGGTGGGCCGACGGACGAAGTGAAGTCAAAGCTGCGCCCGGAGCCCAAGGGTTGCAATCGAGATGTGCTGCTGCTGCGGGGCTGATGCAGGCACGACGGTAAACAGCGGCACAACGAGTTGGCCGACGAGCCCGACGCGGCCCCAAGGCCTGTCGCGGAAAAAGAGCAGACCCGCTTCGGCGAGCACCGCAGGCCCGTTGTTCCAGTGGAACCAGAAAGAGTTGTTGGAGTCCTCGTCCGTCATGCGGAAGCCGACGAGCATCAACCCCAGTCCGCCGCCCACGTAGAGCGAGGCCCAAGGCGTTGACCAAGGGATGAACGCGCCATGCAGCGCGAATGCGTCCCAAGGTGTTCCCCACGACGTCGGATTGCCGCTGTTCAGCCCAAAGTTTGCGCCATGGAGCAGCGTCAGGCCCGCGAAACCGTGCTCCCACTCTCGGGTCACGTCGAGGGACACCGCAAGGGTCTGCCGTTGTTCGCGCACGCTCGTGTTCAGCGGCAGCGACCAAGCGAGCCCGCCACCGAAGTGCCAGCCGCCCGCTGTCGGAGCGGCGGGTGCCAAGGGAGGGTCGGACGTTTCGTCGGCCGCGAGGGCGGCGGTGGCAGGTTCGAGCAGTGATCCGAGCAGCGGCGCGGACGAGACCTCCTGCGTGCGCAGCGGGGAGGTGCCGCAGAAGACGCCGACGGCGAGGACCAGGGTTTCGATCATGGCCAGAGTGGACCATGGCGGCGTTCAGCGACCAAACTTGCGCCCCATGCTCAAGGACCGCCATGCCGTCCCTGGCTTCGCGGGGCGCTGACGACTACCGTGGCCGCCGTGCGCACAATCGGTAATGTCCTCTGGTTCCTCTTCTGCGGCGTCTGGCTCGCTCTCGGCTACGCGATCTCGGGCGCGGCCCTCTGCCTGACGATCATCGGCATCCCCTTCGGCGTGCAGGCGTTCAAGCTGGCCGCATTCACGCTCTGGCCCTTCGGCAGCAAGGTGATCGACGCGCCCGGTGACACCGGCCTGCTCTCGCTTGTGTTCAACCTCATCTGGCTGGTGCTCTTCGGCTGGGGGTTGTTCCTGGCCCATCTCGCGACGGGGCTCGTGCTCTGCGTGACAGTGATCGGCATCCCATTGGGCATCCAGGCGTTCAAGGTTTCCAGCCTTGCGCTCTGGCCGTTCGGGAGGGCGGTGGTGGAGGCGTAGACGCTGGTCGGTGCTGCGAAGCGCGGCGTCACCGAGCGAGCAGCAGCGCTCAAGCCGAGCACGAGCTATCGCCCGACCACGACCGTCTTGCCCACCGGCTCCGAGCCGAGTCCCACTGACCGCCCGTTGTCGTCCCAGTGAAAGCGGTAACCGAAACGGATGGTGCCCTCGCACGGCTGCTCCGACACCTTGAGGACGCGGTCGCCCACCGCGCCGGGCATCGTGCGCACCGCCGCGAAGCCGCGCACGCGCGCCTCACGGTAACCGCTCATCGGGAACCAGACCCGCCATGATGAGAGGGTCACTTCGGGCGCGACGAACGGCGGCCACGAGCCCAGCGGGCGCTCGCCGCCGATGATCAGTTCGGCCCGGACACCGCAGAGCGCGGTGGCAAGCTCTGGGTCCTGGCAGAGGCCCGCAGCGAACTTCACCAGATCGCTGCGCAGCACGAAGAGACCGGACTTGCGGACCAGCACCCCGCCGACGAAGAGCGCGACGAGCAGGACGACGGCGGCGACAAGACCGCCAGCGATCTTCAGCAGCAGGACCAGCGTAGGCACACGGACAGCATAGTCGATACTGGCTCCGGCGGCGGTAGCCACATCTGCGCCCTTGGACCCGATATCCGTGGGCCGCCTATGATCCACTGGCCCGGTGGGGTGTTCGGGCCGGGGGGCCAACATGCGCGAGAAGTATCCGGTGCCGTTCGGCAAGAGAGTTGCCTGCCGCGAGTACGGTTGGCGACCAACGAAGGGTCCCAGGACAAGGCGTCCTGAGGAACACGCCCCCAACCCCCGTCACTCTCGCCATGTGGTCGCCTCCTCGTCTTTCTCTACCTCGCTCGCTCGCGTGGCGGCAACGCGGAACGATATTGTCATTCACCGGAGCGAGCCGGCGGTGGGCGAGGGACAGCCCGGCGGCACGACCGCTCCTGCCGGCGCGCCCACGGGAAGCACCCGCGCTGCGCTGTGCGGCCGGGTTGCGCTCACTCCCGCGGCGGGCGCAGAGTGGCCGGGAGCTGCCCGCAAGGTCAGGTCTCGGAGGCCAGGCGATGAGCCCACGGTTCGCAGAGCTTGCCGTGCTGGTCGCGGCGCTGGCGGTCGCGGCCTGCGGAGGCTCAGGGCCCGACTGCTCCGCCTCGCTGCTCTACCGGGACTCGGGCTATACGCTCCAGTCGCCTGCGGGCACCACCTTCCGGCCGACGGTGATCTTCTCCAGCGTCGACGACCAGTACCCTGACTACTGCCACTATGCGCGCAACCAGGGCGACGCCGTCTGCACCGAGCCCGGCGACTGGATCGACGACACGCCCGGACTGAGAGACGGCACGGTCACGGTCATCCCCCGCAGCCACGCGTGCGGCAGCTACAGGGCCGCGCAGGCTTACACGCTGCACTACTCGTTTACCAAGTACCCCGGCATCCTCTGGATAGAGGGCTGGAGCAACAACCAATAGCCCCCACCGCGCAGGAGTCGGCGCGTCCACGGCTCTCCGCCGCGCAGGCACGCGGGCGCGCGGTCGGTTGGGCGACCGGACAACTCTGGAGCGCCGCAAGCGGGCTTGGGGTCGCACTCACGAGCCCCGGCAAATGCCGGGGCTAGAAAAACGGTCGCCCCTCCGGGGCTTCTTCCTC
This sequence comes from Deltaproteobacteria bacterium, assembly GCA_043782365.1. GTDB lineage: Bacteria > Myxococcota > Myxococcia > Myxococcales > 40CM-4-68-19 > CAIWCD01. The sequence goes on from JAYWAO010000081.1 coordinate 4,126, forward strand.
GAGCGAAAAGCCTGAATGAAGAACCCCGCAGCAGCTCAACTGAAACATCCAGGGCGAGGCCCAGACGCGCCCGGTCGACTCGCAGCCCCCGCAGGGGGCGGCCGTACTTCTAGCCCCGGCATTTGCCGGGGCTCCGGATTCGGGTGCCTCGCCCCCGTCAAGTGAGCGGCATTGTGGCTAGAAGGGGCTAACTCCAATGCCGGTCAGTTCGGCAGCTCACTTAATTCAAATCAGGCGGACAGAATCGCTGAGCTACAACAGCCCCCAGCCTGGGGTCCGCCTGGGGCGCGAGCAGGTCTGGAAGCTCGAGCCTCGACGGCTGCTCGACGCGCGCCAGACCCTCGAGCTGATCTCCCAGCAGTGGGATCAGAAGCTCGAGCGGCTCCGTCGGCTGGTCGAGGGCTGAGCGGGAAGTCGGACGTGATCCAGACGTCGAGAAGGCCACCCAAGACTCAACTATGCGGCCCCGTCTCCAGGTTCAGGTGGCAGGCCGCATTGCGGCTGGTAACCCGGCCTGCGCGAGGCTCTTCGAGCCCGCGCAACGTAAGACACTAATACTGGACGGACGCTACGAGCCCGCCGGTGCCCGGTCCCAACAGCGGCGTTACGCCGAACGCCACCGCGGGCAGGGGCGGCTGCGCTGGCGGCGTACCGCCTAGCTTGCGCACCAGGGGGTGTTGTAGTCGTCGGCGAGGGCGGCAGCGCCGGGCAGATCGACTGGGTGCCGGTTGGCCCAGACGACGCTGCCCCCCAACAAGAGGACCGCGCCGCCGACCATCGTGAGCCCGACCACCTTGCCGCGGCTCTGCCCGTCCGCGGCCGCCTGGGTGACGCAGACATTGCCGAAGTTCGGGTCGGAGGGCTGGAGGCTGCAGCCCTCGCTCCCAAGAAAGGCATAGGCGACGCCGCCAAGCATCGCGCCGAGGCTGAGGGCGCCCAGCACCGCGGCGCCCGTCTTGCGCGCCTCGTAGCTCGTGGCGAGGTCCGCGCGGCCCACGCGACGGTAGAAGTCGCTCTCCGAGAGCGGGAGGTGACCCTTGCCCTGCGCGAAGAGGAAGTCGCCCGCAGCGACGGCGGAGTGGTGTCCGTAGAACACCTGATAGCGCTCGCCCACGGTGAGGTAGCCGCGGCCGAACTCTGCGCGCCCCTCGAGCGAGAGCCCTTCCACGCCATCCGGCAACGCGTCGTCCTGGCGCTCGGGCCCCTTGCTCGCCATTGGCGCCGAGGGGACGGACACGAGGTCGGCCCACGACACCTTCTTCACCTCCGCAGCAGCCACCGTCACCCGGGCCGCGTAGGCCTGCGTGCCCTTCCAGACGCGCACGGCGTACTCGCCCGGCGCCACCGCCAGCCTGCGGACGTTGTCGCTCGTCAGCTCGGCCAGCACCTGGTCGCGGCGCACGTTGACGATCAGCGCCCGCTCGATCCCTTCCGGGAGCTCCAGCGCGGCCGAGGGCTGCGCCACCTCGGTGAGGACCAGCTCGCCCTTGCCCGCGAGGCGGTAGTCGTAGCCGGGGTGCTGCCTTGCGCCGCTGGAGGCGGCGGAGGAGAGCGTGTGCTCGAAGGTGTAGCGGTACGCTTCGGCGAGCGTGACCCTGCCGTCGCCCGAGGAGTCGGCGGCGCCGCGCAGGCCGCTAACCAGGTGGTGGGTGAAGAGCGAGCCGCGGATCTCGCGCGACTCGAGCGCCAGCTCGTCGGCGGCGCTGGAGGTGAGGAGCACCTCGCCGGTGGCGTCGAGCTGGTCCTGGAGGTCGATCTCGAAGGGCTCGGCCCGCACGCCGCCCTTCGACTGGGTGATCGCCCCGCTCTTGCAGCCGTCGATAATGAGGAGGCGCACGTCGGCTTTCGCCGCGCCGATCGCCGCCTTCAGCTCGGAGAAGGAGAGCCGGTCGCCGCCCAGCTCCAGCGCCTGGCCGTCGGAGTGGCCGGAGAAGAAGAAGACGAGCAGCGTGCGGTCGAGCGGGTCCTGTCGGGCCAGGGCCACCCGCCGTGCCGCCAGCTCCAGCGCGCCGAGGGTTGCTGACTTGCCGCCGGCTCGCACCAAGAAGAGGTCGCCGGTGCGGACGTCGCCCAACTCGGTGAGCACCTCTGCCACCTTGGAGGCGTCATCCTCGGCGTAGCGCAGCGGCTTCTCGGTGGGTCCGCCGGCATTGCTGCCGACGACCACCGCCACCCGCCGGGTAGCCGCCTCTGCACCGGCGCTCCAGAGGGCGAACGTGAGGGCGCAGCCAACCAGCGCCAACTTCCTGTGGAGCGGGATCATGGAGCCTCGCCTTTCTCGAAGAGGAGCGACGCCTGCGGATACGGGAGGGGCAGGACCCAGGTCGCGCGGATGGCAACGGCGCCGCCGCGAGCGACCAGTGCGGCCGCCTCTTTCAACCTGGCGTCGGCGATCGGCGCGCTGCTGAAGACCGCGTAGAGCCGCTCGGGGCCGGGTGCGGCGTCGAGCTCGATGCTGCCCCCAGAACCCGCGGCGTCGGCATGGTGGCAGATCTTTCTTCGCTCCGCCCGGTGCGGGGCTGGCTGACTTGGGCGCAGGTGGAGTCGGCGCTCGCCAGCGCCGACGCGGAGGGAGCACGAGAGGGAGTG
>JAYWAO010000082.1:0-6707 GCA_043782365.1 Deltaproteobacteria bacterium
CACCACGCCAAACTCCCCGGCTTCACGGGCGTCGTAGATCGCACGGGAGGCCCGGATGACGCCCTTCGAGGGGACGCAGCCATGGTTCAGGCAGTCGCCCCCGAGGAAGGCGCGCTCGACCATCGCCACGCGAGCGCCGAGGCCCGCGGCGCCGAGCGCGGAGACGAGTCCTGCGGTGCCTGCGCCGACCACGACGAGGTCATAGCGATTTGCAGGGAGGGGATTCTTCCACGCCGCTGGGCGCACCTGGGCGAGCAGGGCTTGGTCATGCGGGTCGTTTTCGAGCAGCAGCGGAGCGGTGGGGGTCATGGTCGATCTCTGGCCGAAGACATTACCGAAGCAGCTTGGCGAGGATGGGTTGCAGCTCTGCACCACGCCGGCCTGGGCGCTTGGCGCAGACACTGCCAGCGCCGCAGCCACTGCGATCCAAACGCTCCTGGCCATTTCGCTCCTCCGCGGTGTTCGACTGACAACAGACTCGCGGAGGACGGGACCATTACGAGCGGGCGGCGAGCAAGAGGCGCTATTTGTCGTTTGGCCCGGCGCCTGCGGAGGTGCCTGCATCTCGGGCGCGGCGAGTCCGAAGGGACGCGACCACCCAGCCTGCAGCTACGGGGAAGAGGCCGAGGAGCGCAAACGAGGCGAAGAGCCGAGGGGTCAAGAGCCCGCCGATCGACTCGACGCGAGCCAGCTGGGTACCTGCATTGACGAACACCAGGGTGCCCAAGAGCATGCCCGCCTGGCTGACCCAGTAGAACGTTCTGGTCTTCATGGTCGTCAGGCCCATCAGCAGGTTGACCACGAAGAAAGGGACCAACGGGACGAGGCGCAGCGAGAGCAGATAGAACGCTCCATCGCGCTCGACGCCGGCCGAGACCTCGGCGAGCCGCTCACCGAGGCGGCGTCGCACGGCCTCGCGCAGCAGGTAGCGGGAAGAGAGAAACGCCAGGGTCGCACCAGCGCTCGAGGCAAAGGACACCAAGGCCGTCCCCTCCAGCAGTCCGAACAGCGACCCGGCAGCCAGGGTGAGGAGTGACGCGCCCGGGAGGGACGTTGCTGTCACTGCTACGTAGATGGCGAAGAAGAGCGAGCCTGCTGCAAGCGGGTGGCTTTTTGCGAGAGCTGCGAGGGCCGCCTGGTTCTCCTTGATGGCTTCCAAGCTGGCGAAGCGATCCAAGCGGAACAAGTAGAAGGCACCCGGCGCCGCGGCCAGGAGGAAAAGAAGGAACGCCTTCTTGGGAAATCTCGGCACAGCGGTGTCCTGGCGCACACCCCAGTGGACCCAGGAGCGGCCGGGCCATTACAAACTTGGGGAATTGGCCCTCGCGGCGAGCGGCGCAGTCCCTCGAACTCCGCAACCCGCGACAAATGACGGGCTGCGCTGATTGGTTTCGCGGCCAGCGCCCCCAGCCATCGGAGTGGCCGCGCGCGGCGTAACGCAATTGCCGCTCCGCGCGTAGCACCACGACCCTCTTTCCGTTTGAAGCCACCATGACCCTCTCGCGAACCCTCCCCGTCTTGGCGACCTGCGCGCTGCTCACCACTCTGGGATGCCGGGAGTCTGGCCCGCCTGCGGCTCCCGTGTTGCGGGTCTCGATGATCCCCTCGACCGACCCCGGCAAGGTGCTGCGTGAGAGCCAGCCGCTGGTCGATTTCCTCGGCAAGGCAAGCAAGGCGCAAGTGACGCTGACCATCCCCACCAACTACGCCGCGGTGGTCGAGGCGCTGGTGAACGACCAGGTCGACCTGGCGTACCTCGGCGGCTTCACCTACGTGCAGGCCTCGGCGCGAGCCTCGGTGGTGCCGCTGGTGCAGCGCGACCGCGACCAGCAGTTCCACAGCGTCTTCATCACCCAGCCGGGCTCGCCGATCCAGGGACTCGCCGATCTCAAGGGACACAGCTTCGCCTTTGGAGACGTCAACTCGACCTCGGGGCACCTGATGCCCGAGGCGTTCATGCGCGATGCGAAGGTGGACCCCGAGGTGATCGCCAAGGCGCTCTACACTGGTGGTCACGACGCCACGCTGCTGGCGGTCGCCAACGGCAAGGTCGAGGCTGGCGCGCTGGACGAGGCCGTGTTCCAGAAGATGACGCAGGGCGAGCAGCCCAAAGTCGACCCGAAGACGGTCCGCGTCTTCCTCTTGAGCCCGCCCTTCTTTGACTACGTCTGGGTCGCGCGCAAGGGGCTGGACCCCAGGCTGCAGCAAGCGTTCGTCGCGGCGATGCTCGGCCTCGACGAGAAAAGCCCGGAGGGCAAGCAGGTCCTCTCGCTGCTCTCGGCGAAGCGGTATCTGCCAGCATCCGACGCCAGCTACGACCGCCTGCGGCAGGTTGCAAGGGAGGCCGGTCTGCTCAAGGCACTGCCACAGTGACCGCCACCTACGCGCTCGCTGGGGTGAGCAAGGTCTTTCCCAGCCGCGCAGGCGAGGTGGTGTCGCTGCGTGGCGTGAGCTTCTCCATCGGCAGCGGCGAGCGGGTGGCGCTTCTCGGGCCCTCGGGAGCCGGCAAGACCTCGCTCTTCCGGTTGCTCAACGCAACGCTGCGGCCTACCGGCGGCTCCATCAGGTTCGAGGGCGAGGATCTTGCCGCGCTCGGCCCTCGGGAACTGCGCTCGGTGCGGCGGCGCATCGGAACCGTCTTCCAGCAGTCGCCGCTCATCCCTTCGCTCACCGTCGTCCAGAACGCCCTCTGCGGCCGGCTCGGGCACTACGGCCTCTACGGTGCGCTGCGGACGCTGGTCTCGCCTTCGGTCCGCGAGGTGGCGCGGGCGCGCGAGGCGCTGGAGGCGGTAGGGCTGTCGGACAAGGCGGGCGCGCGCGCCGACGAGCTGTCGGGCGGCCAGCAGCAACGGGTGGCGATCGCCCGGGTGCTGCTGCAAGAGCCACAGGTGGTGCTCGCCGACGAGCCGTTCGCGGCCCTCGACCCTGCGCTGACGGAGTCGATCGCAGCGCTGCTCTTCTCTTCGGCCGCGCGGCGCACGCTGGTGGTCACGCTCCACGACGTCGGCCTCGCGCTGCGGCTCTTCCCGCGCATCATCGGTCTCTCTGCCGGACGGGTAGCCTTCGACGCTCCCGCTGCCCAGGTGACGCAGGCGATGCTGGCGGCGCTCTATCGCGGGGTGGGCAGCGAAGACAGCGAGGCCGGTGCGCCGGGCTCGAGAGCAGGCTTGGGTGGAACTGCCTCAACTTGAGACCTGGAGGCGGCCGGCGGGCGACGGCAGCCGCATCGCCGGACGCGCGGCCGCGCTGGCGCTGGTGCTGGGGGTCTTGCTCTGGAGCTGGTCGCTCTCCGAGGTGCGTCCGCAGCTCCTCTTGGAGGCGCCGGCGAGGCGCGCGCTCCTCGCGTTCGTGCGGGGACTCTTTCCGCCCGCTCACGACCCCGCCTTCGTGCTCGTCGCACTGCGAGCAACGCTCCGTACGCTCTCCATCGCCGTCTGCGGGACGGCGCTCAGCCTGCTCCTCGGATTTCCGCTCGCGGTCCTGGCGACACCGCTGCTGTTGCGCCGCGGCGTGCTCGCCTCGCCGGACGAGCGGGGTCCCTGGCCGCTCCTGCTCAGGTGGGGAAGCCTGGGTGTACGCGCGCTGCTGCGCTTCCTGCGGGCGGTCCCCGACGTCCTCTGGGCGCTGCTCTTCGTGGTGGCCTTCGGGCTGGGCCCGCTCGCGGGTGCCCTGGCGCTGGGCATCAACTACGCAGGGGTGGTCGGCCGCGTCTTCGCTGACCTGTTCGACGAGCTCCCGCCGCAACCGCTCGAGGCGCTGCACGCTGGCGGAGCCTCACGCCTGCAGGTCTTCCTGCTGGCCGTCCTCCCGCAAGCGGCGCCCGGCGTGGTGGCTTACACGCTCTACTCTTTCGAGTGCTGCGTGCGCGCGGCGTCGGTGCTCGGCTTCATCGGCGCGGGCGGTATCGGCTATGAGCTCTCGGTCTCGATGCGGCTCTTCGAGTACGGCCAGCTCAGCACGCTGCTGGCGGTCTGGCTGGTGCTGATCCTCGCGACCGATTGGCTCTCCCGGCGGCTCCGGCGAAAGCTCTGGCGCTCCGCTCTGCGCGGCGACTCCCTCGCGGACACGGCGCGGCCTCCTTGCAGCCCGCGGGGGAGCACGAAAGCAGCGCAGGACCCGGCGAGGGGAGCGAGGCCGCGCACCCGGCTTTTCTGGAGCCTGGTCCTGCTGGCTGCGCTCGGGTTGTCTCTCGCCGACGCGGGCTTCTTCTCCGCGGCCGACGGCCCTGGCTCGGTGCCGCGGCTGGCCCGTCTGTTGCGGTTCACCGCGCAGCTCTTTCCTCCCGACCTGTCCTGGCCGTTCCTCGAGACGCTGTGCGCGCCGCTCGCTCAAACGGTGGCCATGTCGATCATCGGCACCCTGCTCGGCCTCTTGCTCGGGGGCGCGCTGGCGATCCCCGCGACCTCCACGCTCACCTTCGACGCTGCGGAAGAGCCAGGCCGCCGCTCAGCCGCAGGGCGCTTCGGCCGCCAGGCGCTCTACGCGGGCGCGCGGATGTCCCTGGCGCTCCTGCGCGCGATTCCAGAGTTGCTGTGGGTGCTCCTCTGCATCATCGCGGTCGGGCTCGGCCCCTTTGCCGGTGCGCTCGCGCTCGGGCTCCACACCGCCGGCGTCCTCGGGAAGCTGTTCGCCGAGACGCTCGAGGAGGTCGAGCCGCGCTCGCTCCTGGCCTTGCGGGCCGCCGGAGCGGGCGGGCTGCAGATCCTCCTCTGCGGGATGCTCCCGCAAGCGCGGGCCACGCTGGTGGGCTACCTGCTGTTGCGCTGGGAGAACAACCTGCGGGCCTCGGCGGTGGTCGGGCTCTTGGGCGGCGGCGGCCTCGGCCTCCTGCTGCACAATGCGGTGCAGTTGGCGTTCTACCCGCGCGTCGCCACCCTGGTGTTGCTGGTCTACGGGATGGTGGCCGCCTCCGACCTCGCCAGCGAGAGGCTGCGGCTGGCCACCCGGCAGCTCGATCCGGGAACTCGCTTGCGCAGCCGCCCCTCTCAGGGCGCGTAGGAGCGGCGGGGCAAGAAGCCCCCTAGCAGCACCGAGGCCACCATCACGAAGAGGCAGGCGCCGACGTGGAAGACTCCGACATGGAGCGCGCCGTCTGCGGGACAAGTGAGGCCGAGCGACAGCACGCCGATCGACCCGGAGGTGAGGCCGAGCAGCGCCTCCCTCACGGGGCTGCGGGCGAAGCCGCTGAGGAGGAAGCTGCCCACGGCGAGTGGCGCCAGGGAGAGCGCCACCACCCAGGCGACGCAGCCCCAGCCGTGCGCACCCCAAGGCAGCGCGGAGGCGCCGCGGACCGCCGCCATTGACAAGAGCGACAGCACGCCGCCCGCGAGCGCTAGCAGCCGCAAGGCCCTGGTCGCGGGCGCAACGGCGGCGAGGGTGCCCACCAGCAGCGCCAAGGTGAGCGCGAGGTCGGCGGCGAAAAGCGCAGCTCCGACCGGCGGCGCGAAGTCGCCGTGCAGAGCGGTCGCGCCGGCGGTCGCCAGGGCCACGCCGCCGAGCAGCCAGGCCGCCTCCCACCTCCAGCCGCGCGCCACCGGCTGCAGCGTCAGCTCGCGCTGCGCCGCCGCGCGCACCGCCTCCAGACGGCCCGGATCCATCGCCTCCAACACCGCGGGCCTGGCTGGGAGAAGCTCGAGTGCCTCGGCACAGGCGACGCAGTGCTCGGCCGCCTCGTCTGACTTCACGGCTCCTCCAGGCCCGCCAGAAGCTGGCGCAAGCGTTGATAACCCCGGTGGGCCCGCACCTTGACCGCGCCAACGGAGGCGCCGACGGCGCTGGCGATCTCGGAGAACTCCAGGCCGTGCATGCGCAGCGCGATCGTCTCCCGCTGCTGGGCAGGGAGCTGCCCGAGGGCGTCCGAGAGCTGGCGCTCGAGCGCGTGGTCGCGGGCGGACGGCGGCGAGACCACCTCGACGGTGGCGGCGAGCGCGGCGCGCGCCAACCCAGCCTGGTTCCGCCGGAGCCGGGCCTGATCGCGGGCCGCGTTGGCGGTGATCGCGAGGAGCCACGGCAGCACCCTCGCGCCGCGCTGGTAGCGGCCTCGGGCCCGGACGAAAGAGAGGAAGCTCACTTGCACCACGTCTTCGGCGAGCGACGGCTCGCCCACGATCTTGCGAGCCAGCCCATAGACGGCAGACGAGTGGCGAGCGAACAGCGCGTCGAAGGCCGCGGAGTCGCCGTTGCAGAAGCACTGCATGAGCTCCTCATCGGGCGGGTCGTGAGGGGTGTTGCTGGGGGGACCGTTCAACGGCTCACCTGGCTTTACGCTCGCGGGACTCGTTCGGTAACACAGGTGCGGCCACCCATCGCAGTAACCATCTCGCCGCCCGCCGCGTAACCCTACCAGATGACCCGGCTGCCAACGCACACTCTCGCGCTCTTCGCTCTCGCCCTGGTCGTCGTGGGCCCAGCGGCGGCATCGGCGCAGACCACGCCGCCCGCTCCGCCCGAGCCCACCCTCGACTTCGAGCTCGAGCTTCCTGCGATGCAGAAGGCGAACCCGGTCGACCCCGACCTCGAGCGCAAGATCGCCCTGCGGCGCAAGATGCTCGAGCTCCACCCGGCCTTGGGCATCGCCACCCTCGTCTCGTTGGGCGCGACGGTGGTGCTCGGGCAGCTCAACCTCTCCGACAAGTACGGCGGCGGCGGCGACACCGGCCGCTACCGCAACTGGCACCGCGGGTTTGCCTACGGCTCTGCGTCCCTCT
>JAYWAO010000083.1:0-18073 GCA_043782365.1 Deltaproteobacteria bacterium
CATTTGCCGGGGCTTCTGATCGGGCGACCTTCTCGGGTGCCAAATTCCCTACAGGCAGCCTCCTCACACGAACTACCCTGAGCCGCGTTCTCACGGAAAATCGCGAAGAGCCGCAAATGCCGGGGCTAGAAGCAATGCCGATCAGTTGGTTAGCACCGGGGTTGGGGTCGCACTCAGACTGGTGAACCGGGACAAGACCCTCGGGTCACCAGTCGAGGAACCCGCGTCCAAGGTCGACCCTGGACGCACCCGACGCACGGCTCGCAGCCCGGAAGGGCAGCCGTCCTTCTAGCCCCGGCATTTGCCGGGGCTCCTGATTGGGCACCCTTCTCTGGAATCTGTGGATTCTCGGATTCTCTGCACACCAAGCCGCCGCGCCCCCACGTCCTTGCACGGAAAATCGCGAAGAGCCGCATTTGCCGGGGCTCCGGATTCGGGTGCCTCGACCCCGTTAAGTGAGCGGCATTGCGGCTAGCACGGCATTTGCCGGGGCTCCGGGAATGCGTCCACACTCCCGCTGGTTCCCACGACCGGACCCGTCTACAGTGAGTGCCAAGATGCTCCTCGGCGCACAGAGCGATCGGACCCGGCGCGAGTTCGAAGAGCTCGCCCTCCCCCACCTCGACGGCCTCTACGCCGCCGCGCTCCGGCTGACGCGCAACGAGCGCGAGGCCGATGATCTGGTGCAGGACGGCGTCCTGCGTGCCTACCGCTTCTTCGACCGCTTCGAGCGGGGCACCAACGTCAAGGCCTGGCTCTTCAAGATCCTCACCAACACCTTCATCAACAAGTACCGGCGCAAGGTGAAGGAGCGCGAGGTGGTCGAGTCGGCCTCGAAGGAGGCCACCGCGCCCCAGGTCGTCATGGCCCCCGGCGCCGCTGGCTCGATCAACCCGGAGCAGGCGCTCTTCGACCGGCTGCTCTCGGACGACGTGCTGAGGGCGATCGACAAGCTCCCCATCGACTTCCGCATCGTGGTGATCCTCGCCGACCTGCAGGAGTTCGCCTACAAGGAGATCGCTGAGATCCTCGACTGCCCCGTGGGAACGGTGATGTCGCGTCTGTTCCGCGGTCGCCGGCTGCTGCAGAAGGAGCTCGCGGCCTATGCGGCAGAGCACGGCTACGGCGAGTCGCCGAAGGCCGCCGCCGAGCAGGACAAGAGTGTCACCCAGAGTGTCACCCAGAGTGTCACAGAGAGCACCGACGCCAAGGTGCTGGAGCTCAAGCGCCGTGTCCGCTGAGCCGACCGCTGCAGTGCTGTCCGGCGACGCCCTCACCTGCGCCGACGCCCACGCCCTCCTCGGCGCCTGGGTCGACAACGAGCTGTCCGCCGAAGGCTCCGCCGAAGAGTCGCTCGCCGTCGAGACCCACCTGCGCGCCTGCCCTGCTTGCGCCGCCGAGGCCCGCGCGCTCCGGCAGATCAAGCACCTCGTCCGCGACGCCGCGGCGAGGCCCGCGCCCAGCTCCCTGCGCAGCGCGCTCACCGCCGCGCTCGCCGCCGAGCCCGCGCCCCCGCGGCGCCGCGACCGGAGCGTCGTCTCGCTGCTCTCTCGCGCGCAGCCCCGCACGGTGGCGTTCGGCGCCGCTGCTGCCGGCGTCGCCGCGTGGTTTGCGCTCGGTGGCCTGACCCACCCCATCCTCCGCCCGGGCGCCCCGGGCCTGGTGGACGACGGCGTCGCGCTCCACGCCCGCACCCTCCCGCTCGACTACGCCGCGACCGACGCAGGCCTCGTGCAGCACTGGCTGGAGGGCAAGCTGGCGTTCGGCGTGCACCTGCCCCGCTTCGGTCCCGGGGCGATGGCCCAGCCCGCGCTGCAGGGGGTCCGGCTGTCGACGCTGCACGCGCGGCCGGCGGCGATGGTCGCCTACACGGTTCCTGAGAGCGCCGGCCGCAGGGTCTCTCTCTTGATCGTGGACGATCCGTCGGGCGACCAGGCAGACACGCTGCCGGGCGCACACCGCGCCGTGGGTGGGCGGGACGTCTTCGTCTCGCAGGCGCGCGGGTACAACGTGGCGGCCTGGCGTTCGGGCGAGATCGTCTACTCGCTGATCTCCGATCTCGACGAGGGCGACGTGCTGCGTTTGGTCGCACAGGCGAATCGCTGAGCGGGATCTGCACCACTTTCGTTGACACCTGCCAGAACCCGCCCCTAATCTCGATTCTGCTGCAATCACTCCGGGATCGCGGGGTCACGTCCGGTCATGTCCAAGAGAATCCTCCTCATCGATTCCGACGAATCCTTCGCGCAGGGCCTGCACCAGGCGATCACCGCGCGCGGCTTCTCGGCGACCGTGGCGACCAACTCCGAGCAGGGCATGCAGTTGGCCCGGACGGACGCCCCCGACCTGATCGTCGTCTGCGTCGAGGCCCAGCCCACCAACGGCTACATGCTCTGCACGCGCCTGAAGAAGGACGACGCGCTCAGGGGCATCCCGGTGGTGCTCACCTCGGCCCAGGCCACCGCCGACAGCTTCGAGAAGCACAAGAAGCTCAAGACGCGCGCCGAGGAGTACCTGATCAAGCCGTTCTCCCCGCTCGACCTGCTCGGCAAGGTGAGCGCGCTGCTCGGCATCGCGCTGCCGCCCGAGGCGCCGGCCGAGGAAGAGATCGTCTCGATGGAGGACGAGCCCATCGGCCTGGGCGACCTCGTCGGCGAGGACGAGCCGGTGCACCTCTCCGACAGCGAGGCCGCCGAGGCCCACGCGGGCGCATCCCCGGCTCCTCCGGTCGAAGATGTCGAGGTCGAGGAGGTCGTTACCGTCGAGAGCGTCGAGGAGGAGCCGCAGGAGCGTTCGCAAGAGGACGAGCTGCAGATGTTCGACGCGGCCTTCGACGCGCTCTCGCCTAGCAAGCCTCCGCCGCCGCCAGAGCCCGCGCCGGAGGGCGACGCAGACCTCGCCGCCTTCGCCGATCTGCAGCTCGCGCCCGTCGCCGACGCCACCGCCGAGATCGCCACCGAGCTCCCTGCCTCGGCTGTCGAAGAGTCGTTGGGCGGCGCGCCGGGCATCGACCCCGAGGTGCACGCCGCGCTCGAGGCCCGGGTGGCGCAGCTCGAGGGCGAGCTCGCCGCCAAGGAGGCGGAGCTCGAAGTGGCCAAGAAGGCCCCTTCTGGTGCGTCGTCGCCGGCCGACGTGATCAAGCTGAAAGAGGCCCGCACCAAAGCCGACAAGGAGATCCTCCGGCTCAAGCAGGACCTCAACGAGAAGGAGAAGCACCTCAACGAGAAGGAGTCCGAGCTGATCGAGCTGCGCGAGCAGCAGACCGGGCTCGAGTCGCAGGCGCACACCCTCAAGGACGAGGGCGCCAAGCGCGAGGCCGCAGCCAAGGCGCTGCAGCAGCGGGCCGAGGCGCTCGGCGCCGCCGCCAAGAAGTTCGAGCGCGAGCTGGCCTCTGCCCGCGAGGAGCTCAAGGCCGTGCCGGCGCTCAAAGCCCGCCTGGCCGAGCTGGAGGCGGCCGACAAGGCCCACCAGGAGCTCAAGAAGCAACACGAGTCTGCCGCCGCCGAGTCGGCCGCGCACAGGTCCCGGGCCGAGGGCCTCGACGTCGAGGTCGAGAAGCACAAGGGCCGCGCCTCCGAGTTGGAGACCGAGCTGTCGGGCGCCCGCGCGCTCCACGAGACCGAGGCCGAGCAGCTCAAGGAAGAGCTGGCCACCCTCAAGAAGGACGTCGAGACGCTCGAGCAGCAGCTCACCGGGTCCAAGGGCGAGACCGCCAAGGTCCAGGCCGAGCTGGCCGCCGCGCACGAAGAGGCAGAGCGCGTCCGCACCGACCTCACCGCCCTCACCGGCGAGAAGGACCTGCTCTCCGAGGAGCGGGAGGACCTGCGTCGCCAGCTCGAAGAGGCCACCGCCACCGCCACCCGCAACGAGGACCGCGCCGTGCGGGCCTACCGGCGGATCAAGGGCGACGAGATGCTGCGCGAGAAGACCAAGAAGGCGCTGCAGATCGCCCAGCAGCTGCTCGACGAAGTCCCGCCGCCGCTGGAGGGCATGGAAGGCCTCCCTGACGGCGACGTCTCCGAGCAGCCCGCCAGCTAGTCCCTACATGTTCTTCTTGTCGAGCATGTTCCGCGCGGCCTGCGAGACCGCGTTGGGGACCTGCTTGCTCTTGGCGAGCGCCTTCAGCTCGGAGGCGCGCAGCATGGTGAGGAAGCGCATCGAGACGGCGACCGGCACCTTGGGGTTGTTCACCAAATTTACCTTGATGGTGTAGCTCTTGGTGAGCAGCCGGTTGTTGTAGATGTACATGAGCACCTCCATCGGGAGGATCCGGCTCATGCTCAGCTTGGCGATCTCCTGATCGGTGATGCGCGGGCTGTGCACCACCGCCAGCTGGACCAGCTTGTTGGGGTCGCGCAGGAGCAGCGTGCGGACCTCCTTGTTGCCCTTCTTGTTCGCCCACTCGATCTTCTTCGCCACCGACAGCCGCATCATCTGCTGCGCTACCGTCAGCCGGCGCGTCTCCTCCTCCGGCGTGGGCGGCGGCTCGTCGGGGTCCTCGCCGCCGTCTCCGGCAGCCCCCAGCCGGTGCAGGGCGTCCTCGGCGGACTTCTCCTCGGCCGCCGCCTTGGCAGCAGCAGCGGCAGCGGCCGCCTCGTCCTCGTCGACGCCGCCGTGGACGCGCCGCTGCGCCGCCTTGAACGCGGGCAGGTCGGCGATGAAGAGGCCCGAGCGCACGCAGAAGTCGCAGATGGAGTCGACCGTGCTCGGCCGCGTGACCGGATTCGCCACCAAGGCGCGGACGATCTGGTCGTGGCGGAGGATGCGCAGCTGGTTCTGCGAGATGATCTCGGTGATCTTCTCGGGCGCGGTGGCCGCGACCGCCGCGATGGTGGCGTCGCTCGCGCCAGCGTTGAGCACGATCATCTCGAGGTATTCCGGCCTCTGGGCGAGCACGGTCGCGTAGAAGTCGAGCACCGGCCCGTCGATGGCCTCGTCGCGCAGGGCCACCGAGAGGATCTTGTCGGGCAGCGTCGCGGCGCTCTTCCGGGCCGCGTCGCGCACGCCCTGGTCGGCGTCGAACGTCAGTATGAAGAGCGCGGTGGCCATCTCCTTGGGCCCCATCGGGACGAGGCCCTTGGCGCCCATCATCCGCAGCGGCACCGGCGCGGCCGGGTCGGCGTGCTTGCGGAAGTTGGGAGAGAGCGCCTCGAGCGGGATCGGGCACACTGCGGGCGCTTCTGCTGCAGGCGCTTCAGGCGCTGCCGGTGCGGCGATCGCGGCGGCGTCGGGCGCCGCGGGGGCCTCTCCTGCGGCGGGCTCGGCGGCGGGGCCAGGGGCGTTTTCGCTCATGGAGCGATCCCTATCACGCTACCCGAGAGCGCGGTCAGCGCCCACCTCCGCCCGCGGCCGTCAGGGCGCTGCGTGCCGCCAGCGCCACGTCAGCCGTCCGAGCCAGCGGTTCAAGATGAAGTCCCGCGGCAGGAACCAGAGCACCGGCCTGCGCCGCAGCCCCAGCGCTTCGAAGGCCTCGCGCACCCGAGGATCCGACGGGTCGAGGCTCTGCGCCTTGTTGAGCGCCCGCACCGCCATCTCCTTGTTGCGCGTCTCGACCAGGGCGCGAGCGAGGTTGATCAGGTACTCCGACGAGCGCGGGAACCGTCGCGCCGCCTCCTCGCAGAACCGGATGCCGCGCTGGCGATCGCCCTCCACGCGAACCAGCGTGAGCCCGTAGTGGCTGAGCACGCGCGCATCGTTGGTGTTGCGCAGCCACACCTTCTCGAAGAGCGCGTGGGCGCCAGCGGGGTCGGTCGCGAGGAGCGCGCGCCCCTCGTCGATGGCCTGGTCGAGCAGCCTGCCGCTCTCGAGCGCGGGGCTGCCGGTCGCGGCCTGCGTGCCCGGAGCCAGCGGCGTCGCCGCGCGGACGCCGGGGCGCGAAACCTTCCGCAGGGAGACCCGGAGCGAATCGAGCTCGCCTCCGGAGGCGCCGCGCGGCAACTGGGGTGGCTCGGGCACGACCGCAGCTTGCGCTGGGGGCTCCGCCGGGCTGGCCGCCGCGCCGCTCGTCTGCGCCGGGAGACCCGGCTCACCGCTGTCGCCCGTGCCGCCCATCGCCACTTCCATCCTAGAGACGGTTCCGTTGGTAGATGATCCGCAAGCCCTCGAGCGTCAGGAGCTCGTCCACCACCTCGATCTTCTGCGAGAGGTCGAGCAGCAGCGGCGCCAGCCCGCCGGTGGCGACGATCTTCACCGGGAAGCCCAGCTCAGCGGCCATCCGGCTGCAGATGCCGTCCACCAGGCCGACGTAGCCGAAGACGATCCCGCTCTGCATCGAGGCCACCGTGTTGCGGCCGACCACGCGCTCCGGCTTCTCGAAGGCCACCCGCGGCAGCTTGCTCGCGCGCTGGAAGAGGGCGTCCATCGAGATGCCGATGCCCGGGGCGATCGCGCCCCCGAGGTACTCGCCTTTCGGCGTCACGGCATCAAATGTAGTCGCGGTGCCGAAGTCGACGATGATCAGGCCCTGCGGCCACTGCTCGTAAGCAGCCACCGCGTTGACGATCCGGTCGGCGCCCACCTCGCGTGGGTTGTCGTAGAGCACCGGCATGCCGGTCTTGATCCCGGGCCCGACGAAGAGCGGCTTCTTGCCAAAGAAACGCTTGCACATCTGCTCGAGCGGGAACGCCATCGGCGGCACGACGCTGGAGATGATCACGTCGTGCACTTCGGTGAGCGCCACCCCGGCGAACTCGAAGAGCGCCTTGAGTTGCAGGCCGTACTCGTCTCCGGTGCGGTCCTTCTCGGTCTGGACGCGGAAGGAGTCGCGCAGCGTCCCGCTGGACCCGCTGGCTCCGGGCGCCGGCAGGTCGTAGAGGCCGAGGACGGTGTTGGTGTTGCCGACGTCGATGCAGAGCAGCATGGCGTGCGAAGTATCCGCGCGGGGGCCTTCGTGCGTCAAACCCACCCGGTGCTACCCTGGCGCCGCGGCTCCGGGGAGCACCACGCCGCGAGGGGCAGCACTGGCTCAGCCAGGGACGGTGCGAAGGTGCACGACGTCGCCCGCGCTGATCGGGTGCACGACGCCGGCGTCGTCGCGCACGAGCAGCGCTCCGTCGTCGGCGAGATCGAGCGCCTCGCCCTGCAGTCCCTGCCCCTTCTCCCACTCGTCCGCGGAGACGCCCGACTCGATGCGCACCCGCCGCCCGAGCGTGCTCGACAGCTCGCGCCACCGCGCGCGCACGGGCCCGAAGCCTTCGCTCTCGTGCACGCCCAGCCAGTGCTCGAGCCGCTCGAGGAGCCGGAAGAGCACCCACGCGCGCGGCACCTTCGCGCCGCTCTCCAGCCGCAGTGACGTGGCCGCGCCGCGGAGCTCTTCGGGCAGGTCCTGCTCGGTGAGGTTGACGTTGAGGCCGATGCCCAGCACCACGTGCTCGAGCCGGTCGCCGCTCGCGCGCAGCTCGGCGAGCAGGCCAGCGAGCTTGCGGCCGCCAGCCTCGACGTCGTTGGGCCACTTGATGGCCGCCTTGGGAGCGCCGAGCGCACGGGCTGCTTCACACACCGCCACGGCCGCCACTAGCTGCAGCTCTGGCGCGCGCGAAGGCGGCAGCTCGGGCCGCAGCACCAGCGTGAGCGCCAGCGCGGTGCCCGGCGGGGTCACCCACGAGCGGCCCCTGCGCCCGCGCCCCTTGCTCTGGGAGTCGGCGACGACCAGCGCCCCGTGCGGTGCGCCCTCGGCGGCGAGACGGTGGGCCTCGTCGTTGGTGCTCGCCAGCTCTGCGGCCGAGTGCACGGGCTGCCCGAAGCCGAGCGGTCCGAGCAGCGGCTGCAGCGCAGCCGCGTCGATGGAATCTGGAACCCCCACCAGCTTGTAGCCCGCCCCCGGCAAGGCCTGGAACGCGTAGCCGAGCGAGCGCAGCGCGTTGAGCTGCTCGAGGAGAGACTGCCGCGAGAGGCCCAGCTTGTCGGCGATGGCGGCGCCCGAGAGGTGACCCCCATCGGGGCCGTAGGTGTCGGCGAGGAGCTGCAGCACCAGCCCGGCGTCTTCCGCATCGGCGCCGCGCCCGCCCCCCTGCCCGCTCACGGCAGCTCCCTCGCCTCGATGAAGAGCGAGAGGTCCACCGCGATGGCCGAGTGGGTCAGCGCCCCCGCCGAGACGTAGTCGACGCCGCAGGCCGCGATCCGCCGCAGCCGCTCGTACCCGACGCCACCCGAGCACTCGGTGGGAACGCGCCCGGCCACCTGCTTGACCGCGGCGGCGAGCTCGACGTCGCCGAGGTTGTCGAGCAGCAGCATCTCCGCCCCGGCGGCGAGCGCTTCGTCGATCTGCGCGGGAGTGGAGACCTCGGCCTCGACCCTCAGCAGCGGATGGCCGCCCGCCTTTGCCCGGCGCACCGCCTCGCCGATCGAACCGGCGGCTGCGGCGTGGTTGTCCTTCACCAGGATGCCGTCGAACAGCGCGGTCCGGTGGTTGAGCGCCCCGCCCGCGCGCACCGCGGCCTTCTCCAGCGCGCGCAGGCCTGGAGTGGTCTTGCGCGTGTCGAGGAGGCGCGTCTTGGTGCCCTCGAGCGCCTTTGCCCAGCGGCGGGCCTGGGTGGCCACGCCGGAGAGCCGCTGCAGGAGGTTGAGCGCGGTCCGCTCGCCCGTGAGGAGCGCGCGCAGCGAGCCCTCCACGCGCAGGACGCCCGTGCCCGCGTCGATGGCGTCTCCCTCCGAGGCAAGCGGGATGAGCCTGCACTCGGGGTCGAGCAGACGGAAGACCCGCGCCGCCGCCGAGAGCCCCGATACCACCAGCGGCTCCTTGGCGACGATCTGCGCCCGCCCCCGCGCGGAGGCCGGGACGACTGCCTCCGCGGTCCGATCGCCCGGGCCGACATCCTCGTCGAGGGCGAGTGAGAGTAGCCGGCCGACGGCGTCGTCGGGCCGGCCGAAGTCGAGCGCAGCGTGGGCCATGGCTCTGTCTACTTCTTCTTGCCCTTCTTCACACCCTTCTTGGCCGCCTTCTTGGCCGGCTTCTTCGCGGCCTTCTTGGCTGCCTTGGCCGGCTTCTTCGCGGCCTTCTTGGCGCCCTTCTTGGCGGCCTTGGCGGGCTTCTTCGCCGCCTTCTTGGCAGCCTTGGCCGGCTTCTTGGCGACCTTCTTGGCCGGCTTGGCCGCCTTCTTGGCCGGCTTGGCCGCCTTCTTGGGGGCCGCCTTCTTGGCCGCCGCAGGCTTCGGGGCCGCCGGCATCGCCGCAGGCTTCGGTGCCGCCGGCATCGCCGCAGGCTTCGGGGCCGCCGGCATCACCGCAGGCTTCGGGGCCGCCGGCATCGCCGCTGGCTGCGGGGCCGCCGGCATCGCCGCTGGCGTCGGGGCCGCTGGCATTGCCGCAGGCTTGGGAGCCGGCGCAGGAGCCGCAGCCGCCGGTGCCGGCGCAGGCGCTGCCGCCGGCGCTGCTGCGGGAGCCGCCTGTGCGGGCGCCGCGGGGGGTGCTGCAGGAGCCTCAGCCGTCTTGTTCTCCTCGATCATTTCGCCTCCTCCGTGTTGCTGATGCGCGCCAAGTGGCGCGCGAGCTTGTCCTTCTTCCCGCGCAGCTCATCCGCGCGGGCCCGGTCCTTCTCCACCACTTCGCGCGGTGCACGCGCGACGAAGCCCTCGTTGCCCAGCCGCTTCTCCAAGCCAGCCACCTCTGCCTCGAGCTTTTGCAGCTCCTTCTCGACCCGCTTCTTCTCCTCGGCAAAGTCGATCAGGCCCGCTAGCGGCAGGTGCACCTCGACCTCGGGCTCGACGTGCACCGCCGCCTGCGCGGGACGCTTCGCCTCGGGGCCGAGCAAGGTCACCTGGCTGGCCAGGGCGAGCTGCTGGAAGGCGCGCGCGTGCTTGGCTAGCAGCCCGAGGACCTGCGGGTCGCGCGCGAGCAGCACGATCGGCACCCGCTGGTTGGGCGGCAGCGCCGTCTCGCCGCGGACCGAGCGGGCGCCGTCGATGGCCCGTGACACCACGTCCATCTCCGAGACCGCGGCGGGGTCAAAGAGGCTGGCGAGCGGCTCCTGCGACGAACCCGGGTACGGCTGCGTCATGATCGACGCCGGCCCGCCCTGCTTGCGCGGGAGCTTCTGCCAGAGCTCCTCGGTCACGAACGGCATGAACGGGTGGAGGAGCCGCAGCGCCCCGTCGAGCGCGCGCAAGAGCGTGCTCACGGCGGCCGCGCGGAGCTTCTGCTGCTCGGGCGGGTAGGGCAGCGGCTCGCCGGCAGCGTCGCGCGGAGCGAGCAGCGCGGGCTTGGACAGCTCGATCGCCCAGTCGCACAGGTCGCCCCAGACGAAGCGGTAGACGCCCAGCGCCGCGTCGGAGAAGCGGTACTCCGCGAGCGCCTTGTTGGTGGCCTCGGCGCAGACGTGCAGCCGCGAGAGGATCCAGCGGTCGTAGACGGTGGCCGGCGCGGCGGGCGCGTTCGCGTCATACGCATCGGCGTGCATCATCACGAAGCGCGCCGCGTTCCAGATCTTGTTGGCGAACGCCTTGTTCGCCTGGATGCGGTCGACGGCGAGCTTGATGTCGCGCCCCTGCGCCGCCAGCGAGGCGAGCGTGAAGCGGAGCGCGTCGGCGCCGTACTTCGAGGTGATGTCGAGCGGGTCGATGACGTTCCCGCGCGTCTTCGACATCTTCTCGCCCTTCTCGTCGCGCACCATCGCGTGGAGAAAGACCGTGCGAAAAGGCACGTCGCCCATGAAGTGGAGGCCCATCATCGCCATCCGGGCCACCCAGAAGAAGAGGATGTCGAAGCCCGTCTCCAGCACCGCGTTCGGGTAGAACGTGGCGAGCGCGGGCGTCTTGTCGGGCCAGCCGAACGTGGAGAACGGCCAGAGCGCTGACGAGAACCAGGTGTCGAGGACGTCCTCGTCCTGCTTGAGCGCCTTCGACCCGCACTCCGCGCAGGCGGTTGGGTTCTCGCGCGCGACCGTGATGTGCTTGTGCGCGCAGTACCAGGCCGGGATCTGGTGGCCCCACCAGAGCTGGCGCGAGACGCACCAGTCGCGGATGTCCTTCATCCAGCGGTAGAACTCGGCCTGCCACTGCTCGGGCTGGAAGGTGAGCTTGCCGCTCTCGGCCGCGGCCACCGCCTTGTCGGCGAGGGGGCGCGTCTTGACGAACCACTGCAGGGAGAGCAGCGGCTCGACGACCGAGTCGCACCGCTGGCACTTGCCGAGCGCCATCACGTGCGGCTCGCTGCCGCGCTCGAGGCCCAGCTCGAGCAGGCGGGCCTTGAGCGCGGTCCGCGCCTTGATGCGGTCCTGGCCCGCGAACGGGCCGGCCACCTCGTTGAGCGTGCCGTCGAGGTTCAAGATGTTGAGCATCGGCAGGCCATGCCGCTTGCCGCTCTCGAAGTCTTCGGGAGAGTGCGCCGGTGTTACTTTTACCGCGCCCGTGCCGAACTTCATGTCGACCAGCTCTGCGTCGGCGATGATCGGAAAGAGCCGCCCCGTGATCGGGTGGCGCACGTTCTTGCCGATCACCGCCTGGTAGCGCGGGTCGTCGGGGTGCACCGCGACGGCGGTGTCGCCCAGCATCGTCTCGACCCTGGTGGTGGCGACGACGATCTCGGTCAGCTCGGCCTGCTGCAGCTCGAGTGGGTAGGCGAACTTGTAGAGCTCGCTCTTGAACCCCTCCTCGTGCTCGACCTCGAGGTCGGAGAGCGCGGTTTGGCAGCGCGTGCACCAGTTGATCAGCCGCTCGGCGCGGTAGAGCAGCCCGTCTTCCCACAGGCGCACGAACGCCTCGCGCACCGCGCGCGAGGAGTGGGCGTCCATGGTGAACCGCTCGCGCTCCCAGTCTAGCGAAGCGCCGAGCGCGCGGTGCTGCTGCGCGATGCGGCCGCCCGACTTCTCCTTCCACGCCCAGACCCGCTTCAAGAACTCCTCGCGGCCGAGGTCGTGGCGCGACTTCTTCTCGGTCCTCTGGATCTCGCGCTCGACCACCATCTGCGTGGCGATGCCCGCGTGGTCGATGCCCGGCAGCCAGCAGGCGTTGAAGCCGCTCATGCGCTTCCAGCGGATCAGCACGTCTTCCAGGGTGGCGGTGAGCGCGTGCCCGATGTGCAGGCTGCCCGTGACGTTGGGCGGCGGCAGGACGATCGCGTACGCCGGCTTGTCAGAGGTGTCGGGGGCGTGGAACAGCCCGCGCTGCTCCCACTCGGCGGCCCAGCGAGCCTCGACGGCCTGCGGCTCGTACCCCTTGTCGAGTGCCGCGTCGTTCACCTGCGCGGCCGTGGCCCCCGATTCCGTGCCCGACATTCCCTGCGCCCTCCCGTTTGTCCGCGGGGCCCCAAAAGCGCCGCGGCGCGCCCCGCACCGAGTGCGGTAGCGCGCCGTGGGATATATCACAACGCTTTGAGGAAAATGCGAGCGGCTAGCCGGCCCCGCGCTCTTTGATCAGCCGCTCGAGCTCTTCGCGGATGATGGTCTCGGCCAGCTCGGGCACCACTTCCCAGGCGATCTTCTCGATCACCTCGCGGGAGGCCTTGGAGAGCGCTTCGCGCAGCAGCGCCTCGCCGCCGTCGTGCCTGGCCGCGATCGAGACGGGCGGCGGCAGCGACTGGCGAGGGGGTGGCGGCGGCACTACCGCTAGCGGCGGCAGCTTCAGCGGCGGCGGCGGGGGCACCGCCCGGAGCGCAGGCGGGGCCGGCGGCGCGGGAGGCGGCCTGGGAGCCGGGAGCGGCGCGTCGAAGTCCTCTTCGACGTCGACCTCCAGCTCCTCGTCGACCTCGATGGTCGGGTGGTGCGCCGGGGGCCGCACTGCCACGGGCATGGCCGGTGCTGGCTTGGGCGCGGGAGCAGGCCTGGCCGGAGGCGGCGCCGTGGCCGCGGGTGGCCTCGGCGGCAGCGGCGCGGGCTTTGAGACTGGAGTCGGAGCGCCCGAAGGCTTGGCGGCGACCGGAGTCGGAGCGCCCGGAGGCCTTGCGACGACCGGAGTCGGAGCCCCGGGAGGCCTCGCGGCGACGGGGGCAGGAGCGGGCTTCGCGCCCGGCGCCAGGGGCGGCCTGGTGGCCGGGGGAGGCGCGCTCGGCGGACGGCTGGCGAGCGGGGCTACCGCGGGCCCAGGCTTGGCGGCCACGGGCGGCGGCCTGGTGGCCGGAGCAGCGGGCGCGCCTGGCAGCCGCGGCGCGTTTGCAGGGACACCCGGAGGAGCGGCTCTCGCCGGCGGCGGCGCGGTCTGCGGAGGAGGGGGCCGGGGCATCGCCTGGGTGCCGCCCGAAATTCCGCCAGCTGCAGGCCTCGGGATGGGCGCGGGCGCGGGAGGCGGCGGCTTGGAGAGCGGCGCTGGCGCAGCAGGCGCCGGCTTGGCGAGCGCGGGCGCCGCCGCCGGAGCGGGCTTGGGCCCAGCGGGCTGGATCTGCAGCGACGGGTTCGCGAAGAGCTGCTTGGCGTGGTCGATCAGCTTCGTCGAGTCGAAGGGCTTGGAGAGGTGCCCGTTGGCCCCTACCGCTTGCCACTTCGCAGGATCGACCGGCTGGCCGAGCAGCAGCACCGGCACGTCGCGCAGGGCGGCGTCGCCGCGGATGCGCTCGCAGAGGTCGTAGCCGCCCAGCTTGGGCATGGTGATGTCGGCGAGGATCAGGTCGGGCCTGCTCTCCCGCGCCTTGGCGAGGGCAGCTTCACCGTCACCGCACACGGTGAGCGTGATCTCCTCGCCGGCGAAGGTCATGCCGACGGCCTTCTGGATGGTGACCGAATCGTCCGCGAGGAGAATGGAGCGAGGCATATCGGGGCGAGGCCTCCTGCCGAGGAGAGCGGCCGGGGAAGAGCGGCCTCATCAGTAGCTTGCCTCTGGGAGCGAGGCAAGTTTGCGACGCGCGGCAGTGCGGGGGCCCTCGAAGCGACGAAAGGGCCCGGACGCCCGCTCGGGGCTGCCGGACCCTCCTCGTGCACAGCGAACCAGCGCGTTCTTTGGCTACTTGCCCTTCTTGTCGTGCCGCTCCTCGCGGCGGTCCTTGCGGAGCTCCTTGCGGTCCTCGCGCCGCTCCTTCTGGTCCTGGTGGAGGTCCTTCTTCTCCTCGCGGATCTCCTTGCCGTCCGCCTTCAGCTTCGCGTGGTCGGCCTTCAGCTTGGCCTTGTCGGCCTCGACCGCGGCGGTGTTGCCGGCGGCCTTGTCGGCCTTCAGCTGGGCGCGGTCCTTCTTGGCCTCGTCGAGGTCGACGCGGCGCTCCTTCTTGTCGGCTTGGAGCTTGGCGCGATCGCCCTTGATGTCCTTGGTGTCGGCCTGGACCTTGGCCTTGTCGGCGGCGACCTTGGCTTGATCGGCGGCGGCCTGGCCGTCGTCGGCGCGGGCGGCCGAAGCAGTAGCAGCGGTGAGAGCGAGGGCGGCGAGGAGGGTTGCGAGGGTGCGGGTCATCGTTTTTTTCTCCGGTTGGGGTTGATGCTTGGGAGGTCTGAGCCTCCCCCTGGTTCTTCGGAACCGCCGCCTCGCCGAGAAGTAAAATGGCTACCCACGCAACATGAACCGCGCTGCCTCCCTGAACGCTTCGCCGCGGCCGAGCTGCAAGAGGTGTCCGCCCTCGAACCAGTCGAGGCGCGCCGAGAAGTGGGCTGCGAGCCGCGCTGCGTGCGTGGCCGCCGGGGTCACCCGATCGTGCCGTCCCGCGATCACCAGCACGCGCTCCGGAGCCAAGAGCGGCCTGCGCGCGAGCGGCGAGACCACCGCCAGCGCCTTGCGGCCCAGCTCGAGGAGCTCCGCCGGCACCTGGACCGCGCGCATCGCCTCGTGCTCGAAGTGCACGGCGGTGAGGTCGGCGAGCGGGATCACCGGCACCAGGAAGTCGAACCGCTCCGCGGTGGCCGCCAGCGCCGTCGCATAGCCGCCGAGGCTCATCCCGCAGAGGCCCACCGCGGGGGCGCCGCGCGCGCGCAGGAGGCCGGCGAGCCCGCGCAGATCGGAGACCGCCTGGGCGAACGCGAGCACAGTGCGCGAGGTGTCTTGCGAGGGAAAGAGTCCGACGCTCTTGTCCGCGGGCCTGCGCTGGGCGTGGAAGGGGAGCTGGAAGAGCGCCACGTCGAGGCCCTGGTCGAAGAAGCTGCGCGCCGAGAGGGCCCGCTCCTCGAAGCCGAACGAGCCGCCGCCGAAGCCATGCACCAGGATCACCGCCGGAGCGGGCTGGGCGTGCACCAGCAGCCTCGCCCGCGCGGTCCGGTTCTCCACCACGCTGCCGAAGCGGTCGCGCGCGCTCCCCTGCGGCTCGAAGGCGCTTGGCCAGGAGAGGTCGGTGACCGCGGGCTCCTCCCCTGCCCTGCGGCCGAGGCGCGACTCTGGCGGTCGCACGGGCTCCTCTCGCGGCTTGATCGGCGGGGGCGCGGCGAAGAGCGCGGCGAGATCGAGCGCGGCCGAATTGGCGACGGCCTCTTCGAGGCGCTCGCGCGCGCGCTGCGGATCCGGCGGCGCACCGCCCTTGCGGGCAGCGAGCGTCTGCACCAGGCGGACCGCAGCCACGTCGAGCGAGGCGGCGGTGACGCCCACGGCGCCGCGCAGGAGCGTGGAGAAGGAGGACGGGGTCTTGGCCATCGTCGTTGGTGTAGCGCAGCGCGGCCGACGGCGCTGCGCCAGCGGCTACTTGCGGCCCGCGCCGGGTCTGGACTCCGCTGACCTCGTGGCCGAGGCCACCGATGGCCAACGCGGATCGCGCTGGACCCCCGAGGGGGCCGCCTGTAGTTTCGTAAACGGTAGCGCGTCCAGATCTGGTGGCTGGCCCGGTCTTCAAAACCGGTGGCGCCTGCGGCGACGCGGGCTCGGTGGGTTCGATTCCCATGCGCTACCGCCACCCTAAAACCCACGCGGGACGGGCCTGTTACCCCACAGGCCAGGTCGCTTGGGCCCGGTCCCCTCGACCCGTTCTACTTCTTCCGCCGGTGCTCCCGCACGTTTCTGGGCCACCCAGAGCAGCATGGGCTGCCGGCCGACGCGGTCTGCGAGGTCGGCGTCGTCGGTGAGCAGGCCGGGCTCGATCCGGCCCTCGTCGAGCACCAGGTCGAGGAACTCCTTCTCGGCCTTGTTGAACGGCAGGACCATCGCGAGCTTCTCGCGGACCTCGGTCACCATGGCCTTCGCCCACGTTTTCGAGGCCGTCGAGATCACCCCGGCCCGGAGCAACGGCAGCAGCTGCTGCTCCAGTTCCCCGCGCTCGAAGGAGACGTCGGACACCTTCATTGTGATGTTCATGTTCAAGGTACCGGCCCTAGATCGTCCATGGCTTCAGGAAGGCACGCTGGGCTCCGCGGATGCCCCAGGACGCATCGACGGGCACCGGTGACCCAACGGTCCGGGCCCGACCGCTGGCACCGCTCCACCCGCCGTAGAGGCCGGGACCAGTCCCGTCCAGGCGGCCCCCGCTAGAGCCTCGCGCGGGCGCGGCGGATCCAGTACAGCACTACCCGCGGGCACTGACCATCCCAGCGCTCCCTGGGGCACCTCGGGGGCAACCCAGCGGGCCCCGCGAGCGAGCCATCCCCTTTCGCAGATGACCGACCACGACCCGTCAGACCCTAGCACCCAGGCCGCTGCCGGACCGCCGCTCGACGAAGCCGAGCTCCGTCGCCGGCTGGGCAGGCTGGCGGGCCGCACGCTGGGCGAGCTGGCCTCGGGCGCAGGCCTTCGCGTGCCGGCCGACCTGCGGCGCGACAAGGGCTGGGTGGGCCTGCTCTTCGAGCGGCTCCTCGGCGCCAGCAGCGGCTCGCGGGCCGAGCCCGACTTCCCCGCGCTGGGCATCGAGCTCAAGAGCCTGCCCGTCGGGCCGCAGGGGCGGCCGCTCGAATCGACCTTCGTCGCCTCGCTCGACCTCGGCGCGCCGCCGCGCTGGGAGGAGTCGCCGGTGCGCCACAAGCTCGCCCGCGTCGCCTGGCTGATCGTCCAGGCGGACCGGGCGACGCCGCTGGCCGCGCGGCGGGTGGGCGCGTCGCTCTTCTGGAGCCCGTCCGCCGAAGAGGAGGCCGCGCTGCGGCGCGACTACGAGGAGCTCGTCGAGCTGATCGACGCAGGCTTCGGCGCGCGCATCACAGGCCACCGCGGCGCCGTGCTGCAGCTCCGTCCCAAGGGCGCGCGGGGCTCGTCGCTGCGCTGGGGCCGCGATGAGGACGGCGCCGAGATCCGCACCGCGCCCCGCGCCTTCTACCTGCGCAGCTCCTTCACTGCGGCGATGTTGGCGCGCCACTTCCAGCTGCCCGGGCCGTAGCGAGTATTACACTCACCGGCCTGCGCGCGTGACCTGCAGCGGCAGCTCCTTGCCGCCGCGGTTCACCACCAACGCCATCATCGAACCGGGAGCGCCGGCGCTGTGCGCGCGTGCGTCGGCGACGCTCGCCACCGGAGTGCCGTCGATGGAGACGACCAGATCGTTCTCC
This sequence comes from Deltaproteobacteria bacterium, assembly GCA_043782365.1. Classification (GTDB taxonomy): domain Bacteria; phylum Myxococcota; class Myxococcia; order Myxococcales; family 40CM-4-68-19; genus CAIWCD01. The sequence goes on from JAYWAO010000083.1 coordinate 17,303, forward strand.
TGCGCCCCGGCGAGCTGCGCGGGGCCCTGCGGCCTCAGCCCCGTCAGCGCCACCCCTCTCTGGGTGGTGAAGAAGTTCGCGCCGATGGTGCCCGGGTCGACCTTGGGCGCCACCAGCGTGAGGTCGCCCACCTCCACGGGCTGCCCGGCCGTGACGGCGGCGGGATGCTTGCGGCCCTGTTTCGGCCTGCGTCTCCAGAAACAGCGGCGCCCGGCGGGCTGCGAGGCCCCCGGGCGCCCTGTGTCTACACTGCCGCCACCTGCGCGGCGTCCGCCTCTGGTCGGTCTACGGCGTGCGGATGTCGTCCGCGACCGGCGTGACGAACGCGAAGCCGGAGCCGTTGCCCGTCAAACCGGGCACCGCGATGCCGTAGCTCGTGACCGACGGCGAGGCGATGCGGACGCGGCCCAGGCCGCCGGGGCCGCCGTTGCCGTACGCGCTTCCGCGGGTGGTCTGGGCAAGGCCACCGCGGCCGCCCACTGCCGACAGGTTGCCCGCGTTGTACACGGTGGGTGCGCTCAGCCAGATCGCGCCGCCCGAGCCGCCGCCGCCGGAGCCGCCCTGGCAGCAGTGGGGGTCGCCGCCCGAGTCGCCGCCGCGGCCGCCGTTGGCCAGGATCGAGCCCGAGACCACGATCGACCCGGTGCTGATGATCCGCACCGCGCCGCCGCCGCCGCCGACGCCGCGGCCTTCGTCGCCGGCGCCGCCGCCGCCGCTCGAGCCGGTCTGGAAGGTGCTGAGCATCGAGAGGTCCTGGGCCGCGGTCACGCC
>JAYWAO010000084.1:0-6681 GCA_043782365.1 Deltaproteobacteria bacterium
TGGCCTGCTCCTCGGCAGACTCCGCGGCCGGGAGATCGGGGAGCGCCGCGTGCAGCGCAGCGGGCGCTTGCTCGGGCGCCGCCACCTGCGCCACGGGCCGCGCACCACCGAGCAGCACGTTCTCCAGCCGCTCGACCCGCGCAGAGAGCTCGGCCTTGTCCCTCTCGGAGAGGAGCCGGCGCGCCTCGAGCTCAGCCTCGAGCTCGCGGTTCTTGTACTTGAAGTGGTTGATCACGAAGACGATCGCCACCGGCATCCCGAAGGTGAAGACGATGGCGATGGCGGGGACGATCTCTGCGATGACTTTGGGGTCCACGCCTGGGAACTACCACGGCGCGCCCCGGCCAGGTAGCGCTAGCGCTCCCTACCGTCCCGAGGCCTCCAGCGTGGGACGGATCGAGCAGTAGTCCACCGCCACCTGCGCCAGCTTCTCGTCGTCGGCCACCGCGCGCTGGGCGCAGGTCTCGTCCTCGCTCCACTCCATCCAGTTGGCGCTCTCGCCGACCTGCGCCGCGTACGCCTTGAACTGGGGGTAGTTCGCCTTGGTGAAGGCCACCACCGGCAGGCAGGCGTGCGAGGCCGACTCGCGCGAGCGGTTGAAGCGGTCCACCAGCGAGTACATCTGCTGCGTGGTCGAGTTCCAGCAGCAGGTGGGCGAGGCGCCGTAGCGCAGCTCGGGGAAGTAGTAGTCGGCGGTGGCGCGGTACTTCGCGTCGACCTGGGCGCGGGTCATGCCGAGGCGGTCCTGGGCGAACTGGTAGAGCTCGAGGAAGAACGCCTCGCGCTGGGTGCGGCTGGTGCAGCTCGCGGGGTGCTGCTGGAGATTGGCGCGGGCCTGGTCGATCTGCGAGAGCAAGAGCGCCAGCTTCTGCTGCGGGCTGACGTCGGCGAGCAGCGCGCGGAACTGCTCGGGCCGGGCGGCGATGCTGGGCAGGTCTGACTCGTCGATGGCCTTCTGCACGTCCCAAGAGGGCACGTTGTTGACCCAGTAGCCAGAGACGTTCTGCGCCACCCGGTACCGGCGCAGGCCGCCGCCGAGCCTCGCGTAGGGGGCGCCGTCGTCGGCGTTGCCCACGCCGCCGGTGATCTCGGAGAGGAAGTAGGAGCGGCTCCAGGCGGCGTCGTCCCAGCGGGGCGCGCGGCGGGGCATCGAGCCCGAAGCCAGCTCGACGGCGAACTGCGCCGAGGGGAGCGGGGTCACGTCCTTGAGGATGAGCGTGTGGCCGATCCCGTTGGTCTGCCAGCGCTCGAGGAGGAAGTCGCCCGTGCGCAGCGCGGCCGGCTGCAGGTGGTAGGCGTTGGACGAGTCGGCGAGGTTCATCGAGCCGAACCAGTCGAGCAGGAAGAGCAGCATGTAGGCGACGCGCTTGTTGAGCAGCGCCTCGTCGGCCCAGGCGCCGAAGCCCGCGCCGGGCGCGAGGAAGTCGTTGTTGTCGTAGCCGGAGAGGTGCTTCGCGCGGAGGTTCGCGTCGTGCGGCCAGTTGGTCAGGGCGGAGGCGCCGCGGGCAGAGTAGTCGGCGTAGGCGAGCTTGAAGTTGGGCGTGCCCTTGTAGCGGCCGGCGGCGCTGCGGAAGCCGAAGTGCCCGAGGAAGATGCGCGTCTTGCCGTCGGTCGCCTCGACGAAGAAGGGCAGTCCGTACCAGGAGGCGAAGACGGTGCGCAGGAGCAGCGCCTGCTCCGAGCACTCGAGCACCGGCATGCGGAGCGTCTTTCCGTAGGGCGTGGTCAGCGAGTAGGTGCGCGTCCCGTTCTCGATGTTGAGGGCCGGGAGCGAGTCGACCCACTTGGAGAACTTTTCGTCCCAGCGCAGGCCCGAGCTCGCGCCCCAGGCGAGGCCGGCCTGCCGGGCGGCGGTGGTGTCGGTGTCCGACCAGGCGGCGGTGACGGCCCACACCTGCGTCGAGGGGTCGGTGTTCACGGGGAGGGCCTTGTGGCCGGCCGCGTGGGTGGTGAGGAACTTGTCGGTGGCGTCGAACGACTCGCCTTCCGCGCCCTCGTCGATGGAGACGGCGCCGCCGCACGCTGCGAGGAGAGGGACGGCGAGGAGGGCAGCCCAGCGAGCGGAGTTGGTGCGCATGGCGGGGGCTGGAGCACACCGCGTGCCAAGGTGCGGGCAGCGGGGTCGAGAGGGGGGACGGGCTACCGTTGGTCGCGCGGAGGCCAACGATGGAGTGGAGCATGGCCGCTCCACCGGTGCGCGGAGTGTCCAGGGCTCCCCATCGATCTTGGACGTTGACGTCGGTCGGCGGCCCCGCGAAGCCGATCACGTCAGCGCCCGCATCAACGACAACACGTTGTCCTCCGCTTTGCTGTAACGCTCTTCCCTCTCGCGCGACCAATGTTGCGAGCGCTCACACCTACCCTCTTCAACCAACCGCCCACCGCTCCGGGCCCACGGAGTCCACGATGATCGTCCTCGCCGCCCTCGCCCTGCTCGCCGCCCAGACCGCTTACAAGGTCGACCCCACCTCGGGGAACTCGAACTTCTCGGCCACCTTCGAGCTGCCCCTGGGCGAGCGGATCAACGCCATCTCCCCGCGGGTGGGCTGCGACCTGGCGGTGGACGACGAGAAGGGCTCCGTCTCGGGCTCCTGCTCCGTGCCGCTGCTCTCGATCACGGTCGACAACGAGCCGGTGAAGGCCGAGCACTTCCAGCAGTGGGCCACCAACAAGAAGTCCAAGCCGAAGGCGTGCCACTTCGAGGCGAAGTTCGAGAACGTGGCGGCGAAGCTCGAGGTCGGCAAGGAGGTCCCGTTCACCGCCGACGCGACGTTCACCGTCTGCGGCAAGGCCCGCACGGACGGAGGGAAGGAGCGGCTCGAGGGGGTTGCCACGCTGATGGCCGCTGGCAGCTACGGCGACGCGCAGACCATCAAGATCCGCGCGCACATCTCCAAGTTCGACCGCGAGGCGTACCAGATCGGGCCCAAGTTCACCGACGGCTGGCTGGCCCGCGTGCAGGGCCTCGCGCAGGTGGTGGCGCCCGTGGGCAGCATCGAGCTGTCCCTGTTCGCCCGGATGGACGAGGGGAAGGCCGCGGCGAAGAAGAAGTGAGCTGCGAGGCTTTCGACGCTCGCCGCTCTCCGGGGGCGGACTCCGGGGTACAGTGCGCCCGTGCTGCCCGCTCCCGATCCGCTCCTCGAACGCCTCCGCTCCGGAGACGAGGCCGCCTTCCGGGAGCTGGTCGGCAAGCTGCACGGGCCGCTGCGCCGGCTCGCCGCTTCGGTGGTGGGCTCGCAGGCGTCCGCCGAGGAGGTCGTCCAGGACACCTGGGCGGCGGCGCTCGAAGGCCTGGGCCAGTTCGAAGGCCGCGCCAGCCTCAAGACCTGGCTCTTCCGCATCTGCGTCAACCGGGCCCGCAGCCGGCGCGAGCGGGAGCAGCGGATGACGCCCTTCTCCGCCTTCGAGTCCTCCGACGCCGAGGGCAGCGCGGTCGACGAAGCGAGCTTCGACGAGGGCGGGCACTGGCTGTCTTCGCCGGCCGACCAGCGGTTCGACGTCTCGCCCGAGGGGGAGCGGCTGCGCGGCGAGCTGCGCGACCGGCTGTCGCAGGCGGTGGCGCAGCTCCCGGAGCGGCTGCGCGTCGTCCTCACCTTGCGGGACGTCGACGGCCTGTCCGGTGAGGAAGTCTGTAACGTGCTGGAGATCAGCGAGTCCAACCAGCGGGTGCTCTTGCACCGGGCCCGCACGAAGGTGCGCGCAAGGCTCGCCTCCTACCTGAACGGCCAGGACCTACCCGCGCAAGGCGCCGAGAGGAGGAAGTCGTGATGTCCTGCCGCCAGCTGGCCGAGCTGATCACCGACTACCTCGACGGCGAGCTCGGCCTCGGCGACCGCCTGCGCTTCCAGCTGCACCTGGGCATGTGCAAGCACTGCCGCGCGTACCTGCGCCAGCTCAAGCAGACGAGCACGGCGCTCCACGCGCTGGCCGCCGAGCCACCGCCGCCCGAGGTGGAAACGGAGCTGCTGCGCCGCTTCCAGGGCTGGAAGCAGCGCAAGAGCGGGTAGCGCGCTGCCCGGCTACTCCATCCGCCGCAGGTGGTGCCGGCGCTCGTGCCCGCGCGGGATCAGCGCCAAGAGGCGCGTGCGCTCCTCCGGATCGCCCGACAGCCCGACCTGCACCTTGGCGGCGACGAGATCGAACCACGCCCTCAGCGCGGCGTGGCTGCGGTGCAGCTTCTCGGAGGCGTCGTCGCCGGCGGAGGCGGCCGGGAGCTTCGCCACCTCGGCGGCGAGGCCCGCGGCGTTCTCGAGGTCATTGGCGACCAGGCCCGCGTCGGCGGCCACCGCGGGGTGGGCCTTGGCAGCCGTGACGATCCGCTGGAGCGCGCGCAGGACGTGGGCGGGCTGGCGCACGTTGAACGCCTCGCCGAGCCCGAAGGCGTGGGTAGCGACGCGTCCTTCGGTTCCGCGGGAGACCCGGGAGACCGCCTCGCGGACCGAGTGGGCGAACAGCGCCGCCTCGGAGAGCATCTCGGCCGCGCCCTGGCCGCGCTCGCGGGCCGCGCGGGTGGCGGCGCCGAGCGATTGGAGGTGCGCCTCGATCTCCTGCGCCAACTGGACCGCGGCCTCGTTGAGGTGCTTCGAGAGCCCGCGCCGCTCCAGCTCTACCCGGTGGTCCGCGTCGATCTTCGCTGCGAGCACACGCGCGGCCTGGGCGTCGCCGAGCGGGTCGGCGCGCAGCGGAGCGCCTCCATCGGAGGCGGCTGCGCCCCGCTCCCCGAGCACGGCGCGCGCCGCCTCCAGCGAGGCGAGCCTGGCGCCCACGGGCCTCTGGGCCTTGGGGGCGGGCGCCGCGGCTGGGACGGGCGCGGCTACGGCGGCCGCTGCCTGGGGCGCAGTAGCGGCCTTGGGAATGGCCTTGGGCGCGCCTGCCTTCACCGCAGGCTTGGCAGCGGCGCCCGGCGCCGGGCTGGCCTTCGCGGCCGGCTTGGCCGTGGCCTTGGCGGGGACCGCTGCGCGGACGGAGGTGTTCGTCTTGCGGGCCATGTGGCCCTCCTTGGAGCAGGTGCTGCGGAGCGAGGTGTTCCAGGCTGGTAAGGGGCGCTATGCTCGCGCCGGTTTCCCGGCACGGCGCCATCGACGAAAGATCGACGAAAGAATGTGGACGGCACCCAAGACAGTGGCGCAAGCCGGGACAAGTCGCAACCAATTCAACGCCGCGGTTTGCGATCGGTTGGCCGCCCGATACCCGCTCGCTTGACTTGGACGATCGGTCGCGCGACGGTCGGCCGCAGAAAAGCACCCGCAACGCCCGAGGAGTCCGCATGCCCCGCGTCGTCAAGTCCGGCCTCATCCAGATGTCGAACGCCCAGAGCACCGGGACGGTGGCGCAGATCCAGGAGGCGATGTTCGACAAGCACCTCCCGCTGATCCACCAGGCCGGCCAGAAGGGGGTGCAGATCCTCTGCCTGCAGGAGATCTTCAACGGGCCCTACTTCTGCCCCGCCCAGACCCCCGACTGGTACAGCGCCGCCGAGCCCTGCCCGGGCCCCACCACCGAGCGTCTCGCGGAGCTGGCCAGGCAGTACCAGATGGTGATCGTGGTCCCCATCTACGAGCGGGCGATGGCCGGCGTGTATTACAACACCGCCGCGGTGCTCGACGCCGACGGGACGTACCTGGGGAAGTACCGCAAGAACCACATCCCGCAGACCAACGGGTTCTGGGAGAAGTATTACTTCAAGCCCGGCAACCTCGGGTACCCGGTCTTCAAGACGCGCTACGCGACCATCGGCGTCTACATCTGCTACGACCGGCACTTCCCCGAGGGGGCGCGGCTGCTCGGCCTGCACGGCGCGGAGATCGTCTACAACCCGAGCGCCACCGTGGCCGGCCTCTCGCAGTACTTGTGGAAGCTCGAGCAGCCCGCCCACGCGGTGGCCAACGGCTACTACATGGGCTGCATCAACCGGGTGGGCACCGAGGCGCCGTGGAACATCGGGAAGTTCTACGGGCACAGCTACTTCGTCGACCCGCGCGGGAGCATCCTGGCGGAGGCGAGCGAGGACAAGGACGAGCTGGTGATCGCCGACCTGAACCTGGATGTGATCGAGGAGGTGCGGCGGGTGTGGCAGTTCTATCGCGACCGGCGGCCGGACTCTTATGGGGACATGGTGGAGCAGCTGCCGTAGCCCTTGTCCGCACGCGGCTCGCGGTGAGGCCAGCTTGAGGCACAATCCAGGAGCCCTGGCATTCGCCGGGGCTCACAACGTGTCGCCGAATCCGCGTCTCGCCGGCACCGCCTGTCCTCTCCTCTCGTCTGCGTCCGGCGCATCGTGCTGGTCTCCTCCGTGGTCCACACGGACGGGCACGTGGGAGAGGTAAAGCGGATCAACGCCGCGCCCGCACCCCTCTTCGACCTCGTCCGCGATTGGCTCGTCCACTGCCCGTTCAAGCCCGCCCGGCGCCCCGATGGGACCCCTATTGCTGGCGAGCTGATCCAGCCGTTCACCTTCATGCAGGTAAGGTAAGTCAGCCCCACCCCGCCCGAGGCCCAACATGCGCACCCTCATCGAACACGGCACCATCGTCACCCCCACCGATACCTTTCAAGCCGACCTCGTCATCGAGAACGAGACCATCGCCGCCATCGGCAAGAACCTCTCCGCCCAGTACGGCGGCCAGTACGACCGCCGCCTCGACGCCACCGGCAAGCTGGTGATTCCGGGTGGTATCGACG
>JAYWAO010000085.1:0-6676 GCA_043782365.1 Deltaproteobacteria bacterium
TCGCCAGGGCGGCGATGGGCAGCGCATCTCGTCGTCGCTCCTCCTCGGAAACCACAACGGGTTGACTCGTCGTCGCTCCTAGAGCTGCTTGCCCCTCACGAGGAGCCGACGCAGCGATGCGACAGGCATCGTTCGAGGCGGGTCGAGACAGGGTCTCGAGCCGCCGGTCTGGCGACGGGAGTCAAACCATTCGGCGCTCTAGGCAGCGGGGCTTGCGGAGCCCCGCCTACTTGAGCAGCGAGAGGTGCTGCTGCACCTTGAGCGGGAGCGTCGCTGACCCGCTGCTGATCGACCCGTCGAGGGTGAAGTCGGCCTCGCCCGCGCTGACCGCGCTCGCCACCGCTGCGCTGGCCGCGAGCAGGTCGAGGCCCACGGAGACGAGCAGCGTGTGCTTGCCCCCGGCCGGCACCGCCTCGCCCTTGCCGTCGGCGTCGACCCGGCCCACCTGCGCGCCCGCGAACCCCAGCGCGCCGCCCACCACGCCGAGCGGCAGCGGGAAGGCGTTGGGGTTCTCCACCGAGAGCGGCAGCGTCAAGAGCAGCCTGGTGAAGCCCTGCATCGACACCCTGGGCGAGCCCAAGGACACCTTGGGAGGCTGCGGCACGGGCAGGTCGCCCTCTGCCGAGAGCAGCAGCGCGATCACGCCGAGCGGGCTCTGCACGCCGAGCTCGCCGCTCGCCTTCCAATGTAATACTTTTTTCTCCAGCGCCGCCTGCAGCCCGCCCGCCAGCTCGCCGAGGCGCACCGTGGTGGGGAAGATCACCTCGGCGGCGCCGGAGGCCGGGATCTCGAGGCCGGCCTGGGGTGCGGTCGAGGCAACGGTCTTGCCCTCGAGCGCGAGCGCGCAGCTGGCGCGGGCGAGCGAGAGGCCTTGCGGGTTCGGGTTCTCCACCCGGAAGGTCACGTCCAAGGTGAGCTGATCGAGCTGGAGCGAGCGCGGCGTGGCGCGCACGAACGAGAGCGTCGGGTTCTGGAACGAGGTCGTCTGCAGGAGCTTGAGGAGGTCGGCGCAGCCCGCCAGCGCGGAGAGCGCGAGGGCGCACGCGAGGGAGCGGAGCAGCTTCGAGGAGGACGCTGGGGATGGGTTCACCCGCCGCAACCTGCCCCGGCCCGGACGGCGCTGCAAGCGTCGGGTGACCGCCCGGCGAGCGCCGCGGCCCGCCTGCTTCAGCTGGCCCTTGAACTCCGCCGCCTGGTCCCAGCCCGGCGTGGGCGTGCCAGGCGGGCAGCGAGCGAGCGCCTGCGCCAGCAGCTCTCCCACTTCGGACGGCTTCTCCACCCGCTCGTTGGGCACCCGGTCGAGGAACGCGCGCGCGCCCTCGGTAAACGCGCCGCCGGTGATGAACACCACCCGCGCGCAGAGCGCAGGGAACGACCGCTCGAGCTCCGCGTAGAGCTGCGGGCCCGACATCTGCTGCATCATCAGGTCGCAGAGGATCACGTCGAAGGCAGGCCCCTCGCGGAGCAGCTCGAGCGCCCCCAGTCCAGAGGACGCCGGCACCACCTCATGCTCGCGCAGGGAGCGCCGGAGGGAGGCCCCCACCATCGGCTCGTCGTCGATCACCAGCACGCGCGCGCGCCGGCCCGGGAGCGGCTTCTGGAGCAGCGGCGTCACCGTCGGATTCGACGGGGTGCGGGCCGGCGGCAGCGCCGCGCAGGTCGTCGGGGATGCGCCAGAGCCGCCGGAACGCCTCCTTGGCCACCACCACGCGACCCGCGAGGTCGATGACCAGGATGCCATCAGCGGTGGACTCGAGGATGGCGAGCAAGAGGGAGCGGTCGAGCCGCGCTGCGCCCTCTGCTCCAACCGGATCGTGCGGCTCAGCCATCGACCTCCTCGGACTCGATGGAAGCAAACCTGCTCGAATTCGAGCAATCGATCGGCGCCCTTGGCTCCTGGCCAGCGGCGCGCCGCCACTTTGGGTGCGCCCCGACGTCGCAGGAGGCCCCACCTTGGCGCTGGCTGCACTACACTGCGGGTCCGGCCCAGGATCGGCCCTGCAGTCAACCCGGGCGCCGCGCCGACGCCCCCTCGGAGGTCACCGTGTCCACCTCGCTTTCGATCACCGGCCCCGCAGTCGCAGGCAGCGAGCGCGTCTTCACCCCGGAGGCGCTGGCGTTCGTCGGCGCGCTGGTCGATCTCTTCGGCGCGCGCCGCGCAGAGCTCCTCCTGGCGCGCAGGGAGCGCGACGCCCGCGTCGCCGTCGGAGAGCGCTATGGCTTCCTCCCCGAGACCGCCTCCATTCGCGGCGGCGACTGGAAGGTGGCACCCTGCCCGGCAGATCTCGAGAAGCGCCACGTCGAGATCACCGGGCCCGTCGAGCGCAAGATGATGATCAACGCGCTCAACTCCGGCGCCGATACGTTCATGGCCGACTTCGAGGACTCCCTCTCGCCCACCTGGGAGAACGTCGTCCTCGGGCAGGTCAACGCGCAGGAGGCGATCCGGCGCACGCTCGCCTTCACCTCTCCCGAGGGCAAGCAGTACCAGCTCGCCGAGAAGACCGCGGTGCTGCTCGTCCGCCCGCGCGGCTGGCACCTCACCGAGAAGCACGCGCTGCAGGGCGGGAGCGTGGTCTCGGGGAGCCTGTTCGACTTCGGCTTCTACTTCTTCCACAACGCCAAGGAGCTGCTGGCGCGCGGGAGCGGGCCCTACTTCTACCTGCCGAAGATGGAGAGCCACCTCGAGGCCCGGCTGTGGAACGACGTCTTCAACTACTCCGAGAAGGCGCTCGGCGTGCCCCACGGCTCGGTGCGCGCGACCATGCTGATCGAGACGTTCCCCGCCGCGTTCGAGATGGAGGAGATCCTCTACGAGCTGCGGGAGCACGCGAGCGGACTCAACGCGGGCCGCTGGGACTACCTCTTCTCGGCGATCAAGAAGCTGCGGGGCCAGCAGGGGCTGACCATCCCCGACCGCGGGCAGCTCACCATGACCGTGCCGTTCATGCGGGCCTACACCGAGCTCTTGATCAAGACCTGCCACACCCACGGGGCGCACGCGATGGGCGGGATGGCGCCGTTCATCCCCAGCCGCAAGAACCCCGAGATCAACGAGGCCGCGCTCGCCAAGGTGCGCGAGGACAAGACCCGCGAGGTCTCTGACGGCTGCGATGGCACCTGGGTCGCGCACCCGGACCTGGTGCCCACCGCCAGGGCCGTCTTCGACGCCGCGCTCGGCGGGAAGCAGCACCAGAAGGAGCGGCTGCGCAGCGAGGTCTCGGTGACCGCCGAGATGCTGGAGAACCTCGCGGTGGCCGGCGGGCAGCTCACCGAGGCGGGCGTGCGGCAGAACGTCAGCGTGGCGCTGCAGTACCTCGCGTCGTGGCTCGGCGGGAACGGCGCGGCGGCGATCTTCAACCTGATGGAGGACGCGGCCACCGCGGAGATCTCGCGCACGGCGCTCTGGCACCAGGTGACGCACGAGTCGAAGCTGTCGGATGGGCGCCCGCTGACCGCGGCGCTCTACGGGCTCTTCCGCGACGAGGAGCTCGGCAAGCTCACGGGCAGCCCGCTCGCGCCCCAGCTCCCCGCGGCGGTGAAGCTGCTCGACGGGCTGGTGCTCGGCGCCGAGTTCCCCGACTTCCTGACCACGGGCGCCTACGCGCTGCTCGAGTGAGCGAGGGGCCCGGGCAGGGCGGGCTGGGCGAGCACCGGCGCCGCTTTCCGGCGCTCGCCGGGAAGGTGTATTTCAATTTCGGCGTGGTCGGCCCGCTGGCCGACTCGACGCTGGCCGCGCTCACCGGTCACTATCGCCAGCGCCAGGAGCAGGGCCCGGCGAGCCCCGAGGTCTTCGCGGCCCAGGCGCGCGACGACGACGCAGCCCGGGCGGCCTTCGGCTCGCTGCTCGGCGTGCCGCCGGCCCAGGTGGCCCTCCAGGAGTCGACCTGCACGGGCTGCACGGCGCTCTTGCTCTCGGTGCCGTGGCAGGCGGGCGACGAGCTCCTGCTCACCGACGCGGAGTACCCCGCGCTGGTGGAGCTCTCGCGCCTCCTGGCGCGGCGGTTCGGCGTGGTGCCCGTGACGGTGCCCGTGCTGGAGCAGGCGGAGCACGCCGCCGCGCGGATCGCCGCCGCGCTGACGCCGCGAACACGAGTCTTACTCTTGAGCCACGTGCTCTGGACCTCGGGCGAGGTGCTCGACCTGGCCGCCATCGCGGCGCTGCTCGAGGGCCGCTCGCCGCGCCCGCTCCTCTTCATCGACGGCGCGCAAGGCCCGGGGAACCTGCTGGTGCGGCCGGCTCGGGACGGCGTGGACGCGTACGCCTTCCCAGGCCACAAGGCGCTCTGCGGGCCCGACGGCATCGGCGGGCTCTGGGTCTCCGAGCGCGTGGCAGGCGACCTCGAGCCGATGACCGCCGGCTGGCGCGGGGTGCGGGTCGACGCGCGCGGCGCTGCCGCCGGGTTCCTCCCGGGCGCGCGCCGGTTCGAGGCCGCCACCGCCACCTTCGGGACCCGGCCGGCGATGGTGGAGGCGCTGCGGCTCGCCGACGAGTTCGCGCCCGCCGACCAGCGGGCCGCCCGGGTGCAGGCGCTGGCGGCCCGCGCCTGGCGAGGGCTGGCGGCCCGGGGGCTCGCCCTGCAGCTGCGCGCGCCTCCCAAGAGCTCGCTGGTGACCTTCCGGGTGCCGGGCGTGCCCGAGGCGGCGATCGCGGCTGCGCTGCTGCGCGAGCGGTTCTTCGTGCGCGCGCTCCCCCAGACGGCGGTGGTGCGGCTCTCGCTCGGGTACCTCAACACCGAGGACGAGGTCGACGCGCTGGTCGCGGCCGCCGCCCGCTTGCGCTAGCCAACGGGCACGCGGAGAACCGGATTTCTTGGTAGATGCCTGCCGCGGTTCTTGCGGAGCGGAGGACGGGTGGCCGAGGGTTCGAAGCGGGGAGCGAAGTCCGAGGTCGGCGCACGCGGCGCTGCGCAGGGCGAAAGCGCGCCCACCGCGACCGAGCCGGGGTCCGTGCGCCTCCTGCGGGCGGTCGCGCTGGTGGGCGTGTACGGCGGCCTGCTGATGCCGCTGGTGGTGACGCCGGGCCTCGTCGTCTTCCCGTTCATCTTCTCCAAGCTGCTCTTCTACCAGGCGCTGATCGGGCTGACGTTTCCTGCCTGCCTCGCCCTCTGGCTGCTCGACCCGCAGAGCCGCCCACGGCGCTCGGCGCTCCTGGTGGCGCTCGCCTTCTACTTCGTGGCGCTCGGCGTCTCGACGCTGCGGTCGATCGACCCGCACCGCTCGTTCTGGAGCAACCAGGAGCGGATGAGCGGCTACTTCCAGCTCTTGCATTACCTCGCCTGGTTCCTGATGGCGTCGTCGCTCTTGCGCAGCTGGCCGGCCTGGCGCCGCCTGCTCTGGTGGCAGGCCGGGATCGGCCTCGTGATGGCGGCGATCGCCGTGCTGCAGCGGCCCTTCCCCAACCTGCTCGGCGAGCCCTCCGACATCCGCGTCTCGGGCACCCTGGGCAACGCGATCTTCTCGGGCACCTGGCACATGCTCCAGCTCTTCCTGCTCGCGTTCCTCTGGCTGCGGACGGCGCGCGGCGCGGCGCTGCGGGTCCTCCTCCCGGTGGCGGCGGCGGTGTCGCTGCTCGCGCTGTGGCTCTCCGGCTCGCGCGGGCCGGTGCTGGGGATGATCGCGGGCGTGGTCGTCTGCGCAGCCGTCTACTCCGTGTCCACGCGCCGCTGGGCCGTGCTCGGGGCTGCATCGGGGCTGATCGCGGCGGGCGTGGCCGGCTACGCGTTGGTGGCCAAGGTGCTGGTGCCGCTGCCCGCGCTCGCCGCCTTCTGGAAGTCGCAGGGGGCGCTCCTGCACATCTTCACGCTCGACTACGACCCGATCAGGCAGCACCTCTGGGCCAAGGCATGGGAGTCGTTCAAGGACCGGCCGCTGACCGGCTTCGGGCTCTCGACGTTCGACCTCGCCTTCGACGTCCACCACGACCCCTGGTTCCGCTGCATCGGCCTGCCCAACACGCTGCAGGACAGCTCGCACAGCCTGATCTTCGACCACCTCTCGACCACCGGCGTGCTGGGCTTCGCGGGCTTCCTGCTCCTCTGGATCGCGGTGTTCGCTGCCCTGCTGCGGGCGCTGCGCACGGGCGCGGTGCCCTTGGCGGCGGCCATCGCGCTGCTCGGCGGGCCCGCTGCCTACCTGGCGCAGGGTCTCTTCGTCTTCGACAGCCCTGGCGTGTTCGCGATGACCTACCTGATCTTCGCGCTCGCTGGCGCCGCCGCGGCCGGCGCGCTCTCCGAGCCGCCCGCGCAGCCCGGCAGCCAGATCCGCGCGCTGCCGCAGGCGCGGCCACCCAGCTGGCCTTGGGCGTTTCTCGTGCTGGAGGCGCTGGCGGCGCTGCTGGTCTTCCAGACCACGGTGCAGCCCACCCGGGCAGCCTACGGCACCAAGCTGGCGCAGGTGGCGTGGCGCGACGGGAGCTGCGCCAAGATGGTGGAGGTGGCCAGGGCGGCCTTCGCGCTCCCCACGCCGTGGCTCGACGACCAGCTCTTCAACGTGGCCCGCGACCTGGGCAGCCTCGCCAACCAGGGCAAGCTGGTGCAGGCCTGTCCGCAGTGGCGCGAGCTGGTCGATCACGCCCGCCTGGTGACGAACAAGATCCTCCACAACCACCCGGTGCACGCGCGCCAGCGGTCGATCTTCGCGACGCTGGTGCACCTGGTGGGCCGCGAGACCAAGG
>JAYWAO010000086.1:0-2398 GCA_043782365.1 Deltaproteobacteria bacterium
CGGCGACCTTGCCGGCGAACAGGCGGATCGAGCGGATCGCGTCGTCGTTGCCCGGGATCACGTAGTCGATGCCCTGGGGATCGCAGTTGGTGTCCACCAAGCCGACGATCGGGATGCCCAGGCGGGTGGCCTCGTGGATCGCGATGTCTTCCTTCTTGGGGTCGATGACGAAGAGGCAGCCCGGCAGGCGGTTCATCTCCTGGATGCCGCCCATGTTCTTCTTCAGCTTCTCCATCTCGCCCTGGAGGATGGCGACTTCCTTCTTGGGGAGGCGCTCGAAGGTCCCGTCGGCCGCCATCTTCTCCAGCGCCTTGAGGCGGTCGATGCCGCTCTTGATGGTCTTGAAGTTGGTGAGCGTGCCGCCCAGCCAGCGGTTGGTGACGTAGTACTGGCCCGAGCGGGTGGCCTCTTCGATCACCGCGTCCTGCGCCTGCTTCTTGGTGCCGACGAAGAGCACCGAGCCGCCCTTGGCGCAGATGTCGGAGACGAACTTGAAGGCCTCGCGGGCGAGCCGCACGGTCTTTTGGAGATCGACGATGTAGATGCCGTTGCGGGCGCCGAAGATGTACGGCTTCATCTTCGGGTTCCAGCGCTTGGTCTGGTGGCCGAAGTGGACGCCGGCCTCGAGGAGCTGCCGCATGGTGATGCCCTGGGCGGGCGCCATCGCGGCCTTCATCTCGGGGGAGGGGGCTGCTGCTGCTGCTGCGACGGGGGTGACGGACTCGGACATGCGTTTTTCTCCTCCACCTCCGTCGCGCCGGGAGCGGCCCTGGAGAAGTCCAGGGAACCCGCTCCCGATCGGGAGGTGTGTGTGATCGCGCCCTGCGCTGTGCGGGGTTCGCGCCCCCCTCTGGAAAGAGAGCGGGGGCGGGCGATCTAGCAGGGGAGGAGGGGGAAAGCAAGCCGACTAGACGGGCACCGTCCGCCCGGCCTTCCGCAGCTTGGCCTCGTCCTTCGTCACCATGGTGGCCAGCTTGTCGGCGTACGCGCTCCCGCCCTTCTGGTACGCGGCGGTCTCCTCCTTGTCGAGCGCCATCCGGACGACGTAGAGCGCCGCCGTGCCCACCAGCACCTCGAGCGTCAGCGCGCCGCCGTCGTCGAGCAGCTTGTGGCTGCCCTCCTTCTCGTAGACCACCTTCGCCTTCTTGGCCTTGGCCATGGCTACTTCCCCTTCTTCTTGCTGGCGCCCGACGACGTCTTGCTGCCGCCCGACGACGCCTTGCTCCCAGGGCCCTTGCCGGCGGCGCCCTTCTGCGCGCCCGCCGGGACGATGTTGGTGGCCTTGGCGACCTTCCCGTTGATCACCAGGATCTCGGGCACGCCGCCCGAGGTGAAGCCGCCGGCCTTGAAGTCGCTGTTGGCGCCCGGGTCGTTCGCCTTGGGCATGCGGTAGCAGCCGCTCTTCACGTCCACGTCGATGCGCCAGAGGCCGCCGTCGGCCTTGTAGGTGCCCGTGGGCAGGCCCAGCTTGTGCTCGATGACGGCGTAGTCGGTGGTGCCGTCGGGCTTCTTGGCGGCCTTCAGCACGCCGCTGATGAAGGTGCTGCCCGCGACGAAGAGGTAGCTGTGCTCGCCCTGCGGCCGGCCGACCCTCGCCTTGCCCTTGACGAAGTTGTTATAGACGTAATCATTCACCAGATAGGAGCCGTGCGGCGAGAAGTGCTTGGCCACGTGCGCGGCGGCCTTGTCGTGGGTGTCGGCGCCGATCGCCATCTCGCCGGGCGGGCACTTGGGGTTGCCGTGCGGCGCGCCCGGGGAGGGAGACTTCGCGGTGGACCCCTTCTTGGAAGCCGGGGGGTTCTTGGCGTCGGCGGACGGGGCCGCCAGGAGCGCGCAGAGCACGGCGGCGAGGGCAAGGGAAGGCGATCGGTTCACGGGAATACCTCGTTGGGTTGAACGGCGTATCTCCCAATACTACTTTCCAGCGGAGCCCGCTGTGATGCGGTTCACAAGAGGTGGTCGTTCGACCGCCGCCGGCGCTGGTCACCTCACGGCCGCGTTGGGTTCACCGCCGCGGTGGAGCGCCGGGACTCCACTGGTGCGCTCGCGGTCCGCTCGCTGCCTGGGCTGCGACCCGGCCGCAGGTCGCAAGCCCGCGGGAACGCAGGCGCGGGAGGGGCGCGCCGCCGCTCGCTAGGCGACTGGCCCCGTCCGTGCAATTGGGCAGGTCATCGTTCTCGCGGACCCTCCTCTTCCCAACCGAAGGAAGCTACCCATGCGCCTCGCCCTCCTCGCTCTCGTGGTCGCCGCTCCCGCCTTCGCCTTCCCTCCGGCAGCCAAGGTCGCCTCGGCCTGCCCCAAGGGCGCCCACGCCCGGAAGGTCACCGAGTGCAGCGCCATGCGCCGCGTCACCGCCGAGCTGCAGGCGTGCGGCAAGTTCGACTTCGTCGACATCTAC
>JAYWAO010000087.1:0-18044 GCA_043782365.1 Deltaproteobacteria bacterium
CTCGCCAACCGGCCGCTCTTCGCCGCCGAGACGGCCTACGAGACGCTCACCCGGGTGCGGGTGATGCCCGCGCCGCCGCTGCGGTCGGTGTGGCACGAGGCGCCGACGTCGCTGGAGCGCATCCTGGTGCGCGCGCTCTCGAAGGAGCCCGCGACGCGGTTCCAGACGGCGGCGGACCTGGCGCAGGAGCTGAGGGTGGCGGCCCGGCGCGAGGGTCTGCCCGTGGGGCCGGCGGCGCTCGCCGCGGAGACGGCCCGGCTGGCGCCCCGGGGTCCGCGGGCCGACGGGTAGGGTCTGCGCGGGTCGGCGCGGGCACCGAGTCGTCAGAGGCGAGGGGGACACAGCCCCGCCGTAGGTGGGGCGGCGGTTCGTCCGGGCGAGGGCCGTGTGCTTACGCGCGCGGCAGCTTGCCGAGGTACTCCTCGACCAGCTTCTTCTGCTGGCCGGCGTCCATCTGGCTCTGGATCAGCTGGCCAGCCGCCGCGATGGCGAGGTCCACCGCGAGCGTGCGCACCTGCGCGACCGCCTGGCGCTGCTCCTCGGCGATGGTCTTGCGGGCGCTGGCGAGCAGCTCCTCGCTCTCCTTCTTGGCGGCGGCCATCAGCTCGCCCTTGGCGGCGGCGATCTCCGCCTGGTTCTTGCGGACCAGCTCGGCGGTCTCGCTGCGCGCCTTCTCCAGCGCGCCGCGGCTCTCGACGGCGGCGGCGACGGCGTCGGCCTTGGCCTTCTCGGCGCCCTCGAGCGAGTCCTTGATGGTCTTCTCGCGCTGGTCGACCATGTCGAGGATCGGACCCCAGGCGTACTTCTTCAGGACGAAGAGCAGCAGGAGGAACGTCACGACCGTGTAGACGCTGAGCGCGGTGTTGATGTCGGTGAGGCCGGCGGCGAGCATGTTGTCCTCGTCTCAAGGCTGCGAAAGCGGAGCGTTTGTACTGCGGCGCGCGCGGGCTGTCACGGCGCTGCGGTTGCTGCGAGCCGGGAGCCTGTCGCCCACCTGGACGGCTGGCCCCCGGCCACCCTGCGCGACTTCGATCAGTGCTGGGTCGCCAGGATGATGCAGATGACCTCGGCGAAGAGCGCCGCGCCTTCGATGAGGGCGGCCGCGATGATCATCGAGGTGCGGATGTCGCCGGTGGCGGCCGGCTGGCGGGCGGTGCCCTCCATCGCCGAAGCGCCGATCTTGCCGATGCCATAGCCCGCGCCGATGACCGCGAGGCCGGCGCCGATGCCTGCCGACAGGTACCCGAGAGAGAAGCCGTTCATGTGAGTCCATCCTTTCGACTGCGTTGATTTTGCCCCAGGCCGGTCCTGGCGGTGGAAGCCTGGGGCACTCGTTGCACGCGGGATATGGACCCGATCCGCCCGGAGGCCCGGCCCGCGTGTGGTTAGGCGACTGCTAGGACTGCGTTAGTGGGCGTGCGAAGCCATTCCGATGAAGAGCGCCGAGAGCATGGTGAAGACGTAGGCCTGCACCAGGGCGACGAACAGCTCCAGCATGTAGATGCCGAGCGCGAACGCCACCGAGACCGGCGCCATGTACTGCGAGAGGAGCACCGTCAGCGCGATGAGGAAGTAGATGACGATGTGGCCCGCCAGCATGTTGGCGAAGAGACGGACGGTGAGCGCGAACGGCTTGGTGAAGAGCCCGAGGAACTCGACCAGCAGCATGATCGGGTAGATCGGCTTGGGCACGCCCGACGGCACCAGGTGCGCCCAGTAGCCGACCACGCCCTGCGCCCGCATGCCGGCGATCTGGGTGAGGACGAAGGTGAAGAGCGCCAGCACCACCGTCACCGAGAGGTTGCCCGTCGCGGTGCCCACCCCCGGCGCCGGGATCAGGCCGAAGAGGTTGGCGAAGAGGATGAAGAAGAAGACGCTGCAGAGGTACGGCGTGTAGTGGTGCGCGTAGTGCTCGCCGATGTTCTTGACGGAGATCTCGTCGCGGATGAAGACGACCAGGCTCTCGACGAAGTTGTAGAGGCCCTTGGGGACCATCGCCCGCCGGCCCGCGGCGACCAGGACCACCAGGAGCAGGAGCAACGAGGCGACCCACATCGAGACGACCAGCTTGCTGATGGAGAGGTTGAACCAGAGAGCGCTGGCGCCCTCGTCGTGCTCGGTGACCGCCTCGCAGGCCTCCAGCCCGGCGGCGCCGGTCAAGAGCGTGCCCGCCTGCCTGTCGTAGACGATGGGGAACCAGCAGCTCTCGTCGGAGACGTGGTGGAAGATCGACCCGGCCACCGAGGTGTCGTGGACGCGGTGCTTGGCGCCGTGGCCACCGCCGTGCTCGCCAGCCTCTGCGGCGTGGGGGGCGGCGAGGCCGTCAGGGGCGGCGGCGGGCGGGTGGAACTGCACCGCCTCGTGGGCGGCGGGCGCCGGCGCGGCGTGGGCGGGCTCGACCACCGCGTGGGCGGCCTCCGGCGCGACGGTGGGCGCTGCTGGCGCTGCGACAGGCGCGGCCGCGGGCGCAGCCACGGCGTGGGCCGGAGCGGCCGCGTCACCGTGGGTGGCCGGTGCAGGCGTGGCCTGGCCGAGCAGGAGGACAGCGAGTGAGAGCAGCGTCGCGTGCATGGCGGCTCCTACGACTGCGAGGCGGTCCTGCCCTTGGCGTCTCGGCCGCGGGCGTTGTGCAGGACCACGTAGACGATCTCGACGCCCTGGGTGGCGGCGTAGACGAGGAAGAAGGGGATGACGAACTCGAACGGCGCGGACCGGGCGCCGGCTTTCACGAAGCCGAGGCCGAGCACGACCGTGCGCAGGAGGAAGCCCGCCGCGACGGCCGCGAACAGGCCGTTGATGCCGCGGCGCAGGCCAAAGTGGACCGCGGCGAGCGTGACGAGGCCGGCCGCGAGCGCAGAGAACGCGCCCCACGAGACCAGCGCAGGGTTGGCCGGGAAGAAGCGCCACGCGGAGGCGACGCCGAAGCCGCAGGCGAGCTCGAGCGCGACGAGGCCCAAGAGCCACTTGGAGCCCGTCTGCAAAGGCGCTGCTGTCACCGCTGCCTCGCTCACAGTTTCTTCTCCCGCGCCTTCTTGTCCGCTGCCAGAATCCGCTTGAAGAACAGGTAGAACCCGAGCGCCATCCCGCCCACCGACCCCACCACCACCAGCCAGGGCGCGGTGTGGAACCGGCTGTCGAGCCAGAGCCCGATGCCCGTCCACACCCCGACCGAACCGACCAGCGACCACGCTGCGTCGAGGTACGGGCCGGCTTTTTGGTAGGCCTGCGCCACTCCCGACAAAGCCTTGGGCTCCTGCTTCTCGCTGCCCATGGGCACCTTCGATTCGCGCGCCTCGTAGCACGCGGGGACGAAGGGGTCAACGCAGAGCGGCGCTACCGCACCAGCGAGCAGACTGCGAGGAGGAATGCCCCGGCCCAGCCCGCGTAGAGCATCGCGCGGGCAAACCCGGGCCGGACGGGCGCGACCGGGTCCATCTTCTGCTGCGCCCGCAGCGCGCCGATCCCGGTGATGACGAGGCCGGCGGCGAACTCGCCGAACGTCACCAGCGTGAACGCCTCGTGACCCGCCGCCCAGCGCAGCGGCAGGGAGAGCGCGAGGTAGGCCGCCGCGAGGTAGAGCACCGGCACCATCCACGGCAGGCCGAGCACGAAGACCAGCCCGACCAGGCCCGTCCCCAGCATGGTGGCGCTCTTGGCGGTCTGGCCGACCGCGCGCATCTGCTCGCGCCGCAGGTGGCGGCGGCGCTCGGCGCGGGTGGAGCCGAGGATCGAGGTGGTGCTGGGCCGGAGCATCGGGCTTCTCCTGCCGCTAGCCTAACCGAGGGCGAGCGACTCGGCGACCGCGCGCACCGTCTCCTCCACCTCGGCGGGCCCGTGCCGCGAGGAGGCGAACGCCGCCTCGAACTGGCTGGGCGGGAAGTAGACCCCGCGCTCGAGCAGGCGCCGGTGCATCCGGCCGAACTTCGCCGTGTCAGCGGTCTTGGCGGTCGGGTAGTCGTAGATGGCGCTGCCTGTCCCGCTCCCGGCGACGAAGAGGGTGAACATGGTGCCGACCTGGTTCACCCGCGCGGAGACACCGGCCTTGGCGCACGCCTCGCGCAGGCCCTCGGCGAGCCGGGTGGTGGTCGCCTCCACCTGCGCGAAGAACCCGGGCTGGGCGAGCAGGTCCAGCATCGCGCTGCCGGCGGCCATCGCCAGCGGGTTCCCGGAGAGCGTGCCGGCCTGGTAGATGGGCCCGTCGGGGGCCACCTGGGAGAGCACGTCCTCGCGGCCACCGTACGCGCCCACGGGGAGGCCGCCGCCGATCACCTTTCCCAGACAGGTGAGGTCTGGCTTGATGCCGTAGCGCTCCTGCGCGCCGCCGCGGGCGACCCGGAAGCCCGTCATCACCTCGTCGAAGATGAGGAGCACGCCGGCCTTGGCGGTCTCCTCGCGCAGCGCCTCGAGGAAGCCCGGCTTGGGGAGGAGCACCCCCATGTTGCCCACCACGGGCTCGATGATGGCGCAGGCGGTCTCGCGGCCGAGCGGCCCGCGGAAGAAGGCGCGGACGGCTTCGACGTCGTTGTACGGCAGCACGCTGGTGAGCCCGGCGAGCGCCTTCGGGACGCCCGGCGAATCGGGCAGGCCCAGCGTCTCCACCCCGGACCCCGCGCGCACCAGCAGCGCATCGGAGGCGCCGTGGAAGCAGCCCTCGAACTTGACGATCCGCTCGCGGCCCGTGAACCCGCGAGCCACGCGGAGCGCGTGGGTGGTCGCCTCGGTGCCCGACGAGACGAAGCGCAGCTTCTCGATCGAGGGCACCAGCGCCTTCACCTGCTCGGCCAGCACGCTCTCCCGGGCGGTGGGCGCGCCGAAGGACGTCCCCAGCGCCGCCGCCTCGGTGATGGCGGTGACGATCGCTGGGTGGGCGTGGCCCGCGAGCAGCGGGCCCCAGGAGCAGATCCAGTCGATGTACCGGTTGCCGTCCACGTCGACGAGGTGCGCCCCCTCGCCGCGCGCGATGAAGAGCGGGTCGCCGCCCACCCCCTTGAACGCGCGGACGGGGCTGTTCACGCCGCCCGGGAAGTGCCCCTTGGCCCGGTCGTGCTCGGTCTTGCTGCGGCTCCAGGACATCGACATGGATCTCTCCTCGTACGGCCGGGCGCGTGCGGTGTCGCTGCTTTGGTGGGTTACTTCAGCTTGGTGCCGAGCTCGCTCTTGGCGTCGTTGCCGAACGCGAGCAGCTCGAGCGTGTGGGCCTGCGAGCCGCCGTTGCCCTTGGTGGACTCCTTGACGGTGCCGCCCGGGACCTTGTCGGAGAGCCACCACTCGTGGGTCGAGCCGAGGTCGCCGAAGACCACGTGCCGCGCCGAGAACGAACCGGCAGGCACGCTGACGTTCTCCACGCCCTTGGTGGCGCCCTCGATGGAGCCCTTGGTGAGCCGGGTCGGCGGGACGTAGCCCGAGCCCTCGGTGACCGCCATCTCCTTGCCCTCGGTCTCGCCGGGGAACTGCCCGCGCAGCCGCTCCAGCTTCTGGTCCTTGGGGGAGAGCAGCGCCTCGAGGATGACGGTGTCGCCCGGCTTCTCGGGGTTGACCATCTTCACCTTCCACCACTGGTTGCCCGCGGCGTCGTCGCCCAGGTAGGCGCGCTCGAGCGTGGAGCCCTTGCGGTCCTGGGACGCGATCGAGAAGCGCACGTACTGGCCCGGCTTGAAGTCGTTGCCGCTGACCGCGTAGCCGCCCGAGTTGAACGCCATCGAGAAGATGACCTGCGTGTAGACCATCGTCATCCGCGCGCTGAGGGCCGAGAGGTTGGGGTTCGCGGAGACAGGCGCCGTCGGGCCGCCCGCGGCGTTGATGGCGGCGTTGCCCGCGCGGTTGCCGGCCTCGTTGCCGACGGTCTGGCCGGCCGACTGGCCCGCGGAGGAGGCGGCCGAGTTGACTCCGCCATGGATGGCGGACTCGACGAGGGAGCAGCCGGTGGTGGAAGCGCTGAGCGCGCAGGCGCAGAGCGCGGCGAAGAGGCGGTGGTTCATGTGGTTGGTCCCCGGAGATGGATGGTCGTGAAGAAGCATCGCGGGTTCGCCGGTACCGCCTCGTGAGTCTCCTGTCAACTCGGGCGCGGGCGGTCGGGCAAGGCGACCGAGGGGCTGGCCGGGACCGCTCGAACGGCTGCCTTGGCCGTTCGGGGTCGGCGCCAGCCACCTCACGTGTGTTCACGATCTGGTCAGTTCCACGTGGACCTGGACACCCGTGTGGAGCTTCGAGAGTCCAGGCTGCGGCCATCTGCGCCAGGGCTGTCGTGGGATCAGCTAGTTGCGGTGCACCCAAAGAGTGGCACGCGAGGTGCTCATGGCCCGGTCAACACAAACTGTTCGAAACGGACTTCAGCCATGACCCTCAACACGATGAGCGCTCTCTGCCGCACCCTGCTCTGCTCCGCCCTCTTCGCCGTGGCCGCCTGCGGTGGCGCGGAAGTGGCCGACGACGGCAGCTCCGACGACTTGGCCGTCTCCGGGCCGTTCGAGCCCGTCGAGCACTTCGCCTCCGCCCAGCGGCTCGCCGCCAGGTACGCGAAGAACCCGGTCTCCGTGGCGCTCCGCGGCGCCCGCTCGGGTGACGCGATGCAGACCAACTCGGCCGCCTACACCTGGACCTGGAGCCTGATGGGCGAGGGCGGCATGTACGTCGACGTCGTCTCGGGCCCCAAGGGCAACAAGGTCATCGCGCACGAGAAGCGCTTCACCTTCGCCGGCATGGGCACGTTCGTCCCCTCGGCCCTGACGGTCAACGGCGACGACGTGGTGCAACTGCTGATGAAGGCGAGCCTCTCGCAGCCCTCCGAGCTGACGCTGGGCGCGGGCCTGACCCACCAGATGGCCCCCACCTGGAGCGCGACCTGCGGCAAGAAGGTGGTCCAGGTCGACGCCACCACCGGCTCCATCGCGAAGTAGTCCGCGCCGTCTCGGGGCGACCGCGACGCCACACCAGCGGGAGCTAGGGCCGGACGGTGGTCCGCGGCGCCGAGCGGCCCTGCGCGACGCCGTGGTCGAACACCTCGGCGACGTTGCCCGGGCGGACGGAGCGCTGCAGATCGATGCGCCGCTGGGCGCGCTGGAGGGCGAACTCGACGAGGTCGGGCGACTCGTGCCGGACCAGCGCGACGGTGAAGGCCTGGATCGCCTTCGCATCGTCGCCCAGCTCCGAGAGGCAGTTGCCCTGCTCGAACCAGGCGTCGGCCTGGTAGGCCGTGCGCGGGTAGGCCGCCGCCACCTTCTTGTAGGCGGCGATGGCGTCGGCGTGGCGGCCTTCGAGGTGGTAGGTGCCTGCGGCGATCAGCGAGGCGGAGGCCCCGAGCGGCGAGGCGGGCCAACGGCTCACCAGCTCGGCGGCGGCGGCGCGGGCCTCGGCGAGCTGGCCGAGGTCGATGAGGGCGCGGGTGATCTTCAGCTGGGCCTGGTCAGCGCCGGCGCGGTCGGGGGCCGCGGCCACCTGGTCGCGCCACGCCTCGAGGGCGCCCTGCACGTCGCTCATGCGCTGGAAGAGATCGCCCAGCCGCTCGCGGGCCTCGAACGCCTCCGGAGAGGTGGGAAAGCGCTTGAGCAGCTGCCGGTACTCGGCGGCGGCGGAGCGGGCGTCGTCCAGGTGGAGCGCGCAGAGGTCGCCCGCCAGCTTGAGCGCCCCGCGGCGCGCCGCCTCGGTGGCCTCGTCGCGGCTGTCGGGGAGGGCGAAGAGCACCGCCCGCGCCTCCAGCAGCGCCGCCCGGTGGTGACCCGCCAGCGCCAGGTCCCGCGCCTGCGCCAGCCGCTCGCCCGGACCACCACACGCCGCACAGGCTGCGAGCAAGAGGACGGCGAGGGTGCGGGCGAGGTTCTTCATCGGGAAGTGATCCGCTACCACCGCGTAAAAACTTGCGCAACGGGGAAGAGGTGGTCGCGGGTGTGCCCTGGGAACGCTCCCAGGTGCGCAACGTGCTCGCGCCCGCGCTGGGCCTCGCCGTCATCGTCTTCGTCAACACCGAGGCGACCGAGTTCGGCGAGGTGTGGCAGGGCCAGGGCCTGCTCTTCGACCTGCTCTCCGCTGCGCTCTGCGGCGACCGCTAGAGAGCCCCCACGACGAACCGCCCCTCGGGCCGCGTGGGCCTTCGGGGGCGGCGTGTTGAGCCCGATCGGCGGGTGGGGGAGCTCGACTAGTTGGGCTGGTCGCCGCTCGGCGGCGCGCCGCCGTCTTCGCCGCCGTCACCGGTGCCGGCGCCCTCTGCCGCAGGCGCCGCGCCTTCAGCAAGGACCTCACCCTCTGCCACCGCCGCCGCAGCGTCGGCCTCGCGGTCCTCGGGGGCCTTGGCCGCCCCCACCACCTTCTCGCCCTCCTGTGTGAGGACGATCAGGCGCACCCCCTGCGTGTTGCGGCCGATCACCGAGATCTCGGCGACGCGGGTGCGGATGAGCATGCCCTTGTTGGTGATCAGCATCAGCTCGTCGCCGTCGGTGACCTGGGCGACCGCGACGACCTTTCCGTTCTTGTCGGTGGTCTTGATGTCGATGATGCCCTTGCCGCCGCGGTGGGTGCGCCGGTACTCGGCCAGCTCGCTGCGCTTGCCGTAGCCCATGTCGGTGACGGTGAGCAGCGTCGCGCCGGCCCGGGCCAGCTCGGCTGCGACCACCAGGTCGCCCGGTTCTAGTGTAATACCCTTGACGCCCGCTGCGGTGCGGCCCATCGCGCGGGCCTCGCGCTGCGGGAAGCGGATCGCCATGCCCTCGGCGGTGTTGATCAGCACGTCCTCGTTGCCCTCGCCGAGCAGCACCGAGATGAGCGCGTCGTCCTCGCGGATGCCGATCGCCTTGAGTCCCGAGGGGCGCGGCCGCGCGTACGCCGTGAGCGCGGTGCGCTTGATCAGGCCGTTCTTGGTGACGAAGACGAGGAACGGGCCGCCTGCCGGGACCGGGCCCTCGGTGGACATCGCCGGGTCCTGCGCGAGGCCCTCTTCGGCCGGGGTCCCATCGAGCGGGACCGCGGGGTCACCCGCGACGGTCGCCGCTTCGGCAGGGGCCAACGGGTCGACGTCGCCGTTCTCGGTCTCCTCGGGCTCGGGCTCGTCGGCCTTGGCTGCCTTGAGGCCGCGCACCGGGAGCAGCGCGGCGATCTTCTCGCCCTCGCCGAGCTGCAGCAGGTTGACGATCGCCTTGCCGCGCGCCTGCCGTCCGGCCTGCGGCAGCTCGTGCACCTTCAGCCAGAAGACGCGGCCGAGGGTGGTGAAGGTGAGGAGATACGCGTGCGTCGAGGCGACGAAGAGCTGCTCGATGAAGTCGTCGTCGGTGGCCTGCGCGCCGGTCTTGCCGCGCCCTCCGCGCTTCTGCGCCCGGTAGAGTGTGACCGGGTTGCGCTTGATGTAGCCTTGGTGGCTGACGGTGACGACCATGTCCTCCTCGGCGATCAGGTCCTCGTCCGAGAGGTCCTCGCCCGAGTTGGCGATCTCGGTGCGCCGCTTGTCGGCGAACTCGGTCTGCACCTCGCGCAGCTCGTCCATGATCACCGCGAGCAGGAGCTTCTCGTCGGCGAGGATGGCGGAGAGCTTGGTGATGATCGCCTGCACCTCGGCCAGCTCCTCGAGGATCTTCTGCTTCTCGAGGCCGGTGAGCCGCTGCAGCTGCATCTCGAGGATGGCCTTGGCCTGGATCTCCGAGAGGCCGAACAGCGACTGCAGCTTCTCGCTGGCGATCTCGCGGTTTCCTGAGGCCTTGATGACCGCGATGATCTCGTCGATGTGATCCAGCGCGATCTTGTAGCCGAGCAGGATGTGCTCGCGCTCCTTCGCCTTGCGCAGGTCGTAGCGGGTGCGGCGGGTGACCACGTCGCGCCGGTGGGCGAGGAACGCCTCCAGCATGGCGACGAGGCCACAAGTGCGCGGCTGGCCGCGGTCGATCGAGAGCAGCGTCGCGCCGAAGGTGTCCTGGAAGAGCGAGGAGTGGGCGTAGAGGTTGTTGAGGACCACGCCGGTGATGGCGTCGCGCTTGGTCTCGACCACCGCGCGGATGCCCTCGCGGGAGGACTCGTCGCGCAGGTCGGAGATGCCGTCGAGCCGCTTGTCCTTCACCAGCTCGGCGATATTGGCGATCGCGCGGGCCTTGTTGACCTGGTACGGCACCTCGGTGACCACGATGGTGTCGCGGCCGGTCTTCTCGTGGGTCTCGATCTCGACCTTGCCGCGCATCTTCAAGATCGCCCGGCCGGTCTCGTAGAGCGCGCGGATCGGGCCGATGCCCATCAGGATGCCGCCAGTGGGGAAGTCGGGCCCCTGGATGCCGCCGGGGAGCGTGCCGCCGATCTTCGGGTCGAGCAGGTCGCGCAAGAGCGCGCCCGGGTTGGCGGCGAGGTAGAGGGTGCTCTCGATCACCTCGCCCAGGTTGTGCGGCGGGATATTGGTCGCCATACCGACAGCGATACCGGCCGAACCATTGATGAGCAGGTTCGGGAAGCGGGTCGGCAGCACCAGGGGCTCGGTGGTGCTGTCGTCGAAGTTGGGTCCGAAGTCGACGGTGTCCTTGTCGATGTCGGCGAGCATCACCTCGGCCAGCTTGGTGAGGCGGGCCTCGGTGTAACGATAGGCGGCGGCGGAGTCGCCGTCGATCGAGCCGAAGTTGCCCTGGCCGTCCACCAGGAGGGCGCGCAGGTTCCACTCCTGCGCGAGGCGGACCATCGCGTCGTAGACCGAGGCGTCGCCGTGCGGGTGGTACTTCTTGAGCACCTCGCCGACGGTGCCGGCGCACTTGGAGTAGCGCCGGTTGTGCAGCATGCCCTGCTCGAACATCGCGTAGAGGATGCGGCGGTGGACGGGCTTCAAGCCGTCGCGGATGTCGGGCAGCGCGCGGCCGATGATCACCGACATCGAGTAGTCGAGGTACGCCTGCCGCATCTCGTCTTCGATGGCGACAGGGACGGGCGGTTGGATCGGCGAAAGCGCGTCGGCCATGGTGCTCTTCCACAGCGCCAGTGTGGGCGCGGTTTTCCGCGCTCTTCAGAGCGGCGCGGGGGGCCGGTTTTCTACCTTGCGCGGGGGGTGGAAGCCAGCGGTTTTACTCTCGGGCCGGCGGGCCGGGGGATGGGGTTTGCGCCGAGGCAGACAGGCAGGAGAGCTCCGCTCCCTCTCCGGCTCCCTGTGCGCTGCGCCGTGCCGTTGGCGCGCGAGGGCTCGACTGGCCTTGGGGCGGCTGGCGTCTTGCGCGCGGCCGATCCACTGCGGACCGTTCCCTGCTACAATTTGCGCCCTTTCGGGGACTCGAGCAGAGCCCCCGCGACCCGACACCCTGGAGCCGAAGTTGGAGCCGATGCCGTCCGCCACCCGTACTTCCCGCAGCACGCTCCGCCTCGTCCTGCGCGCCGGACGCAGCGCCTCCCTGATCTCCAAGCTCGCGGCGGCGCTCTGCGCAGGGCTGCTCGCCTTGGGCCCTGCGGCGCTGGCGGAGATCAAGGATCGGATCGCCGCGGTGGTGAACGGCCAGCCGATCACGCTCTCGGATGTGATGGACCGCGTCCAGGCCGAGCTCGCCCGCATCGCCGGCAGCAGCCTCTCGCCGCAGGAGCAGGAGGCGGCCAAGACCAAGCTGCTCCGCGAGGCGCTCGAGCAGCTGATCAACGACCGCCTGATCGAGGCCGAGGCGGTGCAGGTCGGCGTCGACGTCACCGAGGACGAGGTCACCCGCCAGCTCGAGGCGCTCGCCAAGCAGAACGGCCTCGACGTCGCGGGCTTCAAGGACGCGCTGGCGCAGCAGGGCACCGACATCGACTTCGTCCGCGACGTGCTCCGGCGGCAGGCGCTGCAGTACCGGCTGCTCCAGTACAAGGTGAAGCCGCGCAAGGTGACCGACGAGGAGGTCCAGGCGGCCTACTCGGCGCAGAACATCGACCTCGAGTACGAGTACAAGGTCCGCAACGTCTTCGTCCCCACGCCCGAGGGCGCAACGCCGGCGCAGAAGGCGGCTGCGGCGGAGAAGGCGCAGCTGGCGGCGGCCCGCGTCGCCAAGGGCGAGGAGTTCGCGGTGGTCGCGCGGGACCTCTCCTCGGCGCCGTCGGCCCGCGAGGGCGGCGACATCGGCTGGCTGCGCAAGGGGATGCTCTTCGTCGAGGCCGACCAGGCGATCGCCGCGGCGCGGCCCGGACAGAACACGCCGCTCTTCGTCAACAAGGACGGCTTCCACCTCTTCCACCTCGACGACCGGCGCGCGCTGCCGCCGCCGCCGCTGGCCGAGGTGCAGGAGAAGATCCGCACCCGGCTCTCCGAAGACTCCGTCTACAAGGAGCGCGACAACTACCTGCACACGCTGCGCAAGGGCGCCCAGCTCGACATCAAGCTGTAGCCCGCAGGCTCTTCGAGCAACACCCTTCACGCCACAGAGGCAGGCGATGGCAACCCAGCTCCCCCGCATCGCCATCTCGCTCGGTGACCCGTGCGGGATCGGGCCCGAGGTCACCGCCGTCGCCCTCGCCGATCCGCGCGTCGCCGCCGCGCTCAAGCCGCTGGTCTGCGGCGACGCGGGCGTGCTGGAGGCCGCCTGCCGCCTGCGCGGGCTCACCTGGCCGATCCCGGGCGTGATGCTTCGCGCGGTGACGGGGCTAGGGCCCGACGAGCGGATCCCCGGCAGTCCGTCGGGAGACGGCGGGGCTGCCGGCGCCGCTGCGCTCGCCTACGTGGACGCTGCCATCGACGCCGTCCTCTCGGGGGACGCGCAAGGGCTCTGCACCGCGCCGCTCTCCAAAGCCCGGGTCGCCCGCCGCCTGCCCTCGTTCCACGGCCACACCGAGCACCTCGCCGCCCGCTTCGACGCCGACGTGGCGATGATGCTGGCCGGGCCCAGGCTGCGGGTGGCCCTCTGCACCAACCACGTCGCCATCAAGGACCTGCCCCGCGCGCTCACGCAGAGCGGGATCTTGCGCGTGATCGGCCTCGTCGACCGCGAGCTTCGCCTGCGGTTCGGGCTCGAGCGGCCGCGCATCGCGGTGCTCGGCTTCAACCCCCACGCGAGCGACGGTGGCCTCTTCGGCGACGAGGAGACCCGGGTGATCCTGCCCGCGCTGCTCGAGGCGCGCGCCGCAGGCTTCGAGGTGACCGGCCCGCACTCGGCCGACGGCTACTTCCCCAAGGCCGCCAAGGGCGCCTGCGACGCGGTGATCGCGCTCTACCACGACCAGGGCCTGATCGCGGCCAAGCTGCTCGACTTCCGCGAGACGGTGAACGTCACCCTGGGCCTGCCGGCGCCTCGCACCAGCCCCGACCACGGCACCGCCGACGACATCGCCGGGCAGGGCGTGGCCGACGCCGAGCCGATGATCTCGGCGCTGCTGCTCTGCGCGAGGCTCGCGGCGCAGAAGAGCGCCTAGAGCGCTCAGCTAGCCGAGCTACTTGGCGTTCCCCCGGGGGTCGAGGGCGGGGCCGGTGTCCGAGCTCTGCTGGTTCTCGTAGCCGCCCTGGGTGTTGCCCACCTCGATGGTCGCCAGCGCCCAGACCGAGCCAGGTGGGTCTCCGGGGTGGGCGCCCTCATCGTCGACCCAGATCTGCTCGACCTTGGCCTTCTTGCGGACGAGCTCGAGGAACTCAGCCTCGGGGTCGGCGAGGTTGGCGAAGTCGTCCACCGAGGTCCCCGAACCGGTGGCGATCACCAGGTTGTAGGCGCGCACGTGGCTGCGCAGCGAGCTGGCGAGGTTCACCACCGCCGCGTCGCCCGCGTACTGCACCGCATCGGAGGCCCGGAAGGTAGGCCCGCTGTAGCCGGCCGCGTAGAGCCTGCCGGGGCTGGTGGGGAGCCGGTCGAGCCAGCCCGGCGCGCGCTTGCTGCCCGCGCCTGCCGGTGAGGCAGCGGCGCTGCCCTCGGAGCGTGCGTTGTCCTTGTCGATCGCCGCCAGGGCCCAGACGGAGCCGGCCTCGCCGTGGTCGCCAGCCTCGTCTACCCACTGCGCCTCGATGCGCGAGTTCTGCATCACCAGATCGGTCGCCTCCTTGGTGATGTCGAGCTGGCGGCTGTAGTCGGTCTGCTCGACGTTCTGCCGGACCCGTTCGACCTTCGACGAGAGCGAGAGCGCCAGCTTCCCGCGCGCGTCATCGGCGGCGTTGCGCAGCGCGTCCTGCGGCCAGAAGGTGGGTCCGCAGAAGCCGACCGCGTAGTGCCGGGCGGTGGTCGACTCGGGGAGCTTGTCCACCCAATTGGGCGGCGGCACACCCTCCTTGAGCGGCTGGCCCCAACGGTTGAGCTTCACCTGCCTGGCCGCCGAGCCACAACCACAGACCAGCACGACGGCGCAGACGGCGAGGAGACGAGGAGACATGCGGGCACCCCACAAACGGCAGCGGGCTGGCCGGGAGTGACCCGGACAGCCCGCAGAGCCTACCTCAAAGCCACTTCGTCAGTGCTTGGCTTCCTCGGCCGAGAGCTCGTCGAAGGCCTTGTCCGCGTTGGCCTTGACCTGCTCCTTCACCTTGGCGTTGAGCTCCTTCATCTTGTCCATCTGGCCCTTGAAGCCGTCCATGTCGAGCTGGGCGAGGGCGTACTCAGTGCCGTCGTTGGCGATCCAGTGGTCGACGATGGCGACGCCCGACAGCTGCATCTGGGTGTAGGTCTTGAGCGCGTCGGAGACGTGCTGCTCCTCGCTCGAGACGTTGGGGTCGCCCGCCATGGTGGAGGCGGCGTACGACTTGGTCAGGCGGGTCACGTAGGTGTTGAGCGTGGCCGCGATGTCCGCGCGAGCCTTGCTGTCGGAGTCCTGCCGGCGGAGCGCCGCGTTGCGCACGCCGCCCGAGAGGCCGATGCCGTAGAAGACGCGGCCTTTCTCGCCGTTGAACGCGCCCGAGCCCTTGTTGACCCAGTTCGGCGCGCCCTCGTGCGTGATCTGGTTGCTCTGCTGGGGCTTCTCGCCGCACGCCATCGCGAGGACCGCCACTGCCACGATTCCGAGGATCTTCTTCACGTCCCACTCCTTGTGTTGCGCGGTGGCGATAGGGCCCCCGCAGGTTGTTTGGCTGCCACGAACTCTCACGAGATCAAAGACGTCTGCTGCCGGGCGATCATCAGGGGCTGGTCTCCTTCGCGACCAGCGCCGTGCCCACTTCGCTCCCCGCCGCCACTCCCGCCTCCTGCGCCGCCGCCCGCTCCGCGGCCTCGGCCTGCTTGCCGAACGCCTTGGAGGTCTTCTGGGTGGATGCGACCACTGCGCCAGACTGCGCGTCCAGAACCCGGACGTCCAGCGAGACCTGGGCGGCCACTTGTCCGAACGCCTGCCCTCCGGGGGCGGTGGTGGACTTGACGACGATCACATAAGGCAGCCCCTCCGCCCTGGCCGCCGCCACCGCCACCTCCTGCGAGATGCCGGGCCGGTTGCTGGCCGAGAAGCCCTTCTTCGAGAGGCCCTGCGTGATCGGTCCGGCGAGCAGGTCGGGCCCCACCAGCACCGCCCGCCGCGCCTTGTCCTGCACCCGCTTCGCCGCGTCGAGCGCCGCCTGGTAGAGCATGCCTGCGCTCCTCAGCGTGCTGTCGCCGGTGTCGACCGTGCGCGCGACGCCCTTGAGCTGCGCCGCGACGTCCCGGTACCGCTGCAGCGCCGCCAGCGGCTGGTTGCCCTGCTCGGCCGCCTGGCCCTCGCGGAAGCGGAAGAGCATCGAGGCCGCGACGGTCTTCGCCTCTTCCTCCTGGCGGTTGCGCTCGGCGTCGAGGTCGGCGCGGTTCATCTTCAGCAGCACCGAGACGTCCCACCGGTCGATGGTGGAGGCGCCTGCGATCCGCGAGTTCTTCTCCCAGTAGACGTCGGCCAGCTCGGCGTTCTTGATCAGCGCCATGGTCCGGCTCTTCACCACGTCGGTGGCCTGGAACGAGTCGCCGCCCGCCTCGGTGGAGGCGGTCGAGCTGAACTCGGAGCTGACGTCGACGCCGATGAACTTCGCCGCCTCGGAGCGGGCCTTGTCCATCGCCGCCGTCTTGCCCTCCTCGAGCGAGTCGGCGCCGGGCCTCGCCCCCATGAAGTAGAGCACGCCCGGCTCGAGGGGCGTGCGCGTCAGCCACGCGGGCAGCTTCGCGTTGGAGGTGGTCTTGATCACCGACGGCGGCGGCGCGCCGCAGGCCGAAAGGAGCGTGGAGACGAGCGCGGCGCCAGCGACCACCAGGCAGGAGGAGCGGAGCGCGCGCAGCATGCTAGTTGGTCCCGGCGGGCGGCGCGGTCTGCTCGGCCAGCTTCTTCTGGTCTGCCTGCAGCTGGCGGATGTTGTCGATCTCGCGCAGGTAGTCGTTGTTGCCCGAGAGCTGCTGGGCCTTCTCGACCATCTTCTGCGCCTTGTCATAGTCGCCCGCGTACTCGTACGAGAGGCCCAGGTTGAAGAACGCCTTGGCCAGCGTCTCCGACTTGATCTTGGGGTTCTTCTCGGCGTCGGCGATGGCGCCATTGAACGTCTCCTGCGCTTTCTTCCACTCGCCGCGCTCGGCCCAGCCGATGCCGCCCTCGAGCTGCGGCAGGTCGCCGTCCTTCTGGAAGTTGGCGTTGGCGAACTCCTGGTGCGGGACGATCGCCTTCATGAACCGGCTCACCACCTCGGCGCGGCCGGCGATCAAGAGCTGCTCGCGGTCGATCGGCTCTGGCTTCTTGTCGCGCGCCGAGTGCGAGTCCTCGCGCTTCTCGGCGTACTGCTTGGAGATGAGCAGGCGGCCGCTCGCCACGTCGACCACCCGGAAGGTGGCCCGCACGTTGGCGGTGCCGCGCCGCTTGAAGTCGGTGTGGGGCTTGTTGTCCTTGTCCTGCGAGTGCTCCTCGGTGTCCTGCTCCTGGTAGTTCTCGGAGACGTCGCCGAAGATCAGCGCGCCCGCCGTCACCTGCTTGCCCAGCTTGGCGGCGCTCGAGGGGTCGGCCAGATCGGACGCCGAGAGTCGCAGCTCGTGCATCACCGCGTCCATCCGCTGCCGGTCGACCACCTGGAACCGGTTCGCGTTGACCAGCTCCTGCTCGAGCAGGCCGCCCACCGCGCCGGCGCCGTTGGTGTTGCCCGAGTAGGCGAACTGGCCCAGGCCCACCGAGCTGTAGGGCGCCATGTTGATCTCGGCGGGCCGCATCACCGGGACGCGCACGAGGACGGTTCCGCAGCCGAGCGCAAGCCAGATCGGAGACGCGAGGAGGACTCGGCGCAAGAGAGCCGGAGACGCGTTCATGGGTGAGGCCCCTGGAAGTGTGGGTCGGTGCTGCGACTGCAAGTTCGGGGGTGAACCGCTAACACCCGGGATCAGGGGAGGTCAACAGCGCTTCGGCCGCAGCCGCCGGAGGTCTGCCGGAGGCCGACGCAGAGTGACGCTGGGTGAGGTGCGTCACCGTGGCCGCTTGCTTGCCGTGGGAGCCTAGCGGTACGAAACTGTGAGGTGCTCCTGCGCCCGCCGCGCGTCCCCCTGCTTTTGCAAACCATCGCGACCACCGAGGCCGTCTCCATGCTCCCTGCGCTCCCCGCTCCCGCCTCCCTGCCCCGCCTCCTCTCCTGGGCGCTCCTCGCCTGCGCAGCGTTCGCCGTTGCCGCCCGGGCCGAGCCGGCCAGGGACGCCACGCTCGCCATCGCCTCGGTGGAGGCCCGCGGCGGGGCCAGCGCCGACCAGGCCGCCACGCTCTCCGACCTCTTCACCGCCACGCTGGTGAACGACGGCAAGATCCGGGTGGTCGAGCGGTCGCAGATCGCCAGGATCATGAAGGAGCAGGCGCTGGCGCAGTCGGGGATGATGTCCGACGACGCGCAGATCCAGATCGGCAAGCTCGCCGGCGCCCGCTGGATGGTGGTCGCCACCGTGGCGAGCGAGGGGCGCGGCCTGCTCCTCTCGGTCCGCGCCATCGATTCGACGAGCGCGCAGATCGCCTTCGCCGACTCGCTCAAGCTCGGCTCCAGCGACCAGCTCTCGGCGGGCGCCCGCCAGCTCGCGCGCAAGCTGCAGGACAAGCTGGTCGGCTCCAGTACGTCATTGGCCGCGGGCGGCGAGGCGGTGGGCGACTTCGACCCCACCCTGGTGAAGGAGGCCTCGCGCCAGCTGGCGCGGCTGCTCGCCGTGCGCTTCCCCAAGGTGGAGGGCCGGCTGCGCGAGGTGATTCCCAACGGC
>JAYWAO010000088.1:0-6655 GCA_043782365.1 Deltaproteobacteria bacterium
TCCTGGGACTGAAGACTCGGAAAGCCCTCGCGGCCATGACCTACGAGATGGATGCCGGCCGAGAGTTGATGAATCGTGCGGGGCTGGTGACCATTCTCCTGGCCTTTGCAGAGAGCCCGCAGCGGTTCCACACCCGGAACCCGTTCGCCTCGGGCGGCGTCTACGAAGACCCGGCGACCGGCGCGGCCACCGCGGCATTCGCGGGATACCTGCGCGACCTCGGGTG
The DNA here is from genome assembly GCA_043782365.1 of Deltaproteobacteria bacterium. GTDB lineage: Bacteria > Myxococcota > Myxococcia > Myxococcales > 40CM-4-68-19 > CAIWCD01. The sequence continues at coordinate 227 of JAYWAO010000088.1, forward strand.
GCCCCATGGGGGAGTCATCGACATCATTCAAGGCGAAGACATGGGTATGCGATCTCGGCTTCGCGCCGAGATCCCGGCAATGCCCGGCAGCTCCATTCGCGTGTCGGGTACGGCGAGGGTCATGTAAGCAAGGCCGTAGGTGCCTCGGAGTGGCGGTCCCCGGCAGTGGCCCATCGAACCTTGCGGTGGCGGAATGCACGCCCGGGTAGTTCACTGAGGGGTCGACATGACCACCGCGAAGTGGCCATTTCTACTTTGCAGAGGAGCGGCCACTTCTACTTGGGTTTGACACACAAAATGCGCCTCGCTCCGACCGCCTTTGCCAAGCCTGAACTGCAGGAGTAGCCTGACGCAGTCGACCGGTGCGCCCCCGGCCATCGGCACCCCGCCGTGAAGAGGCCGCCATGCTCGGGGCGAAGAAACTGCTCGCGCTCCTCTCGGTGCTCGCCCTCTGCTCCTGCAGTGCCTCCGGCACCGACTGGTACTACCACTGGTCGTGCAACGGCGATTCCGAATGCCTCGCAACCAACCCCACCGGTGCAGCCTCCGGCACCGTGGGGCCCGAGGCGGGCGGGCAATCGGGCTGCAACTCGCTGCTCACCTTTGGCTCAAAGTTCTGGAACATCCCGCCGGCCACGCAGTCGTGCGACACCTCGCCGAGCGCACCGCCAGCGGCGCTGGTCTCGCTCACCATCGCGCCGGCCAATTCCACCCTGCCGCTCGGCCTGTCCAAGCAGTTCACTGCCACGGCCCACTACTCCGACACCACGAGCAAGGATGTGACCAGCCAATCCGCGTGGGGTACCAACGCCAAGGTCATCGGCGCCGCGCAGGTCATCACCGTGACCGCGGGCGGCGTGGTGACGGCAGCAGCAGCCGGCTCGGGCACGCTCATCGCGGACTTCGGCGGGCTCCGCGCCACCACATCGGTCTCTGTTGGTGCGGCCACGGTGCAGAGCCTCACGGTGGCCCCCACGGCTCCGACCATTCCCAGCGGCACCACGCAAGCCTTCAGCGCCACGGCGCACTACTCCGACGGCACCAGCCAGGTGGTCACCACGCTGGCCGTCTGGTTGTCGTCGGCCACCGCGGTGGCCACCGTCAGCGCGACGGGGCTCGCCACCGGCGTGGCCACGGGCACCGCCACCATCACTGCCACGCGCGGCGGTCTCTCTGGCAGCGCCACGCTGACGGTCGGCGGGCCGCTACTGGTGTCGATTTCGGTGACCCCGCCCAACGCCACCGTCCCGATTGGCTATACCAACCAATATCGCGCAGTGGGCGTCTACTCCGATGGCAGCAGCCAGGACCTCACGGTGCAGGCCGCCTGGAGTTCGGGTACGCCCGCCGTCGCCTCCGTCAGCGCGGGGCTCGCCACGGGTGTCTCGGCCGGTGCCTCCAGCCTCCAATCGAGCGTCGGCGCGGTCTCGGGCGGCGCCGTGGTCACAGTCTCCTCGGCGTCGTTGGTATCGATAGCCATCGTGCCTGCGAGCCCGAGCTTGGCACCGGGCACCAGCGTGCAGCTCGCAGTGGTCGGGACCTTCTCCGACGGTACGACGCGCACGCTGGTGTCCGGCGTCTCCTGGCACTCGGGCAGCACGGCCGTGGCCACCGTGAGCGCGGGCGGGCTGGCCGCTGCGCTCACGGTGGGTACGTCCATCCTCACCGCCACGCTGGGCGCGCTCTCGGCGAGCACCCTCTTGACGGTGACGCTGACGCCGCCGGGCGTGACCTGGACCTTCGACCTCGGCTCGCCGGTGATGGTGCCTTGCAACGGCAGCCAAGGGTGTGCCTTTGCCAACTTCGAGTTGCACGGGGTCACCTGGTCGGGGACACAGTTCGTAGCGGTAGCGAACGACGGCGGCATCTTCTCCTCGCCCGACGGGCTCGCCTGGACCGTGCGCGTGCCCGGCCCCGACCACTCGGGCGTCGGCGCCGACCTGCGGGCCGTGGCTTGGTCGCCCTCGCTGCAGCGATTCGTCGCGGTGGGCAACGGCTACGTCACCACTTCTTCGGACCTCGGCGGCACCTGGACCGCGAACAGCGGGTTGCCGGTCTCGGGCACAATGCTCTACGGCGTGGCTTGGTCAGGCGCTCTGTTCGTCGCCGTCGGCAGCGGCGCCATCCTCACCTCGCCGGACGGCCTCGCCTGGACGGTGCGCACGCACGGGACCTCTGCCGTGTTGCGCAGCGTGGTCTGGAGCGGCAGCCAATTCGTGGCTGTGGGCGATGCCACGCTCACCTCCCCGGACGGCGTGCACTGGGCGCAGGTGGCCGACGGTGGGACTGGCTGGTACGGCATCGCATGGTCGGGTGGCCAGTTCGCGCAGGTCGGCGGCAACGGAGCCATCCGTACCTCTCCGGACGGCAATGCCTGGACCGCCGCGCCCACGCAGCCTGTGCCCCTCTACGCAATCATCTGGACCGGAACACAGTGGGTGGCGGTCGGCGGGTCCCGTAATCCGGGGTATATCGCCACTTCTCCAGACGGACTGACGTGGACGTCGCGCACCATCGGCGCAGTCGGCACTACGTTCGGTGTGAGCGAGACGATGTACGGCGTGGCTTGGTCGGGCATCACGCTGGTGGCGGTGGGGGGCCACTACAACGTCACGACGTCGCCGTGAAGAATGGATTGGCTGGCGATATGCATTCGTGCGTCGCTATGCTGCAGCGAGCCAGCGGGTGCAAGTCCCGCCCGCGTTAAGGAGTCGGAGCGCCCGGTAGCCGGCCCTGAGCTTGCGGGAGGGATACTGCGGGCCAAGCGGGGCGTCAGAAACCTCTGGTTGTCCTAAATCCCTTGTGGGTGACAGCGGTCAAACTGGCAGCGTGATCTCAATGGCCGAACAGCATAGGAAGACTCGCTGCGCGAGCGGTGGGGCACCGCCGACCTGACCGCCGCGCCGCAGCGTCGATCTTTTCGATCACTGACGACGAGCGGCGTATTGCTTCGGCTCGCGGTCGTCCTGGAGGTCCGGTCGCGGTGTTCCGGGACTTCCCGCCAGCCGTCACTCGAGCAGGCTGCGCAGCATCCACGCCGTCTTCTCGTGGACCTGCATGCGCTGCGTGAGCAGGTCGCACGACGGCTGATCGCTCGCTCCGTCGGCGGCCTTGAAAACTTCGCGGGCGGTGCGCGCCACCGTCTCGTGCCCCTCGACGAGCAGGCGGATCATCTCCTGCGCCTTCGGCACGCCCGGCTGCTCTTTGATCGCCGACAGCTCGCTGAACTGCCTGTACGTGCCCGGCGCCGGAAAGCCGAGCGCGCGGATGCGCTCCGCGACGAGGTCCACCGCGAGCGCGAGCTCGGTGTACTGGGCCTCGAACATAAGGTGCAGCGTCTGGAACATCGGGCCGATGACGTTCCAGTGGAAGCTGTGGGTCTGGAGGTAGAGGGTGTACGAGTCCGCGAGCACGCGCGAAAGCCCGTGCGCGATCTCTTGGCGCTTCGCCGCTTCGATGCCGATGTCGATATTCATCGTCTTCTCCTTGGTGTTCATGCCCGCGAAGCCAGGTCGAAGCGGTCAGCGTTCATGACCTTGGTCCACGCCGCCACGAAGTCTCGCACCAGCTTCTCCTTGCTGTCATCCTGCGCATACAGCTCCGCATAGGCGCGGAGGACGGAGTTCGACCCGAACATCAGATCGACCCGCGTGGCGGTCCACTTCACCGCGCCCGTGCTGCGCTCACGCACCTCGTAGAGACCGTTCCCGGCGGGCGCCCAAGCGAAGCGCATGTCGGTCAAGTTGACGAAGAAGTCGTTGGAGAGAACGCCGACGCGATCGGTGAACACGCCGTGCTTCGTGCCGCCGTGGTTGGTGCCGAGGACGCGCAGGCCGCCGACCAGCGCAGTCATCTCGGGCGCCGTCAGGCCCATCAGCTGGCTGCGATCGAGCAGCAGCTCTTCGGCGCTGATGGCGTAGTCCTTCTTCATCCAGTTGCGGTACCCATCGTGGACCGGCTCGAGGACGGCGAAGGACGCTGCATCGGTCATCGCGTCGGTCGCGTCACCGCGCCCCGGCGCAAAGGGCACGGTGACGTCGAAGCCTGCGGCCCGCGCCGCCTGTTCGACGCCGACGTTGCCCGCCAGGACGATGACGTCCGCGACGCTCGCGCCGGTGTCTACGGCGATGCCCTCGAGCACGCCGAGCACGCGGGCGAGGCGAGCCGGCTCGTTGCCTTCCCAGTCCTTCTGGGGGGCGAGGCGGATGCGCGCGCCGTTGGCGCCGCCGCGCAGGTCCGAGTCGCGGAACGTCCGCGCGCTGTCCCATGCGGTGGTGACCAGGTCGCCGATCGACAGGCCGCTCTTGGCGACGCGCGCCTTGACGGCGTCGGTGTCGTACCTGGTGCTGCCAGCGGGGACCGGGTCCTGCCAGAGCAGGTCCTCCTTCGGCACGTCGGGTCCGAGGTAGCGGGCCTTCGGGCCCATGTCCCGGTGCGTGAGCTTGAACCACGCGCGAGCGAACACCTCGGAGAAGTACGCCGGGTCCCGGTGGAACCGCTCGGAGATCTTCCGATAGGCCGGGTCCTTGATCATCGCCATGTCGGCGTCGGTCATGATCGGGTTGTGGCGGACCGTCGGGTCCTCGACGTCGACGGGCTTGTCCTCTTCCTTGATGTTGACGGGCTCCCACTGCCAAGCGCCGGCGGGGCTCTTCTTCAGCTCCCACTCGTAGCTGAAGAGCATGCGGAAGTAGCCGTCGTCCCAGCGCGTGGGGTGGGTCGTCCAGGCGCCCTCGAGGCCGCTCGAAACGGTGTCGCTCCCGACGCCCTTGCCCTTGGGGTTGTTCCACCCGAGCCCCTGCTCGGGGAGGTCGGCCGCTTCCGGCTTCGGACCGAGGCGGCTCGCGTCACCGTTGCCGTGCGCCTTGCCGACCGTGTGGCCGCCGGCGGTGAGCGCGACGGTCTCCTCGTCGTTCATCGCCATGCGCGCGAAGGTCAGCCGCACGTCCTGGGCCGTGCGAAGCGGATCGGGCTTGCCGTTGACGCCCTCCGGGTTGACGTAGATGAGGCCCATCTGCACCGCCGCCAGCGGATCGTCGAGCGTCTCGCGGCTCTTCCCTTCGTACCGGTTCGCGCCGAGCCACTCCTTCTCGGAGCCCCAGTCGATGTCCTTCTCCGGATGCCAGATGTCCTCGCGGCCGAAGCCGAAGCCGAATGTCCGCAGGCCCATCGACTCGTAGGCGATGGTGCCGGCGAGGATGATCAGGTCTGCCCAGCTGATGCGGTTTCCGTACTTCTTCTTGATCGGCCAGAGCAGCCGACGGGCCTTGTCCAGGTTGACGTTGTCCGGCCAGGAGTCGAGGGGGGCGAAGCGCTGGTTGCCCGTGCCACCGCCGCCGCGGCCGTCGGCGATGCGGTAGGTGCCCGCGGCGTGCCAGGCCATGCGGATCATCAGGCCGCCGTAGTGCCCCCAGTCCGCCGGCCACCACGGCTGGCTGTCGGTCATCAGCGCGTGCAGGTCCTTCTTCAACGCGGCTACGTCGAGCTTCTCCAACTCGGCGCGGTAGTCGAAGTCGCGACCCAGCGGACTGGACTTCGTGTCGTGCTGGTGGAGGATGTCGAGGTTCAGCGCCTTGGGCCACCAGGCGGTATTCGAGGCCCCGACGGTCGTGTGCCCGCCGTGCATCACCGGGCACTTGCCGCGCCTGGTGTCTTGGGTTTCGGTGACGGGCTTGCTCTTGTCAGTCATGGAGTGCTGCTCCTTGCGGATGTGTTCTTGCGGTTTCCAGATGGTTCGTCGGCGCTCTGCGCGAGGCACTTCGTGCACACGCCCCTCACTTCGACGTGCGCGGCGGCGACGCTACCGAGCGCCTTCACCGCCTCGGGAACGCGGAGCGCGTTGAGGCCGGCGCTCACGAAGTCGCGCACGAGGCCGCAGCGAACGCAGACGTAGTGGTGGTGCTGCTCGAGGTTCGCGTCGAACCGCACTCCCTCGCGCTGCGGCCCGAGCGTCGCGACCAAGCCCAGGTCGTGGAGCATCCACAGCGTCCGGTAGACTGTGTCCACGGAGACGGTGGGCACGCGGTGCTGCACTGCCCGGAAGATGGAGTCGGCGTCCGGGTGTTCTTCTGCGGCCGCGAGTTCACGGAAGATCTCGAGGCGCTGGTGCGTCAGCTTGACGCCCGCCTTCTTGACCGCCGCCTTGAGGTGCTCGAGCCGCTGCTCGACCTTGCCGCGTTTTGTGTTGTCCATGTTGTGCATGTCTTCCTGGTTGCGTCTGATGCGCACGTAGGAATTGGGATGCAGCACTACCGCCGGGCGACCACCGAGCTTCTGCTTCGGGCTACGTCGCGACCCGCACTTGGCGCCAGGAATTCTGTCGAGGCCTGCTCTGGGCGGCTGAGGGCGATGGGCGTGGTCACTCCGCCCGGTCTTCGGAGACGCAGCCACCCAGAGCTTCCAGGCCGCGCCCTGCTACGGCGCCTCCAT
>JAYWAO010000089.1:0-6652 GCA_043782365.1 Deltaproteobacteria bacterium
TGGGCTCGCTCGTCGGCGCCTGGCGGGCCGCTCAATCGACGGGCACCGCCAGGGCCACGTCCGCTCGCCGGGCGCCTTCGCGCTTCACCCCCACCGCGAGCCCGAGCGCCGCCGCCAGCAGCGCCAGCACGAATCCCGCCACGCCGGGCCAGCCGAAGCGCGCCCAGAAGAAGCCGCCGGCCGAGCCCGCCACGCTCGCGCCCAGGTAGTACGCGAGCAGGTAGAGCGAGGTCGCGTGTCCCGTGTTGCTCCTGGCGAGGCGGCCCACCCAGCCGCTCGCCACCGCGTGGGCCGTGAAGAAGCCCACCGTCAGCAGCGCGATCCCGAAGACCACCGCGGAGAGCGGCGCGCGCAAGGTCACCAGCACACCGAGCGCGGTCAGCACGAGGCCCGCGGGCAGCATGCGCCTGCGGCCCAGGCGGTCTGCGAGCGCGCCGGCCGCCGAGGAGGCGGCGATGCCGAAGAGGTAGAGGGTGAAGACCAGCCCCGCCTGGCCCTGCGTCAGGCTGTACGGCGGCGCGAGCAGGCGGAAGCCCGCGTAGTTGTAGAGCGTCGCAAACGTCCCCATCAGCAGGAAGGCGATGGCGAAGAGCGAGGCGAGCGCGGGGGTCTTCAGATGGCCAGCCCAGGCGGCGAGGTGCAGGCGCAGGTGGAGCGGGACCCGCGGCGGCTGCCGCTGCGGCGGCGGGAGCAGCGCCGCGAACCCGAGCGCTGCGCCGAGCCCCACCGCGCCGCCGATGGCCATCGCGGTCTGCCAGCCGAACGCCTCGGCGAGCCAGGCGGTGCCCACGCGCCCGGTCATCCCGCCGAAGGCGGTGCCGGCCACGTAGAGGCCCATCGCTGGGCCGAGGCCTGCCGGCTCGAGCTCCTCGGCCAGGTACGCCATCGCCACCGCGGGCACGCCGCCGAGCGCGAGGCCCAAGAGCGCGCGGGCCACCAGCAGCCCGTGCCAGCCGAGCGGCAGCGCGCAGGCGAGGTTGAGCGTGGCCGCCAGCGCCATCGAGCCGAACATCAGCCCCCGGCGGCCGCGGGATTCGGCGAGCGGCACCGCGCAGAAGATCGCCACCGCCAGGAGGCCGGTGCTGAGCGAGAGCGCCAGCGACGCCTCCGCGGGCCCGACGTGGAAGGCCAGGGCGAAGACCGGCAGGAGCGGCTGCACGCAGTGGAGCAGCGAGAACGAGGCGAACCCGGCGAGGAAGAACGCGAGGCTCACCCGCCGGTATGCGCTGGTGCCGCGGACCACATAGCGGGTCGCTGCAGCGCGGGTGTCGGGCGAGCCTGGCACGGCCTAACCGGGGCCGCTGAACCGCAGCGCCATCCGCGCCAGCATCGCCAGCGCGTAGACGACGAAGGCCGCCACCAGCCAGCGCCCGCCTTTGCCCAGGTCGCCGGTGCCGCCCCGGTTCGCCGCCCCTGCGAGGTGCATCACGCCGATGATCAGCGCCAGCGCGCCAGCGCCCATCCAGCGCGACCAATCGGAGATCCACGCGAGCGTCTCCTCCCGCCGCTCGGGCGCGAGCCACCAGGCCTTGTTGGGGAGGTTCAGGTAGCGGGCGTCGGCGCCCGCCACCGCGTGCACCAGCGCCAGGGCGCAGAGGAGGAGCAGCGCGAGGAGCGAGGGGCGGCGCACGCGGGCAGCATAAGGCCTGGGCGTGCGCGCCGCGACCCGCGCGCCACTCCTTGCGCCACTCCTTGCCGCAAGCAAGCAGTGGACGTGTTCGGCCAGCTGCCCGTCAGTGCACGACTCGCAGGGCCGCCACCGGGCTGCGTTCGGCGAGGTACTTCTCGAGCACCCCCCGGTACTCCTGCACTTCGCGGCAGCCCTGCATCATCCACTCGTCCCCGATGATCACCGCCGGCACGCCGCGGATCCCCAGCGACTCGGCGTCGCCGACGCCCTCCTGCAGACGGTCGAAGGACCGCGGGTCATCGAGGTCGCGCAGGAAGCGCGTCTCATCGAGGCCGAGCGCGCCGGCCATCTCGAGCAGCACGTCGCGCCGGGTGATGTTCATCCCGCGCAGGAAGGCCGCGCGCCGCAGCGCCGCGAGGAGCGCGTCGTGCTGCTCGGGTCCCTGCAGCCGCGCCGCCTCCAGCGCGATCAGCGGCGGCAGCGAGGAGACGGGCGCGTCGTTGCCCGTCCAGAGATCGGCGACCACGCCCTTGCCCTCGGGCTCCTTGGCGACGCGGCGCAACTGCCGCGCGAGCTGCTGGCGCTCCTTCTTGTCGAGCGCCTGCTCGTCGGGACGCAGCGGGTAGCCGCGGTAGCTCCAGCGCACCTGCTCGCCGAGCTCGGCCCGCAGCACGTCGAGGCGCGCGTCGGCGAGGTAGCTCCAGGCGCAGAGGACGTCGTGGAAGAAGACCACCTCGATGCTGAGCGGGTCGGGGAGCGGCTGGCCCGCACGCCGAGACCGGAGGGCTACAGTGGAGTCCCGCGCGGGTCGGAAGGCCATCGCGGAAGTATCTCAGCCCGATCCCGGGCGCGCCAACGGGAAACTGCGCCCACCTGCAGCAACGACCGGGTCGCGGTGCGCCGCTGGCCCGTGCGACCGCCAGCAGGTGCCCCGCCCCCGCCCGAAGGGTCCCGCGGGGAAGATTTGCGCCGCCCCCCGCCTGTCGCTACTGCTCCTCGCATGTCCACCGCCCGCTTCCTCTTCTCGCCCGCTGCAGCGCGCCCGCCCGCCCTCTCGGAGCGCCCGCTCTGGTTTCTCTGCGCCGAGAACGAGCTGGTGCTGCGCCGCGAGCCCGCCGCGCCGCTGGCCCAGACGCTGCCCGCCAACGCCGCCCTGCTGCCTTCCACCAGCGACGTGACCGCGCTCGGGCTCGATCCTTCGGTCGCGATCTTCCTCGGCACGCTCGGCGGCGAGCAGTGCCTCGCGCTCCCCTATGCCGGCGGCAAGGCCGCGCTCCCGCCCACGCTGGGCCTGGTCGGCCTGCGCAAGCTCTGGTCGCTCCTCGACGAGACGCTCTTCCCCATCGCCGGCCGCGCCAACCAGCTCGCGCACCACTACGCGACCAGCCGCTTCTGCGGCCGCTGCGGCACGCCCAACGAGCGCGAGCCCCTTCCCGGGTCCCGCGCGGTGAAGTGCCCGCGGTGCGCGCTCTCGGTGTGGCCGCGGATCTCGCCGGCGATCATCACCCTGGTCCGCCGCGGCGACGAGGCGCTGCTGGCCAACTCGGGCCGCTTCCCGGTGCCCTTCTTCTCGACGCTGGCGGGCTTCTCCGAGCCGGGCGAGTCGCTGGAAGACACGCTGGTGCGCGAGGTGCAGGAGGAGGTCGGGGTGAAGGTTGCCCAAGTCGCCTACTTCGGCAGCCAGCCGTGGCCGTTCCCCAACTCGCTGATGATCGGCTTCACCGCGCGGTGGGAGAGCGGGGAGATCGCCGTCGACGGCGAGGAGATCAAGGAGGCGCGCTTCTTCCGCGCCACCGAGCTGCCGATGCTCCCGCCGAGGCTGTCGATCGCCCGCCGGCTGATCGACGCCTGGGTCGCTGAGATCACCGGGCGAGCGGCCGACGCGCCCTAGGACGGCTGGGCCGCGATCGCGCGCACAACCTGCCTCCCGTGCGCTATACGGTCCCGCCCGCCTTTTTCGATTCAAGGCCCGGAGGACTGATGGAAGCCGGAGAGACCCGCTCGCTCCCTGAGAACGCGTACCGCCCGCTCAACCCCGGCGAGGTGTACGCCCCGATGGTCCCCGCCGCGAGCAAGGTGGAGGAGGCCTCGGGCCGCTCGATCGGCTGGGGCCTCTTGCTCTGCGTGCTCTTCACCGTCGCGGCGGCGTACTCGGGCCTCAAGGTCGGCCAGGTGATGGAGGCGGCCATCCCCATCTCCATCCTCGCCATCGGCATGGCCCGCGCGTACAAGCGCCGCTCCACGCTGCTCGAAAATGTAATCATGACGGGCATCGGCGGCGTCTCGGGCTCCGTCGTCGCGGGCGCCGTCTTCACGCTGCCCGCGCTCTACATCCTCCACCTCGACCCGCACCCGGCGCAGACCATCTTCATCTGCCTCGCGGGCGGCGTCCTGGGCGTCCTCTTCCTCATCCCGCTGCGCCGCTACTTCGTCCGCGACATGCACGGCGTCTTCCCGTACCCCGAGGCGACCGCCATCACCGAGGTGCTGGTCACCGGCGAGAAGGGCGGCAGCCAGGCGCGCCTGCTCTTGCAGGCCACCGGGATCGCCGGCGTGTATGACTTCTTCGTGCAGACCTTCCAGGTGTGGAAGGAGTCGATCGACCTGCGCTTCCTGCCGGTGGTTGAGACCCTCGCCACCAAGGCGCGGATGGCCTTCTCCTTCGACGCGCTCGGCTTCATCCTCGGCCTCGGCTACGTGATGGGCCTGCGCTCCTCGATGATCCTCTGCGCGGGCGGCGTGCTCTCCACCTTCGTCTTGGTGCCCTGCATCTACTACGTGGGCCGGGGCTTCCCCCACGAGCTGGTCTACCCGGGCCTCATCCCCATCGCCGAGATGACGGCGAACCAGATCTTCCGCGGCTACGTACGCTTCATCGGCGTCGGCGCGATCGCCACCGCCGGCATCTTCGGGATCATGCGCAGCCTGCCGATCGTCATCGGCTCGTTCTCCATCGCGGCCAAGGCCTTCAAGGCCGGCGGCGCCCACGCGCAGGAGCGCACCGACCGCGATCTCTCGGTGAGCAAGATGCTGATGGGCGTCGCCATCGCGGCGCTCTCGGTGGGCATCTTCCTCGGCAACCTCGGCACCACCGCGGTGGTGACGCTGATCGGCCTCGGCCTGACGCTGCTCTTCAGCTTCTTCTTCACCTCGGTGGCCGCCAACGCCATCGCGACGACCGCGCGCAACCCGGTGAGCGGCATGTCGATGCTGACGATCATCCTCTCGTCGGTGGTGCTGCTCAACTTCGGCCTCTCGGGCAGGACCGGGATGTTCTTCGTGATGGCGATAGCCGGGATGGTCTGCACCGCGCTCTCCGTCTCGGGCCAGACCATCACCGATCTGAAGACGGGTTACTGGCTCGGCTCCACCCCCGAGACGCAGCAGAAGATGAAGTTCTGGGGCGTGATCGCGGCCTCGATCGCGGCCGGCCTCACCATCGTCATGCTCGCGCGCACCTACCAGTTCGGCGAGGCCGCGCCGGGCGACCTGCGCCCCGTGCTCGCCTCCCCGCAGGCGTCGATCATGAAGGCGCTGGTGGAAGGGTTCATGTCGCAGCAGCCCGTCGCCTACCTGCTCTTCGGGGTGGGCGCGATGATCGCGGTGGTCATGGAGATGCTGAAGGTGCCGGCGCTGACGTTCGCGCTCGGCATGTACCTCCCGCTGGAGCTGAACACGCCCGCGCTGGTGGGCGGCGCGGTCGCGCACTACTTGCAGAAGAAGAGCGAGAAGATCGGCGGCGAGGAGGGCGCGGCCATCCGCGAGCGCGGCGTGATCCTCGCCTCGGGCCTGATGGCCGGCGGCGCGCTCGGCGGGGTGATCGGCGCCGCGTTCCGGCTCATCCCGAGCTACACCGAGAGCTGGATCAAGCTGCCGTTCTACGACTTCGACCCGGTCTCGCAGACGGTCAGCCTGGTGGCGTTCGGCGGCCTGTGCGGGTACCTGTGGGTGTTCTCGGTGAGGAAGCCCAAGGCGGCGTAGGCGGGGGCCTGGGCCTGTTGGTCGAGACCAGCGGTCGCAAGTACGACCGGTCTTACACTTACCGGGAGTACTTGGATCGCTTGCGCGCCGGCACCGAGCTCGACGAGCGGTGACTGCGCGCCGCGCGGGAGCAGGCCTCTCGCCCTGCTCCGCGCTGGCCGTCTCTACCTGCTGCTGGCTACGACTTCGGCTCGTCGGGCGCGTCGAAGGCGGCATCGGCCGCGCCCCTGACGCCATCCTTCAGGTCGGCCGCGATCGACGACTTGTCGATGGCCACCTTGTACTGCTCGAGGTCGTAGACCGCGAGCGCCGACTCGTCCCCCTCGCGGGTGACGTAGTGGTCCACCACGCGGCCCGCGGGCGCGATCGCCTTGAGGCCCTCGGCGATGGTGGCCTCCTGCGCGGCGTCGCCGGCGGCGGCGGCCTTGGCCAGCTTGGCGCCGAAGGCCGACACCACGTTGGCGAGCTCGCCCTTGGCAGCGGCGTCGGCGTCGCGGCGGCGGACGGCGGAGGACTTACCGGGGGAGACGCCCACGCCCAGGAAGGTCCGGCCGCGGCCGGTGGCGGCGGTGCCTGAGCCCTTGTTCATCCAGCCGGGACCGGCGCCGGCGCCAGCGTTGGGGCCGGCGTCCTTCTTCTCACCGCAGGCCTGCAGCGAGAGGGCGAGGAGCGCAGAGGCGGCGAGGCGCAGCGCGGGCTTGAAGCGGGAGAGCTTGGACTTCGACGTCATGCGGATCACTCCTTCTAGGGAGGTAACGGCCCACCACACTACACTAGCCGGGTAGAGTACGCGCCCCTGCCGTTCCCTGAAAACGGCCGGCAGGTCACCCGCACGACTCCCGACCCGAGGCGCTGCCCTTGTCCGCTCCGCTCCCGAACGACGCTCCCGCCGCCGCCCAGACCGCCGCCCAGACCGCTGCCCAGACCGCCGCCCAGACCCCCGCGCAGGCCGCCGCCGACCTCAAGCTCCCCGACTCGGCCTTCCGCGAGCTCGCCCCCGGCGAGACCTACGCGCCGCTGATCCCGGCCTCCCAATCGCCG
>JAYWAO010000090.1:0-6651 GCA_043782365.1 Deltaproteobacteria bacterium
CTTCCTGCCCAATCGGTTCGCCTACGACCTCGCTGCGCTGCGCGAGCTCGCGCGCGAGTGGGATCCGCTCTGGCGCGGTCTCATCCTCCGCGACCCGGCGCAGGCCGAGCACAAGCGTGAGCTCGCCCACGCGCTCTTCGGGATGTCGCTCCACGAGGACAGCGCCGGTGAGCTCGGCAGGGCGCGCGCGGCCCAGGCCCAGTGCGTGGCGCTTTGGCGTGCGGTGGCCGGGCAAGAGCCCGAGCACGTCGAGTCCACCAAGTACCTGATCAACGCGATCCGCCGGCAAGCGCAGCTGGAGTTGGAGGCAGGCCGGATGGAGCCTGCGCGGCTCCTCGCGGTCGAGGCGGTGGAGCTCAACCGCGCAGCCGTCAACGGAGCGCCGGCGGGTGGGGCGTTCGAGATCGAGCTGGCGAAGTCGCTGCAGCGCCAATGCGAGGTCGACTCCGCGCTCGGCAGACTCCACGCGGTCAAGGCTCTCGCGGACGAGGAGATCGCGCTCCTCCGCCGGCTGAGAAGCGGAGACCCGGCGGACGACCTTCCGCCAATCTTCCTCGTGGACGCGCTGTACCGGCGCTCCTCCGCGGAATCCCTCGACGGAAGCGCGGCGGTCGCGCGCGAGCTCGCGAGGGAGGCCCTTTCGATCGATGACGAGCTGAGGCGCGCCCATCCTGACCAGTTCTGGGCTTGGGGCCTGCCCCGCCTGCTCGAACGCTTGGGCGATTGCGAGGCTGCCCTTGGCAACTCTGCCGCTGCCAGGGAGGTGGCCGGGCGGGTGCTCGACCTGGAGTGCGACTTCATGCGGACCGCCGAGCGCAGGCAGGACCGCCGGCGCCCGATGGCCCGCGCGCTTGGACGGCTCGCCGATTTGGAGCAGCGCGCCGCGAATCTCGACCGCGCCTTTTCGCTGGCGGAGAAGTGCTTGCGGTACTTGCGCGCGGCGCGAGCCACTGGAGAGCAGCAGAGCGCGCTGCAGGCGGAGTTGAGCGCGGCGCTCCGGCGGGTGGCGGGCCTGCAGCAACACCTGGGCAAGGAGGGCGCTGCCATGGCGCTCGCCCGGGAGGCGAAGGGGCTGGTGAACTGACGACCGGGATCGTGGCCCGGAGAGAGGCTCATGGCGGCGTGAGGCGAGGTCGGTCGACCATCTGTCAGACGCGTCGAAGCGCGCTGGACGTCGCGGCAACCGCAGGGGTAGTTCGGCGCGCCCGCCCCCCTCAAGCGTCCTGCTCGAAGTGCCGCAGCGCCTCCTCGTCATAAACGATGGTCCTCTCCTCGCGCGGCTCCGCGAATCCCAGCGGCGCCTCGCCTCGCGCGTACCCGATCGCCCGGTACGTCGGCAGCCGCTTCTCGAACATCCCCCGCAGCATCTTCACCTGCTGGTCGACGTAGTCGTAGACGCGCACCTCCTTCTTCTCCGGGTGCAGGCGGTGGAGCCTGCCGCTGTACTGGACCAGCGTGCCCTTCCAGGAGACGGGCATCGCGAGGAAGAGAGTGTCGAGCCGCGCATCGTCGAACCCTTCGCCGGCGTACTTGCCCGTCGCGAGCACGAGCCGCTCCTCCTTGCCCGGAATCGACTTGAGCTGCTCGAACGCGCCCCGGCGATCCTTGGCAGACAGTCCACCGTGCAAGATGATGAGGTGACGCACCACCGGGCGCAGCGCGACCACGAGCAGGTCGAGGTGTTCTCGTCGCTCCGTGAGCAAGATGGGGGAGCGGCCCTCGTGGAGAGCGGCGATCACGTCATCGACGATCAAGCGGTTCCGCGCTGCATCTGCGATCAGATCCCGATACACGTCCTGGATGGCCGGCTTCGACGCTCCCTCCGCGATCTTGAACGTAGTCTCGCGCACGATCAGCTTGTGCTCGAACGGGCGCAGCGCCGCCTGGGTCTTCGCGTCGACCTTGAAGCGCACGGGTCCGAGCTGCATCGCGGTGATCGGATGGTGCCCATCGCGCCGCTGGGGTGTCCCGGTCAGGCCGACGACGTAGCGCGCTTTCACCTCCGACAGAACCCGCTCGAAGGACCGCGCCGGCAGGTGGTGGCACTCGTCGACGATCACCTGTCCGTAGCCCGCGACGATGTCGTCCACCTTGTCCTTGCGGACGAGGCTTTGAATCGTGGCCACGTCGAGGCGGCCATTCGGCTTGTGCTTGCCACCGCCGATCTGTCCGATCTCCTTCTCTTCGACGCCGAGGAACATCGCGAGCTGGGCGACCCACTGCTCGAGCAGCTGCTTGCGGTGGACGAGGATCAGGGTGCTCCGGGCCCGCTCTCCGATCAGGTACGTACCGAGGACGGTCTTGCCGATGCCGGGCGGTCCCACGAAGACGCCGGTGTCGTGCTTGAGCAGCGCCGTCGCCGCCTTCCGCTGCAGAGGCGTCAGCTGCCCGTCGAATCGCCAGCTGATCGCAGCGCCCTCCTGCCGCTGGTCCGACAGGGCGAGCTTCACCCCGTGCTCGCCGAGGAGCTGCTCGACCTCCGCGACGCAGCCTCGCGGGAGGGCGAGGTAGAGCGGCTGGTCTTCGAAGCACGCGATCACGCGAGGGAGCTGCGCCGTGGAGAGGCGCATCTTCTGATGCTTGTAGAACACGGGATTTTGGAACGCGGCAAGCCGCTTCAGCTGGCTCAGGAGAGCGGAAGGGAGCCCGGCCTTCTCGACGAAGAGCCGCTGCGCGAGCACGGCGTTCACGGAGGGAGGCAGTGGGTCGGTGATCCGCTTCGCAGCTACGTGCCCCGAAGGCTTCCGCGTCCAGGGCGCCGCTTTCTCTTCGTCGTCGTCGACGTTCTCGGCGATGCGTGCGCCGATGACGAGGCCGGACCGCGAGGCTTCGCGCGCGATCAGCTCCGCGGCGCCCACCTCGATCCTCCGGACGGAAGCGAGGAAGGCCCACTGATCGGCGAACGGCTCGAACGCCTCATCGAGAAAGACGGTGTTCCCCGCGAGCCGGGGCTCCCGCTGGAGCGGCAGCGCGATCAGGTTACCGAACCCGCCGCTGGGCATCGTGTCCTGGTTCGGGAAGAACCGGTCGTATGAGTCCATCCCCAGTTCGTGGCGCTGGGACATCGTCTCGGTGAGCAGATAGCAGCCCATCCGCCGGGCCACATTGGCGGCGACGGGGGCGGCGAAGAAGAACCACACGTGCGCGCCGTTCCCCGAGCGGGAGCGTTCGACGGCGACCGGCACGTGCGCCTCGCGGCAGGTCTCGGTGAGGGCGGCAACGTCGTCCTGCCAGGAGCGCTTGTCGAAGTCGGCGGCGAGGAACCAACACGTCTCGTCTGCCAGGAGCGGATAGACGCCCATGACGTGTCGGCCCTGCAGGTGGTCTTGGATGCGCTGGTCGTCAACCAGCGTAAACGCTTGGTTCGTGCAGTCGGTGCACTTGCCCTTGTTCCTGAGGATGCACACGTCGGGCTTGAACTTGTTCGAGCACTCGGGCGCATAGCCCTGCTTACCGGTCGTCTTGCTGACGAAGCGGATGGGAAACAGGTCGGGTCGGCCGCGGAAGAGCGCGCGGAACAGCTTCACCTTGTCCGCGCTGGTCTGTGGCGCGCTGACAGTGGTGGCCAGCGGCAACGAGAGCCTCGCGCGCGGAGCGGCCGGCGCCGCCTCACCCGCTGGGATCAGACGAGCGGCCAACTCGCTGTGGAGAGTCTCCAGCCGGGCCCGTGCCTCCCCTCGCGCGCGCTCGGCCTCGGCGAGGCGACTCTCCTCGCGCGCAAGCTCCTCGAGGATGTCGTCGCGGTCGCGGGTCACGATTCCTTTGGTGTGCGAGTGCGCGTGGTGCTGCGACCTCTGGTGCGCGGCGCGATGGTACCCCCATCGCACGGTGGCAGGCCAAGGCTCGCTCCATCGCGACTCCCGCGCCCGGATTGTCTCCGCGCTGCGGAGACAATTTGTCGCGGACCCACTTCAAGCGGGTCAGCTGCTGGACGACGCGCCCGCGACCTCCACGCGGAGAAGCCGAGTAGAGGTGTGAGCATGCGCAGGCTCCTCCAGAAGCTCGACCTGATGCTCAACGCCCCTTCGCGCCGCTTGGTATACCTCGCCCATGATCAACGTACGGACGGCGCTCCTGGGCGCGGGCCAGGAGTTGTCCGCGGAGCTGCGCAGCGAGATCCTCGCCGTGGGCCGCGCAGCCCTCCCTGCCCTGCACGAGGTCCTCCTCGATCCGGCCCTCGTGTCCGGCGAGTCCCCAGGCGAAGGCTTGGCGCCGATCCACGCAGCGGCGCTGCTCGGAGACCTCAAGGACCCCGAGTCGGTCGGGCCGCTCCTCACCGCCTTCGCCGCCACGGATTGGATGGGGATCATCAAGGGCCAGATCCTGGAGGCGCTCCGCGGCATCGGCGCTCCGGTGGTCGAGCCGGCGCTGCACGCACTCGCGACGGCAACCGGGGATGAACAACGCGATGGCTTCTGCGACGTGCTCGCGGAGCTGGGCGTGCGCGACGAGCGGATCCTCACGGCCCTCCTCGCTCAGGTCGCGCGCAGCACCGAGAAGGGCGCGATGAACCTCGCCGGCTACGGCGATGAGCGCGCGCTGCCCGCCCTGCTCGCGGAGTTCGATCGGCGCGAGGTGGTGGTCGGCGGCTTCCTGGTCAACCAGACGCTCATCGAGCTGGAGGCCGCCGTGCGCGAGCTGGGTGGGTCGCTGCGACCGGCGCAGATTGCCAAGCTGGAAGAGCTGGAGCGTGCGCGGGAAGAGCTGTTCCGGGAGATCGAGGAAGCCATCCCCGACCCGCCCGCGGTGCGGCAGGAGCGCCCAGGGCGCAACGCGCCGTGCTGGTGCGGGAGCGGGAAGAAGTGCAAGAAGTGCCACCTCGACGCAGACGAGACCGCTTGGCGCGAAGGGCGCGCTCGCGACCCCAACGACTAACGCTCCTCGCGGCCGGGCGGCGCGACGAAGCCGACGCCTCAGCGTACTCGCGGCGTGCCTCCGTCCCCCTTCAGGGAGCCCTTTCTCACCAACTCGAGGATCAGCGACTGCAGCGTCACGGAGGTGTCGCCATTCCAGTGTGCATATGCGCGCAACAGCCGCAGTTGCAGCGTGTTCTCGAGGTGTCGGAAGTCGGGCGTCTCCTCCTCTGGCGCGAGCGGGAAGTCCTCGACAAGCGGCACGTCGTCGCCGCGCGCGCGCCGCTCTGCTTGGTCCGCGGCCGTCCGGCGCTCGACCTCCTCGATCGTGCGGGCCCCCTCCAGCCGTCGCCTCAGCCGCTCCTCGGCGACCCGCGGGTCGATGACGGTGACGTTCTGGTCGAGCAGCTTGAACAGCTCCGGCCCGGTCCCATCGACGTTCGTACAGAAGCGATTGAGCACCCGGCAGCGCCGGGCGGTGACCTCCTCACCCAGCCGCGGGACGAAGAACCTGGCCCCCGCCAGCGCGCGCGCGAAGGAGTTGGTCTCCAGCACCATGCCGCCGCTCTTGGCGCTACTGCGTGGGAAGCGGAGCCGGCCGAGGATGATCGGCCGGCGCTCCACCGGGACGTCTTCGTAGCCGCAGGCGTCGAACTGGATCGACGCCGACTCCGCGTGGAAGAGCCAGTGCCAGCAGCGCTCCTCGGTCGCCTCCACGACGCACTCCAGCGCGTCCAGACGAGCGAGCACGAAGCCCCGGCTGGGAATGGAGAAATAGAGGCGGACGGGTTGGAACGGCTCGCGGGTGATGGTCGACAGCAGTACGCGCTGCCCGCTCTCTGGCTGGCTCATCGGCGCGGCCGCTTTCCAACGGGCGACGTCTTGACCCACTGGAGCCTGCGCACGACCGTCCCTCGGCCTGCGGTTGCCCAGCGCGCCCGCTCGCTGGCGAAAGTGCGCGCGGCGCCGGCTGCTTCGTGCTCGTCGAGGCCCCTTCTCTCCAGCGCGGTCTGGAGCGCCCGCGCGGCGAGGCTCACGGCAGCCTCTCCGGTGATCGCAGTGCGCGCCAGCAGCAGGGGCATGAGCGCGTCGAGCACGGCGATTGCGGAGGCCGCGGCCAGCTCGCTCTGTCCCGTCGCTCGAGCGCTCGCTGCGTCACTGCCGCGCAGCCCGGCCACCGGCGCGCGTGCGCCGTACTCGCTGCCCGGGAGCTGGTCCGCGGGCACGAGGACTCGCAACGAACGGGCGGCACCCGGGACCCGGCTGAGCAGGCCCTTGCGCTCGAGCATCTTGATCATCGAGTTCACCGTCGGCGGCGTGGTGCCGAAGTGCGCACCGAGTTCATCGAACGAAGGCGCGTAGCCGCGCCTCGCGATGAAGCCGTGGATGAAGGCGAGGTATTGGCCTTGGCGGACGGTGAACGCAGGAGTCATCGCCACGGCTTCTATCACCGAGGGGGGCGCGCGGACGGTGACTGGTGCCTCTCCGCCCACACCTCTCGACTTCGGGCATCGAACTCATCGTCGCCACTTGTCTCGGTAGTCTGGGGGCGCCGCGATCGGTTCTGCCGGCGGGACCGATCGTTCCGCGATGAAGTTGCTCGAGGCACCGCCCCTCATCTTGATGACCCCCCTCAGGCGGCCATCCTTTCCAAGCGCCACGCGCCCGGTGCCCGACATCTGGTCGAACTCCCACGCCCCCTCCCAGGTGAACGAAACGCCCGACTTGGTCGGCCTGCAGTTCACGTAGGCCAGAAGGGCGTGCATCCGCAGGCAGTCGCCGGACCCAGTCAACGAGA
>JAYWAO010000091.1:0-2387 GCA_043782365.1 Deltaproteobacteria bacterium
GTGAAGGCTTGTAAGTGTAATCCATAAATGGCGGTCTCGGTGACCAGCCGCGTGCCCTCGGTGCTGGCGAAGAGCCGCTGGCTGCGGTCGACGCCCACCCGCACCTGCGCGTCGAAGATCTGCGGCGCGCCCTTGAGCCTCGCCGAGAGCGCGCGCAGCTCGCGCTTCCAGCCTTCGCGATCAAACGGCGCCTCGAGCGCGGGGCCGATCGACACCTGCGCCTCCTCCCGGGAGAAGCTGGTGGGGCGCTCGGGATCTTCGGGCCGGTAGATCTCCTTGCCCTTCTTCTTGAGGTACGCCGAGAGCGACCGCTTGTAGACCTCGTCGGTGAGCAGCCAGAGCGCGTTGCGGAGCGCCGCGGGGTCGTCGTCGAGCGGCGCCTCGCGGCCGGCCTGGTAGCCCGAGTCGGCCGCGTCGAAGTCGAACAGCTCGGCGTTGCCGGTGTTGTCGAAGGCGTAGCTGCCCACGCGCACGTCGACCTGCAGCTTGCGGTCGCGGCGGCGGTGGTCGAGGAAGATGGCGCCGTACTTGGCCCCGACCTCCTCGGTGCTCGTCCCGCGGACCGAGGCGGAGAGGAAGTACGGCGCGTCATGATTCTGCAGCTTCAGCTCGCGCGAGGCGCGGCCCAGCTCGTCGGCCAGCGCGGCGAGCTGCACCTGGCGCGGGTCTGGGGCGTTCGCGGCCCAGGCAGGAGGCCCTGCGGTGGCTGCTGCGGTGGCTGCTGCGGTGGGTGCTGCGGCTGCGGCAGCGGCTGCGGCAGCGGCGAGCAAGAGCGACGCGAACAGGGAGGACATCCACGCAGTGTAACCGCGGGGTGCGCGCGGGCGGCAACTCGTCGGCTGTCGCCCGGGGCGCGGCACGTGCAGGAGCCCCGGCATCGGCTACGCCACCATCACCCCGGAGACCCGCGCCCACTCGGAGAACGAGCGCTGCACGCAGTCCTCGATGGCGAGCCCCTCGAAGTAGTTTCCCGTCAGCGCCAGCAGGGCGCTCCCCTGCGACCGCGCCAGCGCCTCGTCGATGGCCGCGAGCCGCGCCGCGTGGTCGCGGGTGGGCGACGGCAAGGAGTGCCGCTTCTCGGCGAGCCAGGCGAAGTCGGCCTCGGTGACCCGGAGCACCTCGCAGACGCGGCGCAGGCGGGCGGCGCGGTCGAGGCCCGGACGGAAGTGGAAGGCGAACCCCCGCTCCCGCTCGTCGGGGAACGGGTCGCGCGTGACGCAGGAGAAGAAGGTGTCCTCGGCGGGCACGACGAAGGCGCAGGCTGGCATCCAGGCCTTCTCGCGCGGGAGCACCACGCCGACGCTGTCCACCTCGACGGTGGCGATGGCGCCCACCGCCTCGGCGAGCGCGGGGAACGAGGGCCTTAGCAGCGCCGTCGCTTCCTGCGGGCCGCTGGCGACGGCGACCGTGCGGGCCACGAAGGCCCGTCCGTCCTCGCAGAGAACGCGCAGGCCGCCGCCCTCGGCCCCGCTTTCGGGCGTGAGGAGGCTCGCCGCCGCGCCGCGCGCCACGGTGATGCCGGGCGTGCGGGCGACGCCGTCGCAGATGACCTGAAGTCCGCCATCGAAGCCGAACGAGCGGAGGAACTCCTTGCGGCGGGGGCGCTTCTTGAAGAGCGAGCCGGGCCCTGCGGCCGGGAACCCGTCGGCCCGCTGCGAGGGCACCGCCGAGAGGAACGGCCCGAGCACACGGCGATAGTTGTCTTTGCCAACCATCTCGCCGAACCGCTCGGCGATGGTCTTGCCCGCGGACGAGCCGAAGACCGCCTGCGGCAGGTGCAGCGCGGCCTCCAGCCAGGAGAGCTCGAGTAATACTCCTGGCGGGGTCAGCCACCGGTAGGCGCCGTCGCGCAAGAAGCCGATCACGCCGCGGGCCGGGCCGCGCTCGCGCAGCGCAGGCACGGCGTTCGCGGCGATGGCGAGGTCGAGGAAGCCGCCGTACGAGTTGTAGGCGGTGTGCGCGCCCAGCTCGAACCAGTACCCCGAGGGCGCGCGCTCCGAGTGGAGGCATCCGCCGAGGCGGCCTGCGCGCTCGAGCACGGTGACGCGCTTGCCGGCCTGCGCCGCCTTGAGGGCGAAAGAGAGGCCGCTGACGCCGCCGCCGATGACGACGACGTCGGCGCGCTCGGGGGCTGCGGGTTCTTGCGGGTTCGAGCCCTGCGACATGGCGTGGACTCCCGACTTCGGGTAGGCGAGGCAAAGAGGCAACGTCTCACGAGACCGCGAGGCCAGGAAGGGCAGGCGCGCGCAGCGGGCTAGTACCGCGCGTCCGGAGTCTCTCCCCTATGTAGCTCAATACCGGTCAAACAACTTCGGTCGAGGCACCCCGATCAGGAGCCCCGGCAAATGCCGGGGCTAGAAGGACCGCCGCCCCCTTCGGGGGCTGCG
>JAYWAO010000092.1:0-6644 GCA_043782365.1 Deltaproteobacteria bacterium
GGTGCGGTTTGCCCTTGCAGGGAACCGGAGCCGATGCTAGACAGCCGCTCCCTGAATTGCCCAGGTGGTGGAACTGGTAGACACACTAGCTTGAGGGGCTAGCGGCGCGAGCCATCCGAGTTCGATTCTCGGCCTGGGCACCAGCAAGGCAGCAAGAGCAGCAACGGTAGAGGAGAGGCTGGACCCGCGAGGGTTCGGCCTTTTGCTTTTCCGGTGGCAGTCAGTCGGGCGGAGACCTGTCTCCGCACACGTCAACCGTGCCCATGGCCGTGAGCGCCGTCGAGCGGCGCCGGCCCGGCGCTGCTTGGGGGGAGCGCATCGTCGAGAACCATCGAACCCCAACCCGCGCACCGTGTCGCGATTAGAGACGAGCCCGACGAACCCGACCTTGTGCGTCCGGACGTCGGGAGCGAGCGAGTACAAGGCCCCCCGCCTCGGTCTTGCGAGCGGCCTCCTCGCCGACGGCCCATGCGGACGCGCGACCAGCGAGGAGCGCGGGCGCTGCGAGCGCCACCAGACCGCAGCGACTCCTGGCCCGACCAGCCCGCGCGCAGCCAGCCCAATGGCGCAGCGGGTCGCGGCCGACCGTCAGCCGCATCAGCTGTATCTGTGTCAACCGTGACGCAGATACGCCTGCGATACCGCTGGGCCGCAGCGCGCCGGCCTTCTCGAAGAGGGGCAGGAACTCGCCGGAGCCCTGCGCCGCATCGTCCCCCGCCTGCCCCACCCCGGGTGCGGCGGCAAGCTGCGCAAGCGTTGGTGTCGTCGGCGTTGGCAGGCGGTCGCGGGGCGCGCTACCGCACCTGGTAGCGCAGCAGCTTGCAGCGCAGCGGCCCGTTCCACAGCTCCACGGGCTTGTCGGAGGGCCGCATCCCGAAGGCGCTCTCGAACTCCTCGGCGGCGGTGAGGACGGCGATCCGATGCCCGACGAGCGCGCGGAAGGCCGCGCCCAGCGAGTGGTAGAAGCTCTTGAGCTGCTTCTTGCCGCCGAGGTCGAGGCGCTCGCCGTAGGGCACGTTGAGCAAGAGCTGTCCGCCGGGGCCGAGCGGGCGGACCTGCCGCGCGTCGGCCTGCTCCACCGTGATGAACTTGACGAGTCCCGCCGCCGCCACGTTGGCGTGCGCGGCCTGCACCGCCTCGGCGTCGCGGTCGGAGGCGAAGATGGGCGGGATGCCGTCAGCCTCGCGCTTGCGCGTGAGGGCGGTCAGCTCCTCACGGAGCTGCCGCAAGGTCTGCGCGTCCTCGGCCTGCGTGCGCGGCCAGGTCTCGCAGGCGAGGGTGCGGTGCAGGCCCGGGGCGCGGCCGAGCGCGAAGAGCGCCGCCTCGATGGGGAGCGTGCCCGAGCCGCAGACCGGGTCGTGCAGCGGGGTCTCGCCGGTCCAACCCGAGAGCGAGACCACCACCGCGCCGAGCGCCTCGCGCACGGGGGCCTCGACGCTGCGCACGCGGTAGCCCCGGTCGGAGAGCAGCGCGCCGGCGAGATCGAGCGAGACCGAGCAGCGGCCGCGGCCGAGGTGCACCACCACCGCGACCGAGGGGTGGTCGGCGTCGACGTCGGGCCGCTCGCCGCGGACCGCGCGGATGGCGTCGCAGATGGCGTCCTTCACCTTGAGCGCGACGAAGTGGGTGTGGTCGAGCCCGGGCGCCTTGCCCGACGCCGAGACGGCGATGGTCTGTCCGGGCTGCACCAGCTCGGCCCAGGGGAGCGTGAGGGCGCCCGCGTAGAGCTCCTCGGCCGAGGCGCAAGTGTATTCGCCGACAGGCTCGAGCAGGCGCAGCGCGGTCCGCAGCGAGAGGCAGGCCCGCAGCGCGAGGGCGCGGGGGCCGGTGAAGCGCACCAGGCCCGGAGAGGAGCGCAGGCCCTTGGCGCCGAGCGCCGCGAGCTCTCTTTCGAGCGGGCCCTCGGCGCCGCGGGGCGCGGTGGCATACCAGGAGCGGAAGGTCATCGGACCGCACTCATCGCACAAGCGGCCCGCGCGTGCCCGCGCCAAACTGGCGCGGCCGGCGCCCCCAGGCACTCCGGGACACGCGGTGACGCACACGCTGCTAAGGTGTCGCGATGGCCTCTGACCCGCGTCCCGCTGGCGACAGCGATTGGTCGGCGCTCTTCGAAGCGCTCGACGCTGGTGTGGTGGTGCAGGATCGACTCTACGCCTCGGTGCTGCGCGCGATGGCCGAGGGCGTGGTCATCCACGACGGCGCGGGCTCCATCCGCTACCACAACCCGGCGGCCGAGCGGATCCTCGGGCTCTCCGCCGAGCAGCTGCGCGGGCTCGCAGCGGTCGATCCGCGCTGGAAGCTGGTCAAGGCCGACGGTGCGCCGCTCGGGCCCGAGGAGATCCCCTCGGAGATCACGCGCAGGACCGGCCAGCCCTGCCGCAGCGTGCCCGTCGGCGTCGAGTGGGCCGGCACCCGCCACGCGTGGGTGGCGGTCTCCACCGAGCCGATCCCCGGTGACGGCAACCTGGTGGTCGCGACCTTTACCGACATCACTCGCGAGCGGCAGGCGTTCGAGCAGCTCGCGGAGTCGACGGCGCGCCTCTCGGCGGTGGCCGACGCGGTGCCCGGGATCATCTACCAGTATCTGCTCGACGCCGGGGGCAAGGAGCGGTTCACCTTCCTGCGCGGGCGCAGCGAGCTGCTCGGCGCCGCCTCCCTGGACGAGCTGCTGCAGGACCCGGCGCGCTCGGTCAGCCTGATCGAGCCCGCGGACGCAGCGCGGTTCCGCGAGAGCCTGCGCCGCTCGGCGCGCGACCTCGGCCCGCTGGTCGAGGAGCTGCGGGTGAACCACCCGAGCGGCCAGCGCTGGGTGCGCCTCCATGCGACCCCCGCGCGGACGGCCGCGGGCACGCTCTGGACCGGCGTCATCCTCGACATCAGCGAGGAGAAGCGGCTCTCGGAGAGCCTGCAGCGCACGCAGCGGCGCGAGGCGATGGGCGACCTCGCGGCAGGCGTCGCGCACAACTTCAACAACATGCTCGCGGTGGTCCTCCCCGGGCTGGAGGCGCTGCGCGGCCGGGTGCCCGATCCCTCCCACGAGCTGGGCGACTCGATCCAGGCGGTGCAGCGCGCGGCCGAGCTGGTGCGGCAGCTGATGTACTTCGCGCGCGGAGACGCCGGGCAGACGCTCACCCACCGGATCCACCTCGCGGCGGTGGTCGAAGAGGTGGTGGGCCTGTGCCGGCGGACGTTCGCTCGCGAGATCACGCTCGACGCGGACCTGTCGGCGCGAGACGCCACCACCGAGGGCTCGGTGAGCCACCTGCAGCAGGTGGTGCTCAACCTGCTGCTCAACGCGCGCGATGCCTTGCAGGGCGTGCCGTCGGCGCGCATCCGCGTGCGGCTGGGGAGCTCGCCAGGACCCGTGCCTGGACGACTCCCGAGCGAGCCGCGCTCCCTCCATGCGGAGTCGGCGCACCACTGCACCCTGGAGATCTCCGACAACGGCCACGGCATGGACGAGGCCACGCAGCAGCGCCTCGGCGAGCCTTTCTTCACCACCAAGCCGCCCGGCAAGGGCACCGGCCTCGGGCTCGCGACCGTGCTGGGCACGCTGCGGAACATGCAAGCCGGGTTCGAGCTCCGCTCTGCGCCTGGCGAGGGGACGCGCGTCCTGCTGCACTTCCCCGCCCGCGCGCCCGAGGCGCCGCACCCGCCAGGCGAACAGCCCAAGCCGCCGGGCCTCGCAGCGCGCGTGCTGGTGGTGGACGACGAGCCGCTGGTGCGCCGCACGCTCAAGCGGGTGCTCGAGTCGGTGAAGCTGACGGTGACCGAGGCGGAGAACGGCGAGCGCGCGCTGGCAGCGCTCGCCGCCGCGCCCGGGCAGATCGACGTGGTGCTGCTCGACCTCTCGATGCCGGGCCTGACGGGCGCCGAGGTGCTGCGGCGGGTCAAGGCGCTCTACCCCAAGCTGCCCGTGCTGGTGCTCTCGGGAGACCTGGGCGCGCAGCCGCCGCCGGGCGCCGCCGCGGCGCTGCAGAAACCCGTGATGCTGCGGGAGCTGCAGGCGGCCATCAACCAGGCGCTGGCGAGTCGATAGCGCCGTTACTTCTTCGCGCCGGGCCAGCCGCCCTGGTTGAGCAGCACGACCACCTCGCCGCGGTGTCCCTTGGTCGAGGGATAATGTAATACCAAGTCGTCGCGGCCGGCCCCAGTGAGGTCCACCGGCAGCACGTCGCCGAACGCGCGCACCTCGATCTTCTCGACCGGGTCCTCCTCGAAGAGCGCGCCGCCGGGCTGGCCGCGGAAGATCGACAGCTCCTCGTCCTCGGTGCCGTAGACGAGGTCGGGGCGGCCGTCGCCGTCGTAGTCGCCGAAGAGGTCGACCGCCTGGCTGTCCGCCTGCCCGTTGGTGGAGATCTTGAAGCGCAGCTCGCGCTCGGCGGAGGGCTTGGAGTCGAACTTGCGCGTCTTCGGGTCGAAGGCGAACACCTGGAAGTTCATCTTCAGCGTCTTGCTGGTGAGGATGCGGATGATGGCGAAGACGCCGATGTTCACCGAGGGGACGACCAGATCGGGCCTGCCGTCGGCGGTGACGTCGGCGAGCTGCACCTCGACCCCGCTCGCCCCCTCGTGGCGCAGCACCTGATCGGCCATCTTGCCGTAGCCACCGCCGGGCTGGCCGAAGAAGACGAGGCTGGTGGTCGTCGCCGAGGCGAGCCCCTGCGACACCTGCTTGCGCACCACCAGATCGGCGCGGCCATCGCCGTCGATGTCGCGGATCATCACCGCCGCGGGGCTGCTCATCTCCTTGCGCTCCTCCGGGGTCCGGATGGCGAAGTCGCGCGCGTAGTCGGGCTGCTCCTTGAACACGCCGCCGGCCGCCTGCTTGAAGACGGTGATGCGGTCCTCTTGCGCGAGGAACAGATCGAGCAGGCCGTCGCCGTCGAAGTCGGCGAGGTGCACGGCCGGGAAGACGAAGCGGGCGTTGATCGGCGCGAGGTGCGCGCCCGGGCCGCGGCCGAGCGTGATGCGGCGGCGGCGCGAATAGCTCGCTTCCATTTGCACCGGGAGCAGGGCTGAGCGGGTGAAGACGCCAGCCTTGTTGACCAGCACCAGTAGCCCGTCGAGCCGGGGGACGAGGAGCGCCTGAACTCCTCCGCCGAGCGGCTGCACCAGGGTCATGCGCGAAAGCTCGCCCTGGTCGGGCTCGACGAAGAGGGTGGGGCCCTCGGTGAGCATCACCTTGGGTCCGAGCGCCCGGCCGCGCAGGGAGCGGGCCACCACGCCGTGCTCGGTGGCGAAGAGCAGCGCGTCGCCGGGCTGCCCGTCGATCGACGCGAGGTCGAAGGCGCAGGCCCGGTCGTCGTCGGCGGAGACGATCAGGTCGGGCCTGGCCGCGAGCCCCTGCGGGCCGTTCCAGAAGATGGCGAGCCCCCGCTTCTGCGCCGGGGCCGCGCCCGAGACGAAGGGGATGACCAGGTCCTTCTTCCCGTCGCCGTCGAGGTCGGCGGCGAGCACGTCGAGGACGTCGCCTTCGACGGAGAGCTTCTGCACCTTGAAGCGCGAGGGGGCGTCAGCGGCGTACAGGACAGGCGCAGCAAGGAAGGCCAGCAGCGCGGCCAGCGCGGGGAGCGTCCGAGGCGAGGAGGAGGTGCGGAGGCAAGTCTGGTTCGTCATTGGCGACACTATCCCCTTCAATCAGCGTTTGAGCCGGCGCGCCGGTCGTGCGGCTTGCAGCGCTCACGACGTGATGTCCTTCCGCTCGAGCGCCCCTGCCGCCAGCGCGAGGCTCGCCGCGCACCAGCAGAGCACGTTGAGCGCGGCAGGCAGCGCGCTCTCCGCGGGCGGCGGCACCGAGAGCCCGAGCGCAAGCTGGGCCACCCGGTCGAGCCCTGCCGAGAGCCACGCCGAGGGGAGGAGCCGCTCGACCGCGGGCCAGCGGGAGAGCGCCGCGAGGCCCACGCCGGTGACCGCGGCGGCCACCACCGCCGGGCCGCCTGCGCCCAGCGCGAGGCCCAGCGCGCCGCCGAGCCCGACCGCCGCGGCCTGCGCGAGCAGCGAGAGTCCGAGCGCGAGGCCAAGCTGCCCGGAGAGCTGCGCGCCCGAGGCGATCACCAGCTCGCCCTCGGTGGCCGCGGCGAAGCCGAAGCGGAGCTGCGCGACCAGCAGCACACCCGCCGTGGCCGCAAGGGACAAGAGTAATACTCCGAGCGCCAGCGCGCCGAGGCGGCCGGCCACCCAGGCGCGGCGGGAGACCGGCCTCGTCAGGGCCGCGCGCAGGAGGCCGCCGCTGGCGTCGGAAGCGAGGCCGCTGGCGGCGAACAGCGCGGCGATCAGCGCGCCCGCGCCCTGGCAGCCCGAGAGCGCCGCCGCCGCCACCCAGAAGCCCGAGCGGCCGCCCATCACCCGCTGCTCGGCCGCGATCGAGAGGCCCAGCGCGTAGAGCGCACCGGCGACCGCGGCGAAGAGCGGCCAGAGGAGCGCCCGAGGGGTGCGCAGCCGCAGCCACTCGGCGGCGAAGGCCGTGCGCGCGGTGCCGTGCACCAGGGGCCCGCTCACGCGGCCACCCCGCGGGTCAGCTCGAAGAACCGCTCGGCGAGCGCTCCCTTGCCCTGCGCGCTGACGTCGATCACCGCGGCGATCTTGCCCTCGGCCATCACCGCCGCGCGGTTGGCCACGCGCTCCACCTCGTCGAGCAGGTG
>JAYWAO010000093.1:0-6644 GCA_043782365.1 Deltaproteobacteria bacterium
CCGGCGACTCCGGTGTGGGCAAGTCGTCGCTCTGCCGCGCTGGCGTCCTGCCGTCGATCGCCGGCGGTGGGCTCGGGGTCGGGCGCACCTGGCGCTCGGCGACGATGGTGCCCGGGCGGCGACCGGTCGAAGCGCTCTGCGGGGCGCTCTCGCCGCTCCTGGGCGTGGGGGCCGAGGAGCTCTCGGTCCAGCTGCGCGCCGAGCCTGAGGCGCTGCCGCGGCTGCTGCACCAGCGGCTCGGCGACCAGCTGGGGCTGGTGCTCTTCGTCGATCAGCTGGAGGAGCTGCTCACGCTCGGCGAGCGCGACGAGGTCCAGTTGGTGGACCGGGCGCTCGGGGCGCTGGCGTTGGGCGCCCCCGGCGTCCGGCTGGTGGCCACGCTGCGGGCCGACTTCCTCACCCGCTTCGCCGCGCTGACCGCGCTCAGCCAGGACCTCTCGCGGGTCCTCTACTTCCTCCGGCCGCTCTCGCCCGAGCGGATTCGCGAGGTGATCGACGGCCCGGCGAAGGCGCGCGGAGCCCGCTTCGAGAGCGAGGAGATGATCGACGAGCTGGCGAGGGCGACCGCGCAGTCCGACGGCGCGCTGCCCCTGCTCCAGTTCGCGCTCGCCGGCCTGTGGGAGGCACGCGACCAGGCCCGCAACCTGATCACCCGCGCGGCGCTGGAGGCTGCCGGCGGCGTCGAGGGGGCGCTGGCGCGACACGCCGACGCCGTCATCAGCGGGCTCCTCCCGCCCCAGCGGGTGGCGGCGCGGCGGCTGCTCTCGCGCCTGGTGACGCTGGAGGGCACCCGGGCGCGCCGCACCGACCTCGAGCTGGGCGCCCAGGACCCGGAGGTGCGCGGGGCGCTCGACGCCCTGGTCCGGGGCCGGCTGCTGGTGGCCCAGGACGCCGAAGAGGGCAGCGCGGACAGCGCCTACGAGGTCGCCCACGAGGTGCTGGTCCGGAGCTGGGGCACGCTCCGGGGCTGGCTGGAGGAGGACGCCCAGCTGCGCGCGGTGCGCGAAGGGCTCGCCCGCTCGGCGGCGGAGTGGGAGCGCCTCGGCCGCTCGCGGGAGGGCCTGCTCGGCAAGCAGCAGCTGGCCGAGCTGGCCGGCTTCGAGCTCCCCGACCTCACCGCGGCGGAGCGGGCGCTGGTCGCCTCCTCGCGGGCGGTGCAGCGCCGCCAGCGCTGGGTGCGGGCGGCGGTGGCGGCGGCGGTACCCCTGGTCGCAGCCTCGGTTTATGGGGGGATGCGGCTCGCGGCGCGCAGCGAGACCGCGCTGCGGGTCGCGCAGCACCTCGGCGAGGGCCAGCGCGCCGTCGGCGAGGGCGTCGCCGCAGCAGCCGCAGCGGCCGGCCTGCGGACCCAGTCGTTCGCGCGCTTCGACACCGGGGACCGCGAGGCCGGCGAGGCCCGCTGGGCCGGTTCGCTGGTGAGCGCCGCCGCTGCCGAGCGGGCCTACGCCAGCGCCAGCGGCCAGCTGGAGGCCGGGCTTTCGCAGGACCCCGGCCGCGGCGACGTCCGCGCGCTGCTCGCTTCGGCCCTCTACCAGCGCGCGCTCCTCGCCGAAGCGGCTGGCGCGCGGGAGCAGCGCGACGAGCTGGTGGCCCGCTTCGAGCTCTACGATGCGGACGGGGAGCTGGCGCGCGCGTTCCGGGCCCCAGCGCTGGTGTCGGTCCACACCGTGCCGGTCGCCGCAGCGGCGCTGGTCGGCGAGGGTGAGAGCGGCCGGGATCGCGCCCTCGGGGAGGCCCCGATCGACGGCCTCGCCCTCTCCGCCGGCCCGCACCTGCTCGCCCTCTCGGCCCCCGGACGGGCGCCGGTGCGCCTCCCGTTCCTCGCCGTGCGCGGAGAGCCGCTGGCGCTCGAGGTCGCGCTCCCCGTCTCCGAGGCGGTGCCCGACGGCTTCGTCTGGATCCCGCCCGGCCGGGGCCTCTTCGGCAGCGCCGCCGACGAGGAGACCCGGCGCGGCTTCTTCGATGCCCTGCCCCTCCGGCCGGTCGAGAGCGGCCCGTTCCTGATCGAACGCACCGAGGTGACCTTCGGCGCCTGGCTCGGCTTCCTCCGCGGTCTGGCCCCCGCCGAGCGGGCCCGCCGGACGCCCGGGGTGCAGGCGAGCGCCAGCACCACCAGCTCGCTGCAGCTGGAGCTGCGGCCCGACGGCCGCTACCAGCTGACGCTGCAGACGGCCGGCGTCCCCCTGCGCGCCCTCGAGGGTCAGCCGATCCGCTATCCCCACCGCAGCGACCACGCAGAGCAGGACTGGCGCCGCTTCCCGGTCACCGCCATCTCCGCCGACGACGCCGAAGCCTACGCCGCCTGGCTGCGCTCCACCGGCCGCCTCCCCGGGGCCCGGCTCTGCACCGAGGTCGAGTGGGAGCGCGCCGCCCGCGGCGCCGACGGGCGGTCCTTCCCCCACGACAAGCCGCTCGGGCCCGGCGACGCCAACATCGACCTGACGCACGGCAAGGAGGGGCTCGGCCCCGACGAGGTCGGCTCGCACCCGGCCTCGCGCAGCCCCTTCGGCGTCGACGACCTCGCCGGCAACGCCTTCGAGTGGACGCGCAGCAGCCTGGGCGAGGGCGAGTTCGTCATCCGGGGAGGGAGCTACTTCCACGACCGCAAGACGGCCCAGGTCGCCAACCGGAACGCCTACGCCCGCACCTGGCGCGACGCAACGCTGGGCATGCGCCTCTGCGCTGACCCACGCTGAGGCTTTCCGGGGGCGATGCTGCTCGGCCTCCGGCCGGTGCGAGCGGCCGCGGGCTAGCGGGTGCCGTCGGCTCCATCGGGCTCGGGCAGCGCTGCCAGCGTGGACGCGGTCTGCGCGGGCACCAGCTCCATCCGCTCTCCAGTGGTTCGCTCCTCTTCCTCCAGCTCGGTGGGGTTCGCCAGCGCCTCGAGGAGCACGCCGCCCTCGCGCGGCCTGACCCGGTAGGCAGTGACCGCGCCGCCCTCGTCTTCGAGGATGAGCCGCGCGCCGCTGCCGCGCCAGGTGCAGGCGCGCTCGGAGCGGCCCGGCGTGGCGCCGTCGACGCGCACATCCACCAGCAACCTGCAGGTGCCGTCGCGCGCGAGCAGGAGCAGGCCAGAGGCGGCGTACCGGTGCTGCTGGCCGTCCTGCCCCTGCGCGGAGGTCTCGGCCTGCGCCAGGTCGACGAGGCCGGAGCCGAGGCGGGCCCGCAGCGAGGCGACCTCCCACGTCCCCTGCAGGCTCACCGGCCTGGGAGCGACGGCGTGCACGCAGGCGCAGAGTACAAGTGCCCCAAGTCCGCTGACGAGCCGTGCTGCGCGCATCGTCGCCCTCCTTCCGGCTACCACCGCCATCAGGTGCTGCAAGGCCTGGACCCACCGAGCAGACAAAGCGTTACACGGGATCGACCTCGACGCCATGACCCCGGGCGCCATTCTTCTGGGACACGCGGTCGCCGTTGTGGTTGCGAGGAGTTCGGCGCGTGCGGGGAACGTCGCTGGACGTCCAGCCGCTGAGACGTGGGGCTCTTTCAGGGTGGGCAGAGGTGGCAGGAAGACCTCTGCGGTGCCGGGCAGCGTGTGCCACGAGCCGTCGCTACCGACGTCACGGTCCTGGCGGCGCGCCGGCAGCTTTGCGGGGCGCCTCGGAATGCTCTAGGCCCTACCACGCAGGCCCAGCAGGACCGGCGCCGGCCCAATCATCGTCTCTGGTGTCGGCTCCCCGGCGAGCGGCCCGCCTTCGTGCGGCGACTGCGCTGCGGCCGGGTTGCGCGGCCGGTGCACGGGCGCCCCCGCCGGGTACCAGACCGAATCATACGGGACCGTGCAGTCGGTCTCCTTCGGCTCCGGGTACTTGTAGAGCTCGCCCTTGAAGTTGCGCAGCGTGGTCTCATGCGCGCCGCGCTCCACCACGTAGTCGGGCTGCAGCGTCACCTTGCCGCCGCCGTCGGGCAGATCGACCGCGAGGTGCGGGACGGCGAGCCCCGAGGTGTGCCCGCGCAGGCCGCGCAGGATCTCGACGCCCGCGGCGATCGGCGTGCGCAGGTGCTCGAGGCCCTCCGCGACGTCCATCTGGTGCAGGTAGTACGGCCGCGCCCGCATGGTGAGGACTTGGTGCATCAGGTCCTTGATGGCGGTGAGCGAGGAGTTCACGCCCCGCATCAGCACGGCCTGGTTCTCCACCGGGACGCCGTGGTCGATGAGCAGCTCGCAGGCGGCCCGCGCCTCCGGCGTCAGCTCCTTCGCGTGGTTGAAGTGGGTGATGACGAAGAGCGGCGCAAACCGGCGCAGGGTGCGGGCGAGCGCGCGGTCGACGCGCTGGGGCAGCGTTACGGGAACGCGCGTGCCGATGCGGATGAGCTCCACGTGCGGGATGGCGCGCAGGGCCGCGAGCAGCTCGGCGAGGCGCGCGGTCGAGAGCAGGAACGGGTCGCCGCCGGAGATGAGCACGTCGCGCACCTCGGGGTGGGCGCGCACGTAGGCGACGGCGGTCTCGAGCTCGTCCTTGTTGAAGTCGCCCTCGTCGCCAGAGGTGATGCGGCGGCGGGTGCAGTGGCGGCAATAGGTGGAGCAGCGGTCGAGCGCGAGGAAGAGGACGCGGTCGGGGTACTTGTGGACGATGCCGCGGACGGGGCGGTTGTGGTCCTCGCCGAGAGGATCGCGCAGCTCGCCGGGGCTCACCTCGGCCTCGGCGGCCACGGGGATGGCCTGCTGGCGGACCGGGCAGGAGGGGTGCTCGGGGTCGATGAGGGAAAGGTAGTACGGCGTGATCCCGAGACGGAAGATGGCGCTGGTGCGCTCGCAGCCGCGCACCTCGTCGGGCGTGAGCGGGACTTTGCTGCGCAGCGACTCGAGCGTGCGGACCATGTTGCGCGCCTGCCAGCGCCAGTCGCGCCACTGGGCGTCGGTGGCGTCGGGGTAGAGGCGCTTCCAGTGCGGGCTGTCGCCCATGTTGCGTTACCGTCCTTCGATAGGCGTGCGGCGCCGCGCGGGGGCGCGGAGCGGCGCTACTTGCCCGATCGGCCCGCTCCCGGTCAAGAGAGGGCCGGCGCTTCGGCGACCGTCGCCAACTCCGCGTCCTGCGCGATCGCCTCTGGACGCGCGCCCGCCTCCACCGCGCGCCGCAGCCAGGTGCGGGCCACTTCCCGCTCTCCCGCCCGCAGCGCGGCCCGGGCCGCCACCACCGCGGAGTCGGGCTCCTGCACCAGCGAGAACGCCCTGCCCGCCTCGACCCCCGCGCGCCCGTGCTCGCCGCGCGAGAGCAGCACGCCGGCGCGGATGCGGGCCGCCACCGAGCCGCGCAGGGGATCGCCGGCTGCCTCCAGCCGCGCCGACACTTCTTCGGCGCCCGCGGTGTCGCCAGCGGCCAGCTTCGCGCGGGCTTCGTCGAGCGCAGCCGCGGCGTCGGAGTGGGCGGCCGGATCGGCCGCGGGCGCGCGCACGGGCGCAGGGCCAGACGCAGCCCGGGCGAGCGCGGCGCTCTGCAGCGCGAACCCCGCGAAGAGGATGGCGAGGAAGAACCCACCGGGCAGCACGCGCAAGAAGAGCAGCAGCGAAAGGACCGCCGCGACCCCGGCCGAGATCCAGCCCGCCAGCGACATCGACGGCTTCTTGCGCAGCCAGGAGAGCGACGCCGCCAGCACCTGGCCGCCGTCGAGCGGGAGCACCGGCAGCAGGTTGAGGAGGGTCCAGAAGAAGCCGGTGGTGACGAACGAGAAGAGCAGGTGCTCGAAGGGCGTGCGGGCCCGGATGCCGCCGAGGACCAGGTCGAGCCACAGCCGCGGGTCGCCCAGGTAGGCCTGCACCGACGGGTTGGTGGCCCAGAGCAGGAGCAGCGCCGCCACCCCCGGGAGCAGGCCCGCGAACGGCCCCGCGAGCGAGAGCTTGATGCTCTCTGCGGGCGTGAGCCGGCGCGCCATCGGGGTCAGCGTCACACCCCCGAGGCCGCGCAGGAAGATCTGCGGCGCGGCGCCGAGCGACCGGCCCACCACCGCGTGGCCCAGCTCGTGGATCAGCACCGAGGCGAAGACCACCAGCGCCCAGCTGACGATGCCGATGACGGGCCCGTTGAGGGGGCCGAGCAGCACCGCCACGAGGAGGAAGGACGGCTCGATGGTGACGGGGAACGGTCCGACGCGGAAAGTGAACACGGGTTGGCACTGTAACGCTTGCGCGGCGGCCGCGCAGCGATGCAAGCGCGGCCTCGCGCGTATTGACCCGGGCGCGAGCGCGCCTGTAAACACCCCGTCCCGCTCGGAGGAACGCCCGTGAGCCAAGTGTCCACGCCTGCCATCCCCGCCGCTCCCGCTGCCGCGCCCGCCGCTGCCGGCCCCTCCACGCCGCCGCCCGCCCGGGGTACGGCCAGCGTGCCCGAGCAGCCCTTCCGCTACCCGCTCGAGCGCCACTTCGGCGAGCCCGACTGGACCCGCCTCCCGGGCTACCGCGCGGTCACCGCCGCCGAGTGGGAGAGCGCGCTCTGGCAGCGCAAGAACACGGTCAAGAACCTCGACGAATTGAAGGCCGCGCTCGGGGCGCTCCTTCCCGACGACCTCCTCGCCGCGATGGAGCGCGACCAGCGCGAGCGGGCGACGATGTCGATCCTGATCACGCCGCACATGATCAACACCATGAACGAGCGCGACCTCCGCCAAGACCCGCTGCGCCGCTACATGCTGCCGGCCTTCAGCGA
>JAYWAO010000094.1:0-2378 GCA_043782365.1 Deltaproteobacteria bacterium
GTTCGGCAGCTCGGTGAGGGCCTGGGCGAGCTTGCGCTCGAGGACCTCCTTCTCGTGCTTGAACTGGGCCAGGTTGTTGGCGATCGACTGCTTCTGGATCAGGTCGTCCTCGAGCTTGCGCTGGGTCTGCTGCTTCTGCACGATCTGGTCGCGCAGGTCGTCGATGAGGAGGAACCAGTTGCCCGCGGTGAGGGCAGCCACCAAGAGCCCGGCCACCGCGAGCTTCTGCGGCAGGGGCGCCTTGTTGATCTGGTTGAGGATGTCTTGTCCGGTCAAAGCCACGTAAGCCTCCCCACTCTCACGCCGAGTAGTCCGCGACGCAGGTGACGTCCCACTCGACGACGCCGTCGTTGCGCTGCGTCGCCTTGCGGATGGTCACGTCGTGGAAGTGCCTCGACGCCTTCATCTTCTTCACGAACACCGAGAAGTCTTCATAGGTGACGGCCTTGCCCTTGAGCCCGACAGCACCCTGCTGCTCGGCGTAGTCGGCCAGCCACACCTTGGGCGGGATCAGGCTGGAGAGCTCGTCCATCAGCTTGACCGGGCCGGTGCGGCCCTTCTTCAGGTCGTCGAGGATCTTCAGCTTGTCCTCGAGCGCCTTCTTCTCCTGGGTGATCGACTTCACCTCGCCGATGGTCTTCTCGAGCTGCGCGATCTCCTGCCGCGTGCGGCCGATCTGCGCGTCGAGCGTGGCGCTGGCGTCGTTGACGCTCTTCCACCAGAAGAAGTTGGCGCCGAAGGCGATCACCAGCGCGAGCACCAGCAGCAGGAGCTGCTGCTTGCCGAACTCGCGCCGCTTGGCTGCCCGGACGGGCAGCAGGTTGATCCGGATCATCGCTGCCCGCTCCTCTCTCGTACCGCCTGCCCTGCCGTGAACAAGTTGGTGGTCATCGGTGTCCTCAGCGCTCGTTGGTCCGGCGCAGCGCCAGGCCCACACCGACCGCGGCCGACGGGGCCGACTCCATCACGGTGTTGGGGTCGAACTTGCGGTTGTCGATCTCGATGCTCTTGAAGGGGTTCAAGATCTCGACGGGCACGCCGACGCGCTGCTCGATGACCTTGAAGAGCGCCGGGATCTTCGCGGTGCCGCCCGAGAGGTAGAGCCGGGCGATGTGCGAGTCGGCGGCGGTGGCCGTGTAGAAGTCGAGGGAGCGCTGGATCTCGCCGGCCATCTGGTCGGCGACCCCCTGGATGACGCGCTCCACCTCCTGCGGCACCACCGAGTCACTGTCCTGCGCGGCGTCGCCGCCGACTTTGAGCTTCTCCGCCTCGTCGTAGGAGACGTTGAGCTGCTTCTGGATCTCTTCGGTGAACTGGTTGCCGCCCATGGTGACGTCGCGGGTAAAAGTAGTCACCCCGTTCGCCAGCACGTTGATGTTGACCACCGAGGCGCCCGCGTTGACCAGCACCACGGTCTCCGTCTTGGGCACCTCGTAGTTCACCTCGAAGCTGTTCTGCACCGCGAAGGCGTCGACGTCGACGCAGATCGGGTTGAGGCCCGCCTCCGCGACCACCGAGGTGTAGTCGTTGATCATGTCCTTCTTGGCCGCCACCAGCAGCACGTCCATCTGGCCGGTGCCGGTGTCCTGGTCGGGCGGGGTGAGGATCTGGACGTCGATGTTCACGTCCTTCACGTCGAAGGGGATGTACTGCTCCGCCTCCCACTGGATGCTCTCCTCGAGCTCCTCCTGGGTCATCCGGGGCATCGAGATCTTCTTGATGATCACCGAGTGGCCCGAGACGCCGATGGCCACGTCCTTGTTCTTCAGCTTGAACTGGGAGACCAGCTGCTTGATGGCCTCGACGATGGCGCTCGAGTTCATCAGCGCGCCGTCGACGATCGCCTCCGGCGGCAGCGGCACCACGCCGAAGGCCTCGAGCGTGTAGCCGCGCTTGCCTGCGTCCTTGAGCTGGACGAGCTTGACGGATGAGGAGCCGATGTCGAGCCCGAGGGCCAGCTTGCTCTTTGCCACGGCCTTGCTCCCACTGAGGGCCTGAACACGGCCCTCGCTAGACTCCAAAGAGGACGCTACCACCGTCCCTTGACAGACCCAAAAAAACGGCCAACGAACTTTTTCTACGAGCTAACGCAGGCTCCGCGGGACCTTCCGCGGCGCCGCAGCCGGGCGCTTGAAGACCTTGGGGCCGTCCACCACCTCGAGCCCCAGCGCGAAGAGGATCTTCCGCTTGGTCTCCATCCGGCACCCGTTCCCTGCTTCGATCCGGTCGATGGTGGACTCGGACACGCCCGCCTTGCGAGCGAGCTCGGCCTTGGCCATCAAGCGGGCCTCGCGCAGCTTCTGCACCTGGTTCAAAAGGGAGCCCCTCCGCGCTCGCTTGGCCACCGGCCTGCCGAGCAGCGCATCCCTACCGTGGAT